>JBILYK010000018.1:0-46130 GCA_044377735.1 Paracoccaceae bacterium | reverse complement strand
CCGCAAAGCCCATTCCCATGGCCAAGGTGCCCATTAACCCGCGCCAGACATGGCCAATTGGGTTTTTTGCGCGAAATCCGGTGCTCAGCTCGTGCCGCCATGCCAGCCAGATCACGATCACCGGAAGTGCAAAGGCCGAGCGGAAGAACACCGCCTGACCGGCTGGAACATGTTGGGCCGTGGTCTTGATCATCGCTGACATCACGATGAACACCAGAACCGAGCCAAGTTTCAGGGCAATGCCGCGCAAGGGTCGCATCGGGGCCTCCTGTGGTTTGGTGTTCCACCCTTCGGTGGTGGCTGCAAGGGGGTTGCGGCGGGCGTGGCCATGATGTTCCCTAAGCTGAAGGAGATTTCGCCATGACATTCCTCTCGACCAAAGCCACGCTTGCCGACCGCATCGATCAGGGCCGCGGTGTGGTGCCATCCGATCTGGTGCTGAAGGGGGGGCGGGTGTTCGACCTTGTCACTGGAGAGTTGGTGGAAACCGATGTCGCCATCTGTGGCGATACGATTGTAGGCGTGTTCGGCCAATACCGGGGTCTGCGCGAAGTAGATGTGTCGGGCAAGGTGCTGGTGCCGGGGTTCATCGATACGCATCTGCACATCGAAAGCTCTTTGGTGACGCCCCTTGAGTTTGACCGCTGCGTCACCCCGCGTGGGGTGACCACGGCGATCTGTGACCCGCACGAGATTGCCAATGTCTGCGGGTTGGAGGGGATCCACTATTTCCTTGAGGCGTCAGCCCTGACGCTAATGGACATTCGGGTGCAGCTGTCATCGTGCGTGCCCTCGACCCATATGGAGACCACAGGTGCCAAGCTGATGGCCGCCGATCTGGTGCCGCTGATGGACCATCCACGGGTGATCGGCTTGGCCGAGTTCATGAATTACCCCGGTGTTTTGCACAAAGATCCGGGCTGCATGGAGAAGCTAGAGGCCTTCCGGGGCCGCCACATTGACGGGCACGCGCCGCTTTTGCGCGGCAATGACCTGAACGGCTATATTTCCGCAGGCATCCTCACCGAGCATGAGGCGACGACCTATGATGAGGGGTTGGAAAAGCTGCGCAAGGGGATGCGGGTGTTGATCCGCGAGGGGTCGGTGTCTAAAGACCTGCATGCTCTGGTGGGGCTGTTGACCGAGCGACACTCGCCCTATCTGTGCCTGTGCACCGATGACCGCAATCCCTTGGACATTGCCGAACATGGGCATCTGGATTGGATCATCCGCACGGCGATTGCGCTGGGGGCTGAACCTTTGGCGGTTTACCGCGCCGCCAGCCTCTCGGCGGCCGAGGCGTTCGGCCTGAAGGATCGCGGGTTGATCGCACCGGGCAAGCGGGCGGATATTGCGGTGATCGACGGGCTGGAAGGCTGCCATGTGGCACAAGTGTTCGCTGGTGGCGTCGAGGTCACCGGCGCGGCCTTTGCGGCTCGCCAGACCATCCCACCTGTGGCCCGCCATTCGGTCAAGGCCCCGCGGGTCGAAGCACACCATTTTCGCGCCAGCGGCAACAAGGTGGAAACCCCGGTGATCGGTATTCTGCCGGGCAAGATCATCACCCCGCATCTGACCTTTGATATCGCTCCGGTGGATGGCGACAAGCGCCCCGACGTAGCGCGCGACCTGATCCGGATCGCGGTGATTGAACGGCACGGCGTCAATGGCAACAAGGCCACAGGCTTTGTGCAGGGCTTTGGCTTGCAGCGTGGTGCGATTGCCTCGACCGTCTGCCATGACCACCACAACATTGCTGTGGTGGGGGTGGATTATGACGATATGGCGCTGGCCGCCAATCGGCTGGGCGAGATTGAGGGCGGTTTCGTGGTCGTGGAAGGCGGCCGGGTTCTTGCTGACCTCGCCCTGCCTCTCGCGGGGTTGATGAGCCTTGAGCCGTTTGAACAGGTGCATCAAGATCTGATCGCGCTTCGCGCCGCGGCGAAATCGCTGGGCGTGGTCTTGGAAGAACCCTTCCTGCAACTGGCGTTCTTGGCCCTGCCGGTAATCCCGCATCTGAAGATCACCGATCACGGTATGGTGGATGTGGATCGGTTCGAAGTGATCCCTTAGGGTCGGCTTCGCCCGCTGTCACGGATCATCAACACGCCAAGGCCGCCCGCGCTGATCAGCGCCATTCCGGCCAATGTCCAAAGGTCCGGCACTTCGCCGAAGAACACATAGCCCCAGAACACGACGAAGATCATATAGCTGTAGTCAAAGGTCGCAATCACCTCGGGGCGGGGGGATTGATAGGCGCGGGCCAGACCGATGGCGATGCCGATGATCAGCACGCTTAGCACAAGGATCATGCCCCAATCGCTGCCAGCCATGCTGTGCCACGGGCCAAAGATGAAACCTGCCCATTCAGGCGTCACGATCAACCCCCGAACCGCGCCAATCGCCAGACCGAAGGCCAAGCAGGCGATGTTCAGCCACAGCGCCAAGATCAGCGCCGGGGTCTCAGCGCATTTCGCCCGGGTCAGGATGGCGGCGATGGCATAGAAAAGCGCGGCTGCGATGGGCAGGAACACCAAAGGTGTGAAGGCTGCCGCAAAGGGACGGACGATCAGCAAAAGCCCAGCAAAGCCGGTGGCGATGGCCAGCCAATGCCGCAACGTGATCTGGTTGCCCAGCACCAAGGCCGACAGCCCGACGATGAAGAACGGGGCGATGTAAGCGGCGGCCCCCGCGAGGGCCATGTCGATCAGTGGCAAGACGGCGTAAAAGCAGAGGTATTGCACCACAAGGGCCACGCTGCGCGCGATGATCCAACCCGTGCCGGGGGGAAAGATGCGGCCTTTGGTGGCGACCAGCAGGATCGGCACAACGATGGCAGATCGCAGGATCCAGATTTGCCACAGCGTCATCTCTGAACTGGACAGCTTGATGATGGCGTCAGTCAGCGCCATCGCAAAGACTGTGGCGATGATGGTCACAACCCCTTGGGGCAGGCCAAACCACATGCTGCCGGTGGGTTGAATCATTACGCTTTAGGCCAGCGTCTTGATCATCAAGATCCACTCGGAGGCATCCACCTGCCAATCCCCCTTCACCACCGGACGGCGGGCGATTTCGATGTAGCCTTTGGCTGCGTAGAGCCTCTGGGCGTCAAAGTGGGTGTCCGCTGTAATCAGGCTGATAGTTTTTCGGCCATCGGCGCGGGCCGTCTCTTCGGCTGTGGCCAGAAGGGCGCTGCCGCAGCCCTTGCCGCGAAAGCTGTCATAGGTGGCAAGGACGTTGAGGTACCACGAACCGGGCGCCAGCGCTTCGAGTTCCAAGAGTGGCACAAAGACCGGCGGGGTGTCTGGCGAGATGGGGCTGGGGTCATCTTCTGCCGGATAGCCCAGCAGGCAGGCGGCGACAGCGCCGTCCACCTCTGACAACCACGCATTTTTAAAGGAAAAGCTGCCCGTCTCGCGCGCGGCGCGTTCCATCCCGTAGGCAATGGCGTCGCCCTCAGGGCCCACCGATTTGCGCCAGAAGTGCATCGGCAAATCATCCGCTGCCATGTTGATGAACCGCACCAGATGCGCGGCGTCGCTGGCCAGTGCCTTGCGGATCAGCATGATTTTTCCCCCTTTGTCCTTTGCGTGACAGAAACCAAAATCTGACTCGGCTTGCAACCACTGCCGCTGCCGCCTACCACTGTGGCCAAACCTAACCCGATGAGGACCGACATGACCGACATGGTTTTCCGCTTTCCCGCCCCCGGCCCCGAGCCGATGACCACCGACCTTGACGGTTGGACCAAGACCATGGGCACCCCCACGATGAAAACCTGGGTGCAGCACACCTCGATTGACGGCTCTGTGATCAGCGGCACGTGGGAGGCGACGCTGGGCACATGGCACGCGAGCTATAAGTTTTACGAGTTTGTCCACCTGATCGAAGGCCAGATCACCATCACCCCCGACGACGGCGCTCCGGTGACCCTGCGCCCCGGAGATGGCTTTGTGGTCGAGCCGGGGTTTAAGGGAACCTGGACGATTGAAAAGCCTGTCAAAAAGCACTTCTGCATCAAGCTGAAGTAAGGTCGCAGTCGAGGGGTGGGGGCAAGGCTTTGGCGCGACCCCCGCGCCCGATGGCGAAAACCGCCTAAGTCATGGCGAAAATGGCGCGTGCTTTCGCAGGGGTTCGGCCTAAGTTCCTGACAAAGCAGGAGGGCCGTTCATGCGCTATTCGGGGTTTCGCGTCATTGCCGAGGCATTGACCGGGCATAAGGGATGGAAGCCTGTCTGGCGCGATCCGACCCCGCAGGCCGAGTATGATTACATCATCGTCGGCGGTGGCGGGCATGGCTTGGCCACGGCATATTATCTGGCCAAGGAATTCAAACAGGCCCGGATCGCGGTTCTGGAAAAGGGCTATCTCGGTGGCGGCAACGTGGGCCGCAATACCACGATCATCCGCTCGAACTACCTTCTGGACGGCAACGAGCCGTTCTATGAGTTTTCGCTGAAACTCTGGGAAGGGTTGGAACAGGACTTCAACTACAACGCCATGGTTTCGCAGCGCGGGATCATGAACCTGATCCACACGGATGCGCAGCGCGACGCCTTTACCCGGCGCGGTAATGGCATGATCCTGAACGGCGCGGATGCGGTTTTGCTTTCGCGCGAAGAGGTTCGGGCGATCTATCCGTTCCTGAACTTCGACAATGCGCGCTTCCCGATCAAAGGCGCATTGGCGCAAAAGCGCGGCGGCACGGTGCGCCATGATGCGGTGGCCTGGGGCTATGCGCGCGGGGCGGATATGCGCGGCGTGGATCTGATCCAGAACTGCGAAGTGACGGGGATGCGGATTGAAAACGGGCGTATTCGTGGGGTGGAAACCTCACGCGGGTATATCGGGGCCAAGAAGGTGGGCGTTGCGGTCGCGGGGTCTTCGTCGCGGGTGATGTCCCATGCCGGGATGCGTTTGCCGATGGAGTCCCATGTGCTGCAGGCCTTCGTCAGTGAGGGGCTGAAGCCGTTGATCGACGGCGTGATGACCTTTGGTGCGGGGCATTTCTATGTGTCGCAGTCTGACAAGGGCGGTCTGGTCTTTGGTGGCGACATCGATGGCTATAATTCCTATGCCCAACGCGGCAACCTCCCAGTGATTGAGGATGTGGCCGAGGGTGGAATGGCCCTGATGCCAATGATCGGGCGGGCGCGATTGCTGCGAACATGGGGTGGGATCATGGATATGTCGATGGACGGCAGCCCCATCATCGACAAGACGCATGTGGATGGGCTCTATTTCAACGGTGGCTGGTGCTACGGCGGGTTCAAGGCGACCCCGGCCTCGGGCTGGTGCTTTGCCCATCTTCTGGCAAAGGACGAGCCACACAAGACCGCCACGGCCTACCGGTTTGATCGCTTCCTCAAGGGGTTGATGATTGACGAAAAGGGCCAAGGCGCCCAGCCGAACCTGCATTAAGGGCATCCAGATGATCATCAATCACCCCATCCTTGGCCCCCGTGACGCGCAGGAATTTGTCTATCTGGGCGACGCCAATCTTATCAACCGCCCCGACGGCATGACCGCGGGGATCGAGGTGTTTCATGACTACCTCTACAACCGCGACAACCCGGCGGGGGAGCATCGCGAGCTGTGGTATCATGAGCAGGGCGACCGGTCCTGGCTGGTGGTCACACGCAACACTGTGACCCATGAAATCACCAAGGTGGAAATGGCCCGCGATGTGGCCCGGGCGCAGGGGCGCAGCAAATGAACCAGTCCAATCGCATTTCGGGCGGCCAGATCGACCGCAGCAAAAGCTTCCGCTTCACCTTTGACGGGCACAGCTATGTCGGCCATCCGGGCGACACGCTGGCCTCGGCGCTTCTTGCCAATGGTGTGCGGCTGATGGGGCGCAGCTTCAAATACCACCGCCCACGCGGGCCTTTGTCGGCCGGCTCGGAAGAGCCGAACGCGCTGGTGCATCTGCGCTCGGGCGCGCGGCAAGAGCCGAATACACGGGCGACTGTGGCCGAACTCTTCGACGGATTAGAGGCTACGAGCCAGAACGCTTGGCCCAGCCTCAAGCTGGACGCGATGGCGATCAACGACAAGCTGAACAGCTTTTTCGCGGCAGGGTTCTACTACAAAACCTTCATGTGGCCGGCGGCATTTTGGGAAAAGGTCTATGAGCCGATCATCCGCCGCGCCGCAGGTTTGGGCGCGCTGACCAAGGACGAAGACCCCGATGAATATGACAAGGGCTTTATCCACTGCGATGCGCTGATCATCGGGGCCGGACCTGCGGGCCTGATGGCGGCGCTGACAGCGGGCCGCGCGGGCGCGCGGGTTGTTTTGGCGGACGAAGATTTTCGCATGGGCGGGCGGCTAAATGCCGAGACCTTCGAATTTGGTGGCAAGGCGGGCGCCGATTGGGCGGCTGGCGTGGTTGCAGAACTCGCCACGATGCCGAATGTGCGTCTGATGACCCGCACCACGATTGTTGGCGCCTTTGACCACGGCATCTATTCGGCGGTGGAGCGGGTGTCGGACCACCTGCCCGTACCGATGGCAGGCAAGCCCCGGCAAACGCTGTGGCGAATCTACTCCAAGCGCGCCATTCTGACGGGGGGCGCGACCGAGCGTCCGATTGCGTTCGAAAACAACGACCGCCCCGGCGTTATGTTGGCGGGTGCCCTGCGCGCCTATGCCAACCGCTGGGGTGTGGCGGCGGGTGACCGGGTGGCGGTGTTCACCAACAACGATGACGGCTTGCGGACAGCAAAAGACTTGCAGGCCAAGGGCGTGGATGTGGCCGCCGTGATCGACAGCCGTGAAGGCGGTGACCTCCTGCCCGGTCTTCGGCATCTGCAAGGCGCGCAGGTGATCGATTCATCGGGTGGGCTGGGGCTGAAATCCGTGACGGTGCGGCTGGCCAATGGCAAGACCGAGACGATTTCCTGTACTGCATTGGGCGTGTCGGGCGGCTGGAACCCGAATGTCAACATCACCTCGCACCACCGCTCGCGCCCCGAATGGCGCGACGATATCGCGGCCTTTGTGCCGGGCACGGGCGGCCCTGCCGGGCTGACGGCGGCGGGGGCAGCCAGTGGCGCTCTCTCTACCCATGGCGCTTTGGCGACCGGTCAGGCGCAGGCGATTGCGGCGCTGGCCGATCTGGGGATGGCCGCCAAGGCAGGCGAACTGCCGAAGGCCGAGGACGCGCCGATTGCGATCAGCCCCTTGTGGTATGTGCATGAAGGCAAGGGCCGGGCATGGATTGACCAGCAGAACGATGTGACGGTCAAAGATGTGAAGCTGGCCCACAAGGAAAACTTCACCGCCGTCGAGCATCTGAAGCGCTACACCACGCTGGGTATGGCAACCGATCAGGGCAAGACCGGCAATGTCCTTGGCATCGCCGTCATGGCCGAACTGACTGGCCAATCCATTCCGGCCACGGGAACCACCATCTACCGCCCGCCCTATACGCCCGTTGCGATGGGCACGCTGGCAGGCCGGTCGCGCGGCAAAGAGTTCAAACCCTTCCGCCTGACACCGTCGCACAAATGGGCCTCAGAACAGGGCGCGATTTTTGTCGAAGTCGGCAACTGGCTGCGCACGCAATGGGTGCCGAAAGCGGGCGAGACGACATGGCGCGAAAGCGTCGACCGCGAAGTCTTGGCATCGCGGCGCTCGATCGGGATTTGCGATGTGACCACGCTGGGCAAGATCGACATTCAGGGTACCGATGCCGGGGTCTTCTTGGACAAGGTCTATGCCAACACCTTCTCGTCGTTGGCCGTGGGCAAGTGCCGCTATGGGCTGATGCTGCGCGAAGATGGCATGGTGTTCGACGATGGCACCACGGCGCGGATGGGCGAGCATGAATATGTCATGACCACCACCACGGCTAATGCGGTGACGGTGTTTCGGCATCTGGAATACTGCCGCCAGTGCTTGTGGCCGGATATGGATGTGCAGATCATCTCGACCACCGAGGCTTGGGCGCAATTTTCGGTTGCTGGTCCCAACGCGCGGAAACTCTTGCAGAAGATCGTCGATCAGGACATTTCTGACGCCGCCTTCCCCTATATGGGCGCGGGCAATATCACGCTTGGCGGGCTGCGGGGCCGTCTGTTCCGCATCTCCTTCTCGGGGGAACTTGCGTATGAAATCGCCGTTCCCACCCGCTATGGCGATGCGCTGGTCCGCAAACTGATGGAAGCCGGGGCTGAGTTTGATGCCATTGTCTATGGCACCGAAGCCTTGGGCGTCATGCGGATTGAAAAGGGCCATGTGGCCGGGGGCGAGTTGAACGGCCAGTCCACCGCGCTGAACATGGGCTTGGGCAAGATGGTGTCGAAGAAGAAAGACAGCATCGGCATGGTGCTCAGCCAACGCGAGGGGATGAACCAACCGGGCGGCTATCGTCTGGTCGGCGTCAAACCCGTGGACCCCAAGGCCAGCATTTCGGCGGGTAGCCATTTCATGGAAATCGGCGCGCCAGTGGAACTGGCGTCCGATGGCGGCTGGCTGACCTCCAAGGTCTATAGCCCGCATCTGGGCTGTGACATTGCGCTGGGCTATCTGAAGGCGGGCGATCAAAAGATTGGCCGCAAAATGCGCGCGGTGAACTTTCTGACCAAGACCGACACCGAGGTTGAGATCGTCAGCCCGCATTTCTTTGATCCTGAGGGGGAGCGTCTTCGTGGCTAATGCATGGAAAAGCCTGACCGCTTTGGGGCATGATACGGCAGAGGTGGTGGCAATCGGCCCCTACCATATCACCGAACGGTTTGATCTGGCCTTAGCCTCGGTCGCGGTGCGGCGGGGACAGGACAAGGCCTTTGCGGCGGCGGCCAAGAAGGCGGGTGTGCCCTTGCCGGGCGCATCAGCCCATGAGGCGGGCAAGGCGTTCAGTGCGTTTTGGATGACGCCCGAGATGTGGCTTGTTGAAGCCGATTTTGCCACGCACGAAGACATCGTCGCGCATCTGAAGCCCGCCTTTGGCGAGACCGCGTCGATCACCGAACAGACCGACGCTTGGGTGCGGTTTGATGTGGCAGGCACCGGGCTGGTGGCCCTCTTCGAGCGGCTGTCGAACCTTGATCTGGCGACGCTGCCCGATGGCTTTGCCAGCCGCACGGTGATGGAGCATCTGGGCGTCTACCTCATCAAACGCTCCGCCACCGAGGTTGTGCTTTACGGTCCGCGCTCCTCGGCCCAAGGATTGTTGCATGCGCTGGAGATCACCGCGAAATCGGTGATCTGACGGCCGCCCAGCCCCTGCCCACCAACGGGGAGGGCAGGGGCGGATTGCCTGACGTAAGGTCATGCACCCTATGTCGCAGGGGCCGGGCTTGATGAATGCGATGTTTCCTTATAGGAAAAATACCCGTATGATTTGAGCCATAAGGTGAATGAGGCCCCGCGATGGACGACCTGCACGATTCTGCCGCCTTGCCGCGCACAAAACCGGCATTTGACCAAGACCCGCACCGCGTGCGCGAGATCACCGAACGTAATCTTGAGGCCGCGATTGGCCGTGAAGTTCGGAACTTTCGTCGCCAGCAGGGCATGACGGTGGCGGATCTGGCGGCGGTCACTGGCCTTTCGATCGGGATGCTGTCCAAGATCGAAAACGGCAATACCTCGCCCAGCCTGACTACGTTGCAGGTGCTGTCCCACGCCTTTTCCGTGCCGGTGACCGCGTTCTTCCGCAGCTATGAGGAACGGCGCGAGGCGCAGCATGTGAAGGCGGGCGCGCATCTGGAGATTGAGCGGCGCGGCACGCGGGCGGGGCACCAGTATAACCTTTTGGGCCATATCGGGTCGAATTCCTCGGGCGTGGTGGTAGAACCTTATCTCATCACGCTGACCACCGAGAGCGACGTCTTCCCGGCCTTTCAGCATGAGGGGTTGGAGCTTTTGTATATGCTGGAGGGCGAGGTGGATTACCGCCACGGCGACCAAGTCTATTCGCTGAAACCGGGTGATACGCTGTTTTTCGACGCTGATGCCCCGCATGGGCCGGAAGTGCTGGTCAAACTTCCCGCGCGCTATCTGTCGGTGATTTCCTACCCGCAAGGGTAAGACGGATCAGAAAATAGTCCAGTGGACTGTTTTCCCGGCGAACGCCCGAGTACGCCTGCGAGGTCAGGTCATGCTCTTCGTTGCACATTCGTGCGCTTATCGCAGCGCGACGCTCCGATGAAGGTCGAAGACCCCGAAAGAGGTTAGCCTTTGTCCCGCTCCCAAATCGCGCGGCGCAGGCGGGCGGTGCGATAGGCGTCCATCATCGCCATGGCCCAGACAAACAGCGCTCCGGCTGTCTTGCCGACAAATGAAACCTCAGGGGCGGCAGTTTTCAGGGTGAAAGCCCCCAACAGAACGGCGAAGAACACAAACATCAACCCGCGCACCGGTTGGCGGTTCATCACCTGTCCCATGCCCGGCAGTACGGTGGCGATGGCGAGCACAAGATTAGGATGCGGCGGAGCTTTGGAGGCGGTCATTCGGGAACCTTTGTCAAGGTCTGGCGCAGCGCCAGAAGCGTCGAGATCAGGGGCGTCAGCCGCTCTGCGGGTAAGGGCGTGGCCCCCACCTCGGCATCGCGGAAGATCAAGAACCGGCCGCGTTCAGCCTCATCCGCAAGGATCACGAGGCGCAGGCCCTTGGGTGAGATTACCAGCTCCTTGACCTTGGGGTCAGCAAAGACGGCCAGATGCGGCGCGATCAGCTCAAACGGCGTTACGCCGGTGGCGTCATCGCTGCGAAGGCCGGTGCCCTCGGGCAGGCTCGGCGGGCAGGGCAGCGATTGCGGCAGGTTCGCGAAATGGGAAAACGGCTCATTCCCGGCGGGGCGGGCCATGATGTCGAGCGTGGCCTTGACCGGCATCGGTGCGGGCAGGGTCAGCATCACCCAAAGGGCGGGCAGCTTGCGAAAGGTCAGGCTGTCGGGGATGGCCTGCAGGTCAAAGGCGGTCCCTTCAAAATGCGCCGTCATCCGGGCAAACCCGGTGGGTTCCACACGGGTTGTGATTTTGTTGAACAGCGGCTTTACAGCGCTGAAATAGGTGGCGCGTGCGATCTTGCGGGCTTTGTGGGCCTGAACCGTTGTCCAAGCAAGCCAAAGCGCGGTGGCACCAAGGGCGGCGGCAAGAAGGGTGAAAGAGGTCATTGGGGACTTTCAAGACACTGGCCCGCCACAGAATGGCGGGCCAGCGGATGTTATGCAAGATCAGTAGCCCTTGGGTTTCGGCCAGGGCATGGTGAACTGGGCGCCACGGTTCACAAAGCGGTAGCGCCAGAAGTGGAACCACAGCGACACCACGATGTAAAAGCCGATCATCGCGACAAGCTGGGTGCCATAGCCAAGGAACACCGCAAAGAAGGTGATCGCGCACAGGCTCAGCAGAACAATCGCCGGGATCGGGTGGAACGGGTGTTCATAGCCGCGCTTGATGGTGCCCATGGGCCACTTCTTGCGGAACATCAGGATGTTCAGTGGCATGAAGGTATAGCCCAAAAGCCCCGACAAGATCGAGAAGGTGATGACCTGATCCAAGGGCGCGCCCAAGGCGAAGATCAGCGCGATCGGCACCAAGAACACGATGGCGCGGTAGGGCGTGCGGTATTGCGGATGCACGGCCCCGAACCACGCGGGCAGATACTTGTCCCGCCCCAGCGCAAACCATGCGCGGGAGGCGTCGTTGATGCAGCCGTTGGCGCTGGCAAGGGTGGCAAAAAGGGTGCCAATGCCCAAAAGCCAGATCAGCGCATTCGACCCCGACAGGCGCGCCGTGTCGAAGAGCGGCGCGACCGAGCCGTTCACGCCATCGCCCAGAAACTCCCAAGGCAGCACGCCCGAGCAGATGTACCAGGTCAGGGTTGCTGCGATGAGGAGGGTCATGATGCCTGCCAGCGTGCCAAATGGCAGCGCGCGGGCGGGCGAGCGGACTTCTTCGGCGGCCTGAGTGGTGCCTTCAATGCCCAGATAGAACCACAAGCCAAAGTGCATGGCCGCAACCACGCCGATCCAGCCGTAGGGCATCTCTTGCCCTTCGAACAGAGCCGCGTGCTGCATGATGCCGCCACCGAGGATACCGCTGGTGGACAGGAACAGCACGATGATGGCGGAAAACGCGATGGCGGTGATGACGAGGTTAAAGGTCAGCGTTGCCAGCACGCCGCGGTAGTTCAGCCAGGCCAGGAACATGATCACAAGGATGATGAACGGGCGCTGGTCCAACTCTCCGGTAAAGCCGGTCATCGTGGCGACGACCGAAATCAGGTAGCCAGCCGTAATCGCATTCGCCGCCTCCAGCATGGTGTAGGCGAACACAAGGTAAAGCCCGACGTTGAAGGCCATCAGCGGGCCGACAATATGCTTGGCTTGGGTATACTGGCCCCCAGCGGCGGCGACGGTCGATGTCACTTCGGAATCGATCATCGCGACGCAGGAGTAAAGGATGCCGGCAAACCAGCAGGCCATGAGCGCTGCATAGGCCCCGCCTTTGCCGACGGCAAAGTTCCAGCCCATGTATTCGCCCACCAAAACGATGCCGACGCCGAGTGCCCACACGTGGGCCGGGCCGAGAACGCGCAGAAGGCCAACTTTGGTGCCATGCGGCCCCATGCCATCGCGCTCAGAAGATGTGATGTCAGTTTGTGCCATGATGCCCTCAGCCCTTGTGGGATTCTTCGGTCATGGCCTCAAGCTCGCCTTCGCGAGAGGAGATCAGGACATCTTCGGAATAGGTGCTGTCGGTCTTGAACCAGTCCATCACCATGAGAAGGCCGAACAAGGCCGAAAGGCCCCAAGCCGCATATTCGATGTAGTTCCAGGTTTCCATCGCAGCCCCCTATTTCTCGCCAAATTTCTCGGAGATCACTTCGCGATACTCCGATTCAGAAAACTTCAGCATCAGGGCGTAATAAGCGACGATCACCAAGATCATGACGATCAGTGCCCCACCGGTGAAGCTGTAGTCAAACCGCGCAAGGATCAGGTCATGCGCACTTTCAGGGGTATAGCCGAGGGCCTCATATTGGGTAGCCTGGGCTGCGTTCTGGCCAAGGGTCTCCCATGTGGGGTTCTCCACCGGGGTGGCGACGGACTTGGCCGCGCCCGCCATGCCCAGCCACAAGGGCACGAAGAGCGCGCCCACGGTCAGTGCGACCAGCACGATCACGTCGATCATCTGGCTGATCTTGCTTTGGATTGGCGGTATGTAATGTGCCATGTTCAGCGCCCCTTTGCTTCGTCAAGGAACTTGATATCGAGGCCGTACATGAAATCGCGGTCCTCACGGTAGTGACGCAGCATGGCCAGAATGGCTGCCGTGTTAAACAAAAGAATCACTGCCCCGGCACAGAGCAGCACGGTGCGAGCAGCGCCCGAAGGGGCGAGCCCCCAAGTGGCGATTGCAACAAAGATGATTGCGAACCACAATCCGATAACAAACGCCCATGCCACAGTGACATCGCGTTTGTGCATCGCCTCAATCCGTTGATTTAGGTCTGACACGTTTCCCTCCCTTAGGCCCTTTTGCATTGCCGAATTTGGCTGGGCCCCGACACCGTTTCGCTGTCCGGCAAATTTGTTTTCTGCAGGGAAAGCTGCGTGCGACAATCTGTCAAGCAAAACCTGCCCAAACTTTAGGCAATCTGAAAATTTTTTCCCGATAAGGAAAAAAAGTTTCTTCACAGTTGATAGGCGGAATCTTCGGTGCTAGCGTTACGGTCAAGCAAATCAAAAGGAGGCGAATCCATGTGCGGAATCGTTGGGTTGTTCTTGAAGGACCCAAAGCTAGAGCCCCAGCTTGGGGCCATGCTGACAGACATGCTGATCACCATGACAGACCGTGGTCCGGATTCAGCCGGCATCGCGATTTATTCCTCAGCCGGTAAGGGGTTGGGCAAGCTGACAGTACAGTCGGCCAATCCTGAGCGGGATTTCAAGGATCTGGATGGTGATCTGAAAGCGGCGATTGGTGCGCCGGTGGCGATGCTAGTCAAATCCACCCATGCGGTGCTTGAAGTGCCCTTGGGTCAGCTGGACGCCGCGCGGTCAGCGGTGTCACATCTGCGTCCGAGGATCAAAGTGATGTCTTCGGGCGAGAACATTGAGATTTTCAAAGAGGTTGGCCTGCCTAAGGATGTGGCGACCCGCTTTGAAGTGGCCAAGATGGGGGGCACCCATGGCATCGGGCACACCCGCATGGCGACCGAATCGGCTGTCACCACGATGGGCGCACATCCGTTCTCGACTGGGTCAGACCAGTGCCTTGTGCACAACGGAAGCCTTTCGAACCACAACGGCGTGCGGCGCGAGCTGAAGCGTCTGGGCATGACGTTTGAAACTGAAAACGACACCGAAGTCGGCGCGGCCTTCATCAGCCACAAGCTGCAAACCGGCGAGACGCTGGGCAAAGCGCTTGAGGCGACGCTGACTGATCTGGACGGGTTCTTCACCTTTGTCGTCGGTACTCACAATGGCTTTGGCGTGGTGCGCGACCCGATCGCCTGCAAACCCGCTGTCATGGCCGAGACCGATCAATATGTTGCCTTCGGCAGCGAATACCGCGCGTTGGTCAACCTGCCGGGCATTGAAGACGCCCGCGTTTGGGAACCCGAGCCCGCCACTGTCTACTTCTGGGAGCGTTGAGAGAATGCAGACTTTCGATCTGGGTAAAGAGGGCCTGCGTGCGCTGAACTCGTCCCTGCACGCGCTGAAAGGCCAGACCAACATGACCTCGTGGGAGGTGATCAACCCCAAGGGCGCGCATGCGATTGCCGCCGGGGTTGATGCGCCGGTGGACATCACCGTGCGCGGGTCCACGGGGTACTATTGCGCTGGCATGAACAAGCTGGCTACGATCCGCATCAAGGGATCGGCAGGGCCCGGTGTGGCCGAAAACATGATGTCGGGCACCGTCATCATTGACGGCGACGCCAGCCAGTATGCCGGGGCCACTGGGCGCGGCGGCCTTTTGGTCATCAAGGGCAATGCCTCCAGCCGCTGCGGCATTTCGATGAAGGGCATCGACATTGTCGTGCATGGCAGCATCGGCCACATGTCCTGCTTCATGGCACAATCGGGCAACATGGTTGTCTTGGGCGATGCTGGCGAAGCGCTGGGCGACAGCCTTTATGAGGCGCGGCTGTTTGTGCGCGGCTCGGTCAAATCACTGGGCGCGGATTGCATCGAAAAAGAGATGCGTCCCGAGCATATCGCTCTATTGGCCGACCTCTTGAAGCGCGGCGAGGCTGACGGCAAGGCCAAACCCGAAGAGTTCAAGCGCTATGGCTCGGCCCGGAAACTTTATAACTTCAACATCGACAATGCGTCGGCCTACTGAGGCGAGAGAATGACCGAATTCCCCAAAACACCGCCCCGTTTCTCGGCCACCTTCACCCCGGCGATCAACGCGGAAATCCGCCGGGCTGCGGCCAGCGGCATCTATGACATTCGTGGCGGCGGCACCAAACGCCACCTGCCGCATTTCGACGACCTGCTATTTCTTGGCGCATCAATCTCGCGCTATCCGTTGGAAGGCTATCGCGAGAAATGCGCAACCGATGTCTGGCTGGGCACCCGCTTTGCGAAAAAGCCCATCCATCTGGACATTCCGATCACCATCGCAGGCATGAGCTTTGGCGCACTCTCTGGCCCGGCGAAAGAAGCGCTGGGTCGCGGTGCGACTGCGGCGGGCACGTCCACCACCACTGGTGACGGCGGCATGACCGAAGAAGAGCGTGGGCATAGCCAAACGCTGGTCTATCAATATCTTCCCAGCCGCTACGGCATGAACCCCGACGACCTGCGCCGTGCGGACGCCATCGAAGTGGTGGTGGGCCAAGGGGCAAAGCCTGGCGGCGGCGGCATGCTTTTGGGTCAGAAGATTTCGGACCGGGTGGCCAATATGCGCAACCTGCCCAAGGGGATTGACCAACGCTCGGCCTGCCGTCACCCTGACTGGACTGGCCCGGATGATCTGGAAATCAAGATCATGGAAATCCGCGAGATTACCGATTGGGAAAAGCCGATCTACGTCAAGGTGGGTGGCGCGCGTCCCTATTACGACACTGCACTGGCTGTGAAGGCCGGCGCGGATGTGGTGGTCTTGGACGGCATGCAGGGCGGTACCGCTGCCACGCAGGACGTGTTCATTGAACATGTCGGTATGCCCATTCTGGCTTGTATCCCGCAGGCGGTTAAGGCGCTGCAAGACCTCGGCATGCACCGCAAGGTGCAGCTGATCGTGTCGGGCGGTATCCGCACCGGCGCCGATGTGGCCAAGGCCATGGCGTTGGGGGCTGATGCGGTTGCCATTGGCACGGCGGCGCTGATCGCGCTGGGTGACAATGACCCGATGTGGGAAGAAGAATACCAAAAGCTCGGCTCCACGGCGGACGCCTATGACGATTGGCACGAAGGCCGTGACCCAGCAGGCATCACCACCCAAGACCCCGAACTGTCCAAGCGGTTCGATCCGGTTCTGGGCGGGCGTCGCCTGAAGAACTATCTCAAGGTGATGACGCTGGAGGCGCAGACCATCGCGCGGGCCTGCGGCAAGAACCACCTGCACAATCTGGAACCGGAAGACCTGTGCTCGCTGACCATCGAGGCGGCGGCCATGGCGGGTGTCCCGCTGGCAGGCACCAACTGGATCCCTGGGCGGAATGGCGGCTTCTGAGCCGCCCCCCCTTAACAAAATATAAAGACGACAGGGAGTTTTAACATGGCGAAAGACCTTGCCAAATGGGCCAAGGATAAAGGCGTCAAGTATTTCATGGTGTCCTATACCGATCTGTTCGGTGGTCAGCGTGCGAAACTGGTGCCGACGCAGGCGATCAATGACATGGCGGTGGACGGGGCTGGCTTTGCCGGTTTCGCAACCTGGCTGGATCTGACCCCGGCGCACCCCGATATGATGGCCGTGCCGGACCCAGAGTCAGCCATCCAGCTGCCGTGGAAGCGTGAAGTCGCATGGCTTGCGTCCAACTGCGTGATGGAAGAAAAGCCCTTGGCACAGGCCCCGCGCAACGTGTTGCGCAAACTGATCGATGAGGCCGCCAAGGATGGTCTGCGGGTGAAAACTGGGGTGGAGCCGGAGTTCTTCCTCTTGACCCCCGAAGGTGACAAGATCGCCGATCCCTACGACAACGCTGAAAAGCCCTGCTATGACCAGCAAGCCATGATGCGTCAGTACGACTGCATCGCCGAGGTCTGCGATTATATGCTGGAGCTGGGCTGGGAGGCTTACCAGAACGACCACGAGGACGCGACTGGCCAGTACGAGATGAACTGGAAGTATGACGACGTTCTGCAGACCGCCGACAAGCACAGCTTTTTCAAGTTCATGATGAAGTCTGTCGCTGAAAAGCACGGGCTGCGCGCCACCTTTATGCCGAAGCCCTTCAAGGGCCTCACCGGGTCGGGCTGCCACGCGCATATCTCTGTCTGGTCCTTGGATGGCAAGACCAACGCCTTTGCCGACAAGTCAAAGGAACTGGGTCTGTCGGACCAAGGCCGTCACTTCTTGGGCGGCATCATGAAGCACGCCTCGGCCTTGGCCGCGATCTGCAATCCGACGGTCAACAGCTACAAGCGCATCAACGCACCGCGCACCTCGTCGGGCGCAACCTGGGCACCGAACACGGTGACTTGGACCGGCAACAACCGCACCCACATGGTGCGCGTCCCCGGTCCGGGACGATTTGAACTCCGTCTGCCCGATGGCGCGGCAAACCCGTATCTGATGCAGGCCGTTATTCTGGCGGCCGGTCTTGATGGGGTGCGCTCCAAGGCCGATCCGGGCCGTCGCTACGACATCGACATGTATCAGATGGGCCATACGGTGAAGAACGCGCCGAAACTGCCGCTGAACCTGCTTGATGCCCTGCGCGAATATGACAAGGACAAGACGCTCAAATCCATGATGGGCGATGAGTTCTCGTCGGCATTCCTCAAGCTCAAGCAGAAGGAATGGGACAGCTACGCCTCGCACTTCTCCAAGTGGGAATCCGAAAACACGCTCGATATCTGACGCTTTTCAGCGATCATCAGCGCGGCCCCCGGGATAGACTTCGGGGGCCGATTGCATTTTGGGGATGCGATGCCGACCCTGACACCAAACGAAGCCCGCGATTTGATCCATGTCGCGCTGACCGGCAGCGGGCTGGCCCAGTCTCGTGCGGGGTACTTCACTGATGCCATTTTGGACACCGAATTGTCCGGGCTGGAGGGGCATGGCTTTTACTGGCTGGATTATTATTGCCAGCACCTGCGCAGTGGCAAGGTGGATGGCCAAGCGGTGCCGCAGATCACCGAGATCTCACCCGTCAGCTTTCGCGTTGATGCCCGCCACGGCTTTGCCCACCCGGCCATTGAAGCGGGTTTTACCCGGCTGATCCCGGCGGCCAAGGCGCAAGGGATTGCGGCGATGGGGGTGTTCAATTCCTACAACGCGGCGACCTTGGGCTTTCACACTGGCACCTTGGCCCGGGCTGGGCTTTTTGCCCTTGGGGCCACAAATGCAGTTCCGACCGTCGCCCCGGTGGGCGGCTCAAAGCCTTTGATCGGCACCAATCCAATTTCCTATGCCGTGCCCGCACCAGGGGGCAAGATCGCCTTTCTGGTCGATCAATCCGCAACGGCCGTTGCTTGGACAGCGGTCAAACGCGCGGCTGATGCGGGCAGGCCCATTCCCTTGGGTTGGGCCTTGGATGCCGCGGGTCAGCCTACGACCGATGCCGCCGCGGGGCTTGCGGGGTCGATGGCACCTTCGGGCGGGGTCAAGGGGTTCTCCATTGGCCTGTTGGTCGAGGTGCTGTGCGCCGCTCTTGCCGGTGGGCAGCTTGGGCCGGATCAGGGGTCATTCACCGACAATGACGGCAAGCCAATCGACAACGGCCAGTTCTTCATCGCCATTGATCCGCAGGCATTTTCTGGTGGCAGTTTTGACGGAACGGTCAAACGGCTGATCGCGTCCATCCTTGAGCAGGAGGGTGCGCGTTTGCCAAATGCCCGGCGCGAGGAAAACCAGCGGCGGCTGGCGCATGAGGGGCTGTTCATCGAGGACGATCTTTTGGCCCGCTTGCGGGGCATGGCATGACGAGCGCCGAGATCGAGGCGCTTTTGCAGGCCAAGGGCCTGTGGCAAGGTCCGGTGACGGTCAGGCCGTTGAAAGGCGGTTACACGAACGAGGTTTTGCGCGTGACGACGGGCCCGGTCCGGATGGTCCTGAAACGCTTTGCGCCCGAAGCGCGTGGCACACTTTTCCCGAACATCCCCCAAGATGAGGCCCGCGCGCTGTCGCTTCTTGGCCCCTTGGGCGTCTCGCCCCCGCTTTTGGCCTTTTGGCCCGAAGCATCGCTGATGGCATATGCCTATGTCGAAGGCGCGCCTTGGACCAAAGGCGCCGCCGACGTGGCGCGGCTTTTGGCGCGCAAAGAGGCAGCGGACCCGTCGATGTTCCGGCCCGTGCCTTGCGATCCAGAAGGTATTCTGGCCGAGGGTGACACACTTTTCGCCCGTTGCGCTGCGCCGCCTCTTCAATGCCGCCCAAAGCCCATCTCCATTGCGCCCCCCGCACGCCTGTCGCTGATCCATACCGATCTTGGGCCGGGCAATCTGATTGGTGAGGGCGGAGGCTTGCGGATCATCGATTGGCAATGCCCGGCGGCGGGTGATCTGGTCGAGGATATCTACAGCTTTCTCTCGCCTGCCTTTCAGATCCTCAGCGAACACGCCCCCCTGACCCCGACCGAACAGTACGAGTTCTGGGTTGCCCTTGCCCGCCCCGAGCTTTTGGCCCGCCATCGGCGGCTGCGGCCCTTCTTTGCGTGGCGAATGGCGGGCTATTGTCTGTGGCGCTCCCAAACCCGACCCGAGCCAGAAATACGCGAGAGATATGCCAGCGCCTACAGCGCTGAGTTGCTTGAACTGGACCCACGCGATGATTGTTGAAACCACCATCCACAGCTTTAGCCTTTGGCACCATTTTACCCACAAACCGGGGTTTGACTGTCTGGCATATGCCGATCTGGCCGCGTCCTTGGGGCTAAAGGGCATCAGCCTGTCGCTGAACAACCCGCAGTATCGCCACCTTGGCGGGCGTGAGACTTGGCGGATGGACCGGCTTCGCGAGCATCTGCAAAACCTGGGCTTTAGCCTTGAGGTTGATACCTCGGGCACCGACCCGGCCCATATGACCGAACTGTTGCGGGCCGCGCATCACATGGGGGCGACCTCTCTGCGCACCTATACCAGGCACGGCGGCACACCCGCCGAGATGATGGTCGCAACTACCCGTGATCTGGCGGAGGTGGTCCCGCTGGCTGCTGATCTGGGCATCGTGATCGTCTTGGAAAACCACGAAGATTTCACCGGTCCCGAACTGGCGCAGATCGTGGAGACGGTGGATCATCCCAACCTGAAGATCCTTTTTGACTACGGCAATTCCCAGATGGTTCTGGAAGACCCCGAAGCCGCGCTCGACGCGGTTTTGCCCCATGTCCATTCGGTGCATTTCAAGGACCACGTCATGGTGCGTGCCCAGGTGGCTGGCCAGTTGACTGTGGCGGGCGTACCGATTGGCGAGGGGTTTTTGCCCCTAGAGCGCCTGACCCGGCGGCTGTTGGATCAGGGCCTGCGGCGAATCACGTTTGAAAACGTCTGGGCTTACAGCGCGCCGATCCGTCCGGCGCGCACGCCCTTGCCGGGCGTCACGCTGGGCCAAGGCACCTTTGCTTATCTCGAGCCGCCCTTTGATCCGGCACGAATCGTGCTTGACCAGTCACAGCTTGCGCCTGACCGCTTGGTCGAATTGGAGCATCAGGCGCTGATCCGCGGCCTTGCCAATTTTCGCGCGGTATTGCGCGGCTTGGGGTATGTCGAGGCTTAAACGGCTGGTTCAGTCGACCGGGAATTCCGGCCCAGCGATATGCACCGCCAAAAGGCAGCCGTTCGGGGTATAGGAATTGTGTTCGGTGCCGTCGCGGTAGAACACCAGATCCCCTGCGCGCAGGATCGTGCCATCGCTTTCGTGCAATTCGCCTTCCAGAATCAGGAATTGCTCATGCCCATTGTGCCGGTGCCCGAGCGTCTTCATGCCCGCGGGCATGCGGTAGACATGGAACCCGGTGCCAAGTTCGATCCCGTCATCCAGTTGCAAGATGCTATCCCCGAGCGCGGTGCCATCGGGATAGACGAAGGCCTTGAAGGCGGCAGAGTGGATGTTGGCGATCTTGCGGTCGGCGGGGGCGATGGATTTCATGGCAGGTTTCCTAGGTAATTTTAACCATGGGTGAACGTTTTTTGATGCAAGTCAAGGTGCGTGGCCATGGGTCGTGATCCAGTCGGTCAGGAGAGCAGCATGATCAAAGGGAATATCGCCATGAGCAAGAAAATTCTCTGCCCGTCGGATGGCAGTGACCATGCCGCGGTGGGGCTGGAGCAGGCCATTGAGATGGCCAAACAGTCCGGTGCGCGGTTGACGGTTTGCGTGGTGAACCTCGCCCATGGCGGCGCTCGTGGACCGACCATCAACCACTGGCCACCCAAGGATGTGGCCTCGCTGATGTCAGCGGCCGAGGTCAAGGGCAAGGCTGCCGGTCTGGCCGATGTCGGCACGGTCGAGCTGGTGGCCCGTGAGGTGGCGCCCGCGATCATCGCCTATGCCGATCAGAACGGCTATGACCACATCGTCATGGGCACCGGCGACAAGCGCGGGGTCAAGCGGCTGGTTCTGGGCTCGGTTGCCGCCGAGGTTTCCGGGCAGGCACATTGCACGGTCACGGTTGCGCGCTGAAAATTGGGGCACATACCAAAAACTGCCTATGAAACTGAGCCTTACGGGCGGTTTTGATGTTTCACGGTAGGAATAAGATTTGACACAGGCGCAACTCAGATTCTAGCATGCCGCCAAGGCAGCGCGCGAAACCATCTGCCAGAATCGACAGCCGGAGGTGTCCATGAAAAAAAGAGTAGCCGTCATTGGTGCGGGTCCGTCAGGGCTTGCGCAACTGCGCGCGTTCCAGTCTGCCGCTGCCAAGGGGGCCGATATTCCCGAGGTGGTGTGCTTTGAAAAGCAGTCCAACTGGGGCGGCTTGTGGAATTACACCTGGCGCACGGGCCTTGATGAGCATGGCGAACCGGTTCACTGCTCGATGTATCGCTATCTGTGGTCGAACGGCCCGAAAGAAGGCCTCGAATTCGCCGACTATTCGTTCGAAGAGCATTTCGGCAAGCAGATCGCCAGCTATCCGCCCCGTGCGGTGCTGTTCGACTATATTGAAGGCCGGGTGAAAAAGGCCGGGGTCCGCGACTGGATCCGCTTCTCAACCACCATTCGGATGGTCAAGTATAACAAAGACAAGGGCAATTTCACCGTCACCGTGCACGACCTGAAAAAGGACAGCATGTATGATGAGGAGTTTGACCATGTGATCGTGGCTTCGGGCCATTTCAGCACGCCCAACGTGCCGGAATACCCCGGGTTCGACAAATTCAACGGCCGCGTGCTGCACGCCCACGACTTTCGCGATGCGCGTGAGTTCACCGGCAAAAATCTTCTGTTGCTCGGCTCGTCCTACTCGGCCGAAGATATCGGCAGCCAGTGCTGGAAATACGGCGCCAAGTCGATCACCGTTGCTTACCGCAATGCGCCGATGGGCTTTGACTGGCCCGATAACTGGAAAGAAGTCCCCGCGCTGGAGCGGATGGACGAGGACACCGCCTATTTCAAGGACGGCACCTCAAAGAAGATCGACGCGGTCATTCTGTGCACCGGCTACAAGCACCACTTCCCCTTCCTGCCCGATGATCTGCGCCTGAAAACCGCGAACCGTCTGGCGGCGGCGGATCTGTATAAGGGCGTCGCTTACGTGCATAACCCCAAGCTTTTCTACATCGGCATGCAGGACCAGTGGTTCACCTTCAACATGTTCGACGCCCAAGCTTGGTGGGTGCGCGATGCGATCATGGGGCGGATTGCGATTCCGTCAGACAAAGCCGTGCTGCAAAAAGACGTGGTCGACCGTGTGGCGGGCGAAGATGGGGGCAAGGACGCCCATGACGCCATCCATTATCAGGGCGACTATGTGAAAGAGCTGATCGCGGAAACCGACTATCCATCCTTTGACGTGGACGGTGCCTGCGAAGCCTTCTTTGAATGGAAGGATCACAAGGCTGCGGGCATCATGAACTTCCGCAACCATGCCTATAAGTCGGTTATCACCGGCACCATGGCCCCGGTTCACCACACACCGTGGAAAGATGCGCTGGAAGATTCGATGGAAAGCTACCTCAAGAACTGATCCACTCCCTGCTTTCTGAAGGGCCCTCGGTGCATTGCCGGGGGCCTTTTTTGTTTAGAATTCAGACAACTCGCACACGGTTGCGGTGGCCTGCAGGATTCACAGGAAACATTTTTTCGCAAAGATGAAATTTTACTCGCCTTAAATGCCTCCACGTGCTTTTCTCGCGACATCGGGACGCAGGCGTGTGAGCCGCCTGTGCCCGTCCGACGGAAACGCTGGAACAAGGAGACAAGACCTTCTCGCTGCGCCATGGCGCGGCTGGAACGCTTGACAATCAACGTGCGGAGGGGAGGGGCAAGGCCCCGCCAAACATCCGCCGGGTTCAACAGGAGAAATGGGACATGACGACGGAACAAGGTTCGGGCCAAATGGTCCGGGCGCTAAGCTGGAAGGGCGCCTTTTGGGTTGCGGCAGGTGTGCCGCCCTTGGTGCTTTTCTCGATCGGTGGCATCGCGGGGACCACGGGCAAGCTGGCCTTCGCGGTCTGGATGATCTCGATGGTGATGGGGTTCTTGCAAAGCTTCACTTACGCCGAGATGGCCGGGATGTTCGGCAACAAGTCGGGCGGGACCTCGGTCTATGGCGCAACAGCATGGCTGCGTTATTCCAAGCTGATCGCGCCCCTCTCGGTGTGGTGCAACTGGTTTGCGTGGTCGCCCGTGCTGTCGCTCGGCTGCGCGATTGCTGCCGGTTACATTCTGAACGCGCTCTTCCCGATTCCCTTGGCGGAAAGCCAGCAGGTCATCGATTGGGTCGCGGCGAATATCGCCAGCTACACGGCTGAAACCCAGTCGGTGATTGATTACATGGCCGCCAACGCCGGTGTGACGGCTGCGGACGCCATCAACGCGGTGGCTGCCGCCGATGGCGTGACCGCAATGACCCCGTGGTTCCGGGTGTTCGAAGCCTTTACCCTGACGATTCCGGGCCTTGGCACCTTGCACTTCAACTCGACCTTCCTGATCGGTGTTGCGCTGATGCTGGTCATCATGACCATCCAGCATCGCGGCATCGCCTCGACCGCCAATGCTCAGAAATGGCTGGCGATCATCGTTCTGGTGCCCTTGCTGCTGGTTGGCCTTGTGCCGATTTTCACCGGCGCCATCGACACCATGAATGTTACCAGCCTCTTGCCCCCCACCGCCGCCTACTCGGGCGTGGATGGCGAATGGAACATCGGTGGCTGGACGCTGTTCTTGGGCGGCCTTTATATCGCCGCGTGGTCGACCTACGGCTTTGAAACCGCCGTGTGCTATACCGCCGAACTGAAAGACCCCAAGCGCGACACCTTCCGCGCGATCTTTTACTCGGGCCTTCTGTGCGCAGTGTTCTTCTTCCTGATCCCCTTCTCGTTCCAAGGTGTCTTGGGCCAAGAGGGCATGCTGGCCGCTGGCATCGTTGATGGCACCGGCGTGGGCGAAGCCCTTGGCAACATGATTGGCGGCGGGCCGGTGATCACCCAGATCTTCGTGATCTTGATGATCATGGCTCTGTTCATGGCCATCATGACCGCGCTCGCCGGGTCGTCGCGCACGCTCTATCAGGGCTCGAAAGACGGCTGGCTGCCGAAGTATCTGTCCACGGTCAACGAAAAGGGTGTTCCCTCCAAGGCGATGTGGACCGACTTTGCCTTCAACGTGGTCCTCTTGGCGCTGGCTTCGGACGTGGGTGGCTACTTCTACGTTCTGGCCATCTCGAACGTCGGTTACATCCTGTTCAACTTCCTGAACTTGAATGCTGGCTGGATCCACCGCATCGATTCGGCGCATATCGAACGTCCGTGGAAAGCTCCGACCGCTTTGATCGGCTTCAACACGTTTTTGGCCTTCGTGAACGCGCTGATCCTTGGCGCTGGCGCCAAGGTCTGGGGCTATGAGAATGCGCTGTGGTCGGGTCTGATCTTTGCCTCGTTTATCATCCCAGTGTTCTGGTATCGCCATTACCTGCAAGACGGCGGCAAGTTCCCGAAAGAGACCTATCTGGATCTTGGGCTTGCTGACGGCGATATGGGTGTCCGCAAGGCTGGAATGCTGCCCTATCTGGCCCTTGTGGCCGGTGCTGCGGTGGTGCTTTGGGCCAATTGGTTCTTCGTGCTCCCTGCCTAAGAGCGCGCGTCGCGCAGTAATCGGAAAAGGGGCTGCGCAAGCGGCCCCTTTTTTATGAAGAATGTTTTCTCAGAAGAAAATAAATTGCATTTCATTATTGATTTTCGTCGCGAACCCTAACAGAATTGTCGAAAATGAACGTACTTCAGGGAGACTGCAGATGACCAATTCTTGGCGCTTTTCAACGCTGGGTGATCGCCACCGTGCTCTTGGCTCGAATCTGGAAGACTGGTCGGGCATGGGCACGGCCTGGTCTTATGAAAAGGGTGATCCGGATGCCGAATACATGGCGATCCGCACCAAAGCGGGCCTCATGGATGTCTCGGGCCTGAAAAAGGTGCATATCACTGGCCACGCGGCGGCCCATGTCATCGAACGCGCCACCACGCGGAACATGGAAAAACTCATGCCGGGCAAGGCGGTTTACGCCTGCATGCTGAACGACGCGGGCAAGTTCGTGGATGACTGCGTGATTTACCGCATGGGACCGGACAGCTTTATGGTCGTCCACGGCTCGGGCCAAGGGCATGAGCAGCTGACGATGGCCGCCACTGGGCGTGATGTGTCGGTGCGCTTTGACGACAACCTGCACGATTTGTCGCTGCAAGGCCCACTGGCGGTGGACTATCTGGAAAAGCACATCCCGGGCATCCGCAATCTCGCCTATTTCAGCCACATGGGTGCAAGCCTATTTGGCAAGCCGATCACCATCAGCCGCACCGGATACACCGGTGAGCGCGGCTATGAGATTTTCTGCCGTGGCCAAGACGCACCGATGATCTGGGACCGCATTTTGGAGGAAGGTGCCGCGATGGGCATCATCCCCTGCCGCTTTACCACGCTGGATATGCTGCGCACCGAATCGTATCTTTTGTTCTTCCCCTTCGACAATTCGGAAATGTATCCGTTCGAAAACGAAGGTCCCGGCGACACGCTGTGGGAGCTTGGCCTTGATTTCACCGTCTCGCCCGGCAAGGTCGGCTTCCGCGGTGCGGAAGAGCATTACCGTTTGAAGGGCAAAGAGCGGTTCAAGATTTCCGGCATGATGCTGGAAGGCAAGAACGTGCCCGGCAACGGCGCCCCGGTGTTCAAAGGCGGCGCGCAGGTGGGCGTTGTGACCCAAGCGATGTATTCGCCCCTGCATGACTGGACCGTGGCCATCGCCCGCCTGCCGGTGGCCGATGCCAATAACGGCACCGCGCTGGAAGTGCGTTGCGGAACCCATGGCCCGATCAGGGGCAAGTCGGCCGCACTGCCGTTCTATGACGTCGACAAAAAGCGTCGGTCGGTTCAGGGCTAAGACTGAGCCACCCCGCCGGGCGCTTGCCCCGGCTTCGGAAGCCTCCGGCGGGGATATTTAGGAACAGATGAATGGGCAAAGTGCGGACGAGATGACAAAGACCGAGTTTCCCCCCTCGATGATAAGCCGCCCCGTTTACGGCGTGCTGGAACCGCGCCCGGGGGCCTTTCACCTGATCGTCGCGGATGGCGAGGGGGCCGAGGCGGTGGCCGAGATGGTTACCAAGGCTGCCGATCCGGCCGCAATGCTGGCCCACAGCCATATTCTCTACACTGCAGGCTCGAATGGCACCGATCAATGGGCCAAGATCGAAGCCCTTGGGGCCAAGCAGGCCCAAAAGGCCGCCTCGATCCCGACGCTTTTGTTCCGGCTGGCCCGCGTGCTGCAAGACGCCCCGATGGGCGCGCAGGTTTACCTGACCGGCACCGAAGGTCTGATGGGACAGGCCGAGCGGGATGTGATGGCCTTGGGTTTCCCCCATGTTGATATTCAAAAGGAACATCGCGGATCCACCGTGCGGCGCGTGCAATGCGTGCATTGCAAAGGCATCACAGAGAACGTCAAAACCGATCCGTTCCAGTGCAGCCATTGCGGTTTGCATCTTTACGTGCGTGACCACTATTCGCGCCGGCTCGCGGCCTTTCAGGGCGTGAACATTGATGCGGAAGACAAGGGGCAAATCCCCCCAGCAGTGGAGCGGTTCAAATGAGCGGTGGCGCAAAACTGAATGTTCGCGTGGCCGAGGTGGTCAAGGTCAATGACCTCATTACCCGGTTCCGCTTTGTTGCCCGCGATGGTGGCGATCTTCCGGCCTTTTCGGGCGGCGCGCATACCGTGGTGGAGATGGACGACCACGGCACGCGGCGGCTGAACCCCTATTCGCTGATGTCCGACCCGGAAGACCAGTCGGGCTATGAAATCTCGGTGCGCCGGGACGATCAGGGGCGCGGCGGTTCGCTTTACATGCACCAGCATGTTAAACCCGGAATGGACGTGGTGCTGTCGCACCCGATGAACCTCTTCCCACTGGACAACCGCGCGCGGAAACATCTGTTCTTCGCGGGCGGTATCGGCATAACGCCGTTCCTTGCCATGATGCACCAGCTCACCCGCTTTGGCGGCAAGTTTGAGCTCCACTACGCCGCCCGCAACCCAGCGCTTTGCGCCTATGGCGATGAGCTGAAGGTGGCGCATGGTGACAAGGTGAACCTTTACTTCGACGAGATGGGCCAGCAAATGCCCTTGGTCGATATTCTGGCGCGGCAACCCATAGGCACGCATCTGTACTGCTGTGGGCCAAAGGGCATGCTGAATTGGGTGCGCGCCACCGCCGCCGCGGCCGGTTTGCCCGAACATGCCGTGCATTTTGAAGAATTCACCGCGCCAGGCACCGGGGATCGGTTCGAGGTGGAGCTTGCGGCCTCGGGCAAGACCATTTCTGTCGGTCCGACCCAATCGCTGCTTGAGGCGATGGAGGCCGCCGGCGTTGATGCGCCCTATCTCTGCCGTGGCGGAGCCTGCGGCCAGTGCGAGACCAATGTCACCCGCTGTGATGGCCATATCGACCACCGCGATCATTGGCTGTCGCCCGACGAAATGGCCAGCAACACCAAAATCATGCCCTGCGTCAGCCGCTTCACCGGCAAGGCGCTGGTGATCGACCGCTAGGAGAGACCGATGAGCCTTGATTTCAAATACGGCTTCGATGACTTTTTCCGCGACGAGACCTATTGCGACGACTTCACCTATCGCAATTCGCCAGCGGGAATTCGGCGCTTTCCGTTCCCGTTTGACCGTGACGATTACATGTATTCGGTCAATATGGAGCCGCATGTGCCCGGGCGCAAAGGCTCGGTCTTTGAGCATACCTTTGACGTGGATGAGCATTACCTTAGCGAAATGCGCGACCGGGCGCGGGTGTTGGCCAAGGACCCGCTGCGCTGCCAATCGCTGCCGCATATGACGCTGGCAGGCTGGGACCTGCTGGAGCTCATCATGGAAACCAAGGCGCGGGACTATCCGCAGTGGTTTTCGCTGACCAAGGACGGCAATCGCTGGCACTGGATCAACCGCCCCTTGGGCATTGACCAGAAGTTCACCTTCCTCGACGATTCCACCCTGCCTTATGGCCCGATGGAATACATCAGCCGCCAGACCCAAGGCGATTTCACCTTGCAGGACGAACGCGAAGGCACGCTCTGGGTCGATGCAGGCATGGTCACAACGCAGGCCGACTGGTCGCTTGATTTCAACATTGGGATGAATTTTCACGAATGGCACGCACCGGTGCCCTTGGCCCATGAAAAGGGTATCTTTGATCGGGCACTAAAGTTTCTGATGAAACTTCAGCACGGGGCACCTGTCCGGCGCTATAACTGGACAATGACGGTGAACCCGCTGTTGGACACCGCGCCGGAAACCTACCCCGAGTGGGGCCACATGCGCACCGCACTGACCCACGAAAACATGGGCCAAATGATGCACCTGCGGGTGGAGCTGCAGACGCTCTATCGCCTGCCGCGCTCCAACGCGATCTGCTTTGATATCCGCGCCTATCTTGGCAAGTTCGAAGAGCTGGTCACCGTGCCGAAATGGGGCCGCCGCCTGCACCGTGTGGTGCGCGATCTGCACCCCGATCTGGCCGCCTACAAGGGCTTTATCCGCAACCGCGATGCGATGGCTCATTGGCTGTCGCAGTATGACGATGGCCAACCCACCTCGCCCGGTTGGTGGTCCGAAGACTGACAGGAGACCCGATATGCCAAGCGAAGGCCCCCTGCGTCTGGGTTTCCTGATGTTTCCGGGCTTCCCCATGGCCTGCTTGACCTCAGCGATTGAGCCTTTGCGGGCGGCCAATGAAATTATGGGCCGGCGTGAGTTCGAATGGCGGCTGGTGTCAGAGACTCACGCGCCGGTGCGGTCCTCGGCTGAGGTGCGGTTTGAACCTGATGTGACCTTGGCCGATCTGGCGGGCGTGGATCATCTTTATCTGATCTCGCCCCCAACGGCAGAGTTTGTCGATCTGCGCCAAAGCCCCGCGCGCCTGCGCTGGCTGGAGCGGACGGGCCTGACCTTGGGCGCGTTTTCTGGCGGGATTTTCCCGCTGGCGCGTGCCGGGCTGATGGAGGGGCGCGGCTGTTCGGTGCATTGGTGCTATGAGGCCGCCTTCAAGGCCGAGTTCCCCGATGTGAAGGCTTCCGAGGCGGTGATCCTGCGCGACAAGCGGCGCATAACGGCCTCGGGCGCGGGCGCGGTGTTTGATCTGATGCTGCGCTTGATCGAGGAACGTCTGGGCCGCCAATGCATGACCGAGGTGGCCTGCTGGTTCCAGCATCCCTTTGTGCGCGATGAAGATGCCAGCCAAAAGGTCCCCGTGGCGCGCACTGCCTCTACCGCAGACCGCCTGACGCCCCCGATCCGTGAGGCGATCCGGCTTTTTGAGACCCATGTCGAAGACCCGTTGCGCATTCCCGATGTCGCGGCGGCGGTGTCCATGTCGGGGCGGCATTTTGAGCGGCTGTTCAAGCGCGAAACCGGGCAAAGCCCCTTGCGCTATTACCGCCATTTGCGGCTGGCCAAGGCGCGGCAGCGGGTGCTGTATTCCAACGATCCCTTGCGAGAGATTGCGGCAGCCGTGGGCTATCTGACACCCGCACCGATGGCGCGGCATTATCAGGAACTGTTTGGCGTCAGCCCCAAGGATGAACGGCGTCTGGCCTCTGGCCTCAGCCGCGCGGTGCCTGTGGCGGCCGCATAACCCGGCGGCCCGCCATGATTGGGCACTGCGTCAGCCTTGCGAGGACAGCGCTGCAATCCCGGCAAACACCGTGACGATCCCCAACCACTGCGCGGGCAGAACGGCTTCTTTCAGGATCTTCCACGCCAGCAGGATCGTCAGCACGCCAAACAGCGATGAGCTGATGGCGGCGTATTCTGGGTTCGGCAAACGGCCCGAGATGGTGACAAGGCTGATCGCGATGGCATCCAGAACCCCCATCAACGCCAGACTGCGCCCTGTGCCTTTCGGCGCGCGCCAAGGTGCCTGCGCGGCCAGCACAATGGCGAATACGGCCGCCAGCGCCACCACACGCGTCACCGCGATTGAGGCCATTTCATCACCCTGCCGCGCGCCTTCCTGCGCCAGCCAGAAGGTTGTGGCAAAGCCCACGGTTCCCGCCACCGACCACAGCATCGCCTCGCCCGTCCGTGTGCTGTGACCCGCGCCCTCTTCGGCCCGTCCGGCCAGCGCCACAATGGCGATCCCTCCGACAATCGTGAGAACCGCCGCCAGTTCGATCACGGACACCGCCTTGCCGCCGATTGCAGCAAACCCCAGAGAGATCATCGGAAACGCCCCCAGAATCGGGGCGACCAACCGCACTGGGGCCAGACTGAAGGCGCGGTAAAGCCCGCCCATCCCCAAGACATAAGCCAGCCCCGCAGCGGCTGAAAACCCGTAACCAGGCCCGGTCATAAGCCGCCACTCGGCGATAAGCACGGTCGGCAGCACCAAAGCCACCGTCCCTGCCGCCAAAACTGCCAGCATCATCGGTAGGATCGGCGCTTCCTGTCCGATCTTGCGCACCAAAAGGTCATGCACCGCCCAAGCACAGGCTGCCGTCAGGCCACAAATCAATGCGAGCATTTTGTGTCCTTCCGCAAAGGTCGTGCTTGTGCCATGCTTTTTCCCTTGTTATTCTTGTGAATGAACAAGTTTTAACCTCATTAAAACTGACTGCAAGGGACACCGATGCTCGACACCCCCTATCCCAGCGTCATTCCGGGGCCGCCGCGCCCCTCGCGCATCCTGACACCGCGCGATATGGAACGCCACCACGGACGTGAGCGCCATGTAATCCCCGGTGGTGGGGCTTTGATGCTGCGCCTTGGCATAGGGGATCGCCTGACCGTGGTGAATGACGAAGGCGGGCAGATCGCGGAACTGGTCGCCATCACGGCCGATGGCCGGATTGATGCCGCCATTCTGGGGCAGGCGTCGAACTCGGGCGCCGAGGGGCTGAAGGCAATGCTCGCCTTGGGCGATGCGGCGGGCGAAGGGCTGGCCGCCTTGCGCCGCAGGATCGCGACCAAGGGCATTGATCTGGCCCGCGCCGGGGCTTTGCGCCTGTTCGCGCCGGACACCCAACCGGGCGCGCGGGCGGATCTGACTGTGCTTGACGATGGCTGGCTGATACTTGCCGCCCCCGGCCTACCGATGGCGCCAGACGCGCAGGACACCGCGACACCGATCACCCTGCATCTGCAACGCGCCAAGCTTCGCGAGATCGGCAAGTTTGAGTTGCCCGATCCTTTGGCCGACCCGGTGCTTGATCTGCGAGTCAAGTCCGCCACGGCGGAAAGCTATTTTGTCAAGGCTGGGGACTACATCCAGATCATCGATGTCGAAGGCCGCCAATGCACCGATTTCCAGTGCTTTGATGCGCGCAAACTCGACAAGGGTATCCAGCACGCGCTTGATGTCACCACCTCGCGCACGCTGATGGGCCATGCCTATTCCATGCCCGGCCTCCATTCGAAATACTTCGATCAGGATTGGGTGCCGCTGGTTGAGGTGGTGCAAGACACCGTGGGTCGCCATGACGCTTTTGCCATGGCCTGCGCGTCGAAATACTATGACGACATCGGCTATCCCGGTCACGCCAACTGTTCGGACAACTTCAACGGTGCGCTGGCACAGCACGGGGTCGATGGCCGCCCCGGCTGGATGGCCGTGAACCTCTTTTTCAACACCAACATCGACGCCCATGGCGTGCTGATCTCGGATGAACCGTGGTCGCGCCCAGGCGACTATGTACTGATGCGGGCGCTGACCGACATCGTCTGCGTCAACTCCGCCTGCCCCGATGATACCTCTCCCGCCAACGGCTGGTATCTGTCGGATATCCATGTGCGCACCTATTCAGGTGCCGAAAAGTTCAGCCGTTCCATCGCCTATCGCCCCACGCCGGAGTCAGAGCCGAAGATGACCAAGGAAACCGCCTTCCACGCGCCCATTTCGGCCAAGACCCGCAACCTTGTGGAATACAGGGGCTATTGGCTGGCCAACCACTTTTCCTCAAACGGCGCGATCGAGGAGTATTGGGCCTGCCGTCAGGCCGCCGTGGTGCTGGACCTGTCGCCCTTGCGCAAGTTTGAAGTGACCGGCCCGGATGCCGAGGCGCTGATGCAATGGTGCATGACGCGCGACATGAAGAAACTGTCGGTCGGCCAAGTGGTCTATTCCGCCATGTGCTATGAGCACGGCGGCATGATTGATGATGGCACGGTGTTCCGTCTGGGCCGCGATAACTTCCGCTGGATCGGCGGCGATGATTATTCTGGCGTCTGGCTGCGTGAGCAGGCGGAAAAGCTGGGGCTCAAAGTCATGGTGCGCTCTTCCACCGACCAAATGCACAATCTGGCCGTTCAGGGCCCGAACTCTCGCGAGATCATGAAACGCATGATCTGGACCGCGCCGCATCAGCCGACGATCGAAGAACTGGGTTGGTTCCGCCTGACCGTGGGCCGCCTTGGTGGCCCGTCGGGCGCGCCGGTGGTGGTGTCGCGCACGGGCTACACGGGTGAGCTTGGCTTTGAAATCTTCTGCCACCCCAAGGATGGCCACGCGGTCTACGATGCCGTCTGGGCCAATGGCGCCGATCTGGGGCTAAAGCCGATGGGCCTCGCCGCCCTTGATATGGTGCGGATCGAGGCCGGGTTGATCTTTGCAGGCTATGATTTCTCTGACCAGACCGACCCGTTCGAAGCGGGTATTGGGTTCACCGTGCCCTTGAAAACCAAGACCGATGATTTCATCGGGCGCGAGGCGCTGATCCGCCGCAAAGAGAACCCCTTGCACAAGTTCGTGGGTCTCGACATCGACGCCAATGTCGATGTGGGTCACGGCGACTGCCTGCATATTGGCCGCGCGCAGGTGGGGGTGGTGACCTCCTCTATGCGCTCGCCGCTTTTGGGCAAGAACATCGCCCTTGCGCGGGTGGATCTGGCGCATTCGGCGGTGGGCACCGCGCTTGAGGTCGGCAAACTTGACGGTCAGCAAAAGCGCCTGCCGGCGGTGATCGTGCCCCTGTCGCATTACGACCCGAAGAAAACCCGCCCGCAAAGCTGACTCTGCCCGCCGGGCACGGAATTTCTGCAAGTTCTGCCTCGGAGTCTGGGCAGGCTCCGGTTCGATTTCTGCAAGGAAATCGGCTGCTTGGGGTAGATGGAGGGCAAGATGGAACCGATGTTCGACCGCTTGGGCGGTGAGGAAAAGGTTCACCCGCTGGTGAACCGTTTCTACGACCTGATCGAGACCCTGCCACAGGGCCGCTCGATCATGGAGATGCATCTCAAGGGCCATGGCCTGTCGCATGCTCGCCCCGCGCAGTTTGAGTTTCTGTGCGGTTTTTTCGGCGGGCCGCGCTATTACCACGAACGTCATGGCCATATGAACTTGCGCGAGATTCACGCCCATGTGGAAATCCGCCGTGCCGATGCCGAAGATTGGTTGGCGGTGATGGACCGTGCCATGGTCGATGTCGGGGTGGATCAGGCCAACCGCGATCAGTTGAATACCACCTTCCGCCGTGCGGCCTTGCTGCTGGTGAATACGCCCTGATTACTCCCCGCAGGCTTTCTCCTAAACCGCCTCAGCCCGCGCCAGCACCCTTGGATAGGCCGCGCGCATCGTGATCCCGCGCGTGATGTTCAGAACCATTAGCGCCGCCCAAAGCCCGTGATTGCCCATCGTCGGGATCAGCACCACCAGCGCCACAGCATAGACGGAGACCGAAATCATCATCGCCCGCAGCATCTCACGGGTTTGCAGCGCGCCAATGAAGATGCCGTCATAAATCCAACTTGCCACCCCGATCAGTGGGGCAGCGACCAGCCACCACAGATACCAGCGCGCCTCGATCCGCACATCGGGCGCGGTGGTCATCAGATCAATGATCAGCCCCCCCGTCAGAGCAAAACACAGAGCCATCACTGCCGCGCCGCCAAAGCCCCATTGCATGCAAATGCGCGAAGCGCGCCGCACCTCGCCCGCCGCCCGCGCGCCCACGGCTTGGCCCACCAGCGTTTCGGCCGAAATGGCGAACCCGTCCAGCGCATAGGCGGTGATCTCCAGAAACTGCAACAGCACCTGATTGGCGGCCAAGGTCACATCGCCAAAGCGGGCCCCCAGAAAGACAAAGCTGGTGAAGGAAAGCTGCAACAAGATGGTGCGGCCCATGATGTCGCGGCTGGCGGTGAACATGCGCGCCAAGGCGGGGCGATTGCCCAACCGCGCGAACCCCGCGCGCAGAACGGCAGGCGTCAACGCATCGCGCGCCAGCCACAAGGCCAGCACCAGACCGGTCACCTCGGCAATCAAGGTGGCGACGGCAACACCCTCAATCCCCCAGCCAAGGCCCAGCACGAACCACAGGTCCAAAACGATGTTAAGCCCGTTTTGCCACAATTGCAGCACCAAGACACCCTTGGTGCGCTCCACCCCGATCAGCCAGCCGGTCAGTGCGTAAAGCGCAATGGTGGCGGGTGCGCCCCAGATGCGGATGGCGAGATAAGTCCGCGCCAGCTCCTCCACCTCGGCACTGGCCGGGGCGGCAGCGAAGGCGGCCCAGAACAAAAGCCCCTGCAACAGGATCAATCCCAACCCGGCCAGTCCCGCGACCAAAAGCGCGCGCAAAAGAACGGCCGAACGTTCTGGCAGATCCCCCGCCCCTTCAGCCTGCGCCGCAAGGCCGGAAGTGGACATGCGCAAAAACCCAAAGGCCCAGTAGAGCGTGGCCAGAATGATCGCGCCCATGCCGACCGCGCCCAAAGGGGCCGCTTGCCCCAACTGCCCGATCACAGCCGTGTCCACCGCCCCCAACAAGGGCACGGTGGCATTGGACAACACCACCGGCACCGCAATGCGGGCCACGCGGGCATGGGTAATCTCACTCATCCCTCGGGGTCCGGCATCAGGAAATGCACGACCGCACTGGCAAAGGGCTTGTCAGGGCTTTCCTGCCACGCCTCGGCATGCACCGAGGCATAGCGCCGCCCCGACCGGTTGACGCGGGCACGCGCGAAACAATCGCGCGCTTGGCCCGCGCGCAGGTAATCAACCGTGAAATCGATGGTTTTCGGCAGGGGCGGCAAATGGCCCGCCGCCACCGCCTCGGGACCAAGCCGCCCGGCGGAAAGGTCCTCCCACAGGCTGGACCAGCCCAATTCGATGATCGCGGCCACCTCCAGAAACGCCGCCGTCACCCCGCCATGCAGGGCGGGCAGCATCGGGTTGCCGATCAGCATCGGTTGGAACGGCAGATGCGCGGTGATCTGATCGCCCTCACGATCAAAGCGGATGCCCAGAAAGCGGATATAGGGCACCGCCCCCACCAGCCAGTTCAGCGTATGATCGCGGTCGGTCATCGGCGCGTCGGTTGGGTTGCTCATGGCTTTTTCCTTGGCCGGTCCACGGTAAAAGCCCCGGTCCCCATGGCAACGGGGCGGCTTTCGTCCTCATCCGTGGCAGTGACGCGCACAAAGGCCACCGACCGGGTCACATGGTGGCACTCGGCCCGCGCAGTTATGGCCTGCCCGGGGGTGGCCGAACGGAAATAGTCGATCCGCAAATCCAGCGTGGCCGTGCTGACCGGCGCTTCGGGGTGGCACATCACGGACGCGCCGCTGGCCGTGTCCATCAGGGCCGAGATCGCCCCACCATGCAAAACCCCGGTCGCCGGATCGCCCACCAACCGCGCATCATAGGGCATGATGATGACCGCCCGGCCATTCCTGACCTGTTCCAGCCGCAGTTTCAGCGCGGCCGCATGGGGCAAAGCCTCGATAAAGGCGCGCGCCACCTTCAGCGCCAGATCATCTTGCATCATCTTGCCCTTGCCAAGCTCTTGGCCGACTTAAGCGGCTTGGGCCGGCGGCCGCAAGCCCCCACCGCAGCCCTTGAAATGGGTTGTGATACACGCGGCAGGGCGCTAGCCTTTGGCCAAAGGATCTGTCCCATGACCAGTGAACGGCTCAGCTTCAAGGAGATGTGCGCGCGGTTTGATGTGACCCCGCGCACCTTGCGTTATTACGAATACATCGAACTTCTCGACCCCGAAAAAGAAGGCCGCGCGCGGTTCTATGGCCCGCGCGAAGTGGCGCGGATGAAGCTCATCCTACGCGGGCGCCGCTTTGGCTTTTCGCTTGAGGAAATTCGCCAGTGGCTTTTGATCTACGGCAAGACGGGTGAGCGGGACCAACTCATGCTCTTCCAAAAACTGGCCGATCGCCAATTGGCGGCTTTGCAAGCACAACGGGCCGAATTGGACAGCACGATTGCCGATCTGATGGCGCTGCGTGCAACAGCAGCGGCCGAGATTGCCAAGGGCTAAACGCTGGGCTGCGCGGGAACGCTTCCTGCTCGCGCTGGAAAGCGCACCCGCGCCAAAAGCCCCGTCCCGCCGCGCCCGGTGGTCAGATCCAGATCGGCGCTGAACAGGGCCGAGATTTCCGCCGTAATCGCCAGCCCAAGGCCCATGCTACTGCTTTGGCCTTTGGCTAAGCTGGGCAAGGGTCGCATCGCCCCGCCACGCGCCTGCACCGCCGCGGCTCGCTGTTCGGCGGAGAGGCCCGGACCGTTGTCCTCCACCTCAAGCACAGGGTGTCCCGCATCTTCCAATACCCGCACCGTGACAATCGCCCCGGCCCCGGCATAGCTGATGGCGTTGGCCACCAAGTTTTTCAACAACTCAGCCAAAAGTACCGCGTTTGCCAGAACAAGCGCCTCGTCCAGACCTTCAAAGCCCAGATCAATGTCGGCAGGCAGGGCGTTTGGCACCATCTCGGCGGTGACCTCTTTGGCAATCGCGGCCATGTCCAACGGTTGCAGCACCGCAGTCCCAGAACTGGCATCCACCCGCGCCAGCACCAAAAGCTGCGCCAGCACGCGCTCGGCGCGCTCCAGCGCGCTGCGGGCCTTGTCGCTCGCCATGGCAGTTTCGGCACGGCTGTCGCTGCGGTCCATCAGCGCCAGTTGGGTCCGCACCACGGCCAATGGCGTGCGCAGTTGGTGGCTCGCATTGCCGGTAAAGTTGCGAAGCCCCTCCAACGCGGTTTGCAACCGCCCCATGAACGAGTTGATCGCGGCCACCAGCGCCTCTACCTCTTCTGGCGTATTGGCGGTCACCGGGCGCAGATCACCGGGTGAGCGTTCGGCAATCGCCTCGCCCAGCCGTTCCAAGGGACGCAGCGCCAAGGTCACACCCACCCAGACAATGCCCACCACGCCCAGCATCAAAAGCCCAAGCCTAAGGGCCGAGCGGAACAGGATCGCCCGCGCCAAAGCCGTCCGGGCGCGGGTGCTTTCTGCCACGGTCACGCTAAAGGCGATGGACCGCGCCCCGGTTGACAGCTCGCGCAGCAAGGTGGCGCTGCGTATGCCAACCTGCCCATAAACCCCATCGGCAAAGCCCACGCCGCCGGGCGTGGCTGCAACCACCGCCAGATCGCGATAGCCGGTCAGGAAGCTGCCCACGGGCCCATCCACCCGGTAAAACACCTTGTCCTGCGCGGTCGAGGCCAGCATTTCCAAAGATGAAAATGGAATATCCACCTCCAGCCCGCCCGATTGGTCCACCGTCACCCGCTCGGCAATCGCCAAGGCCGAGCCGACCAGCACCCGGTCCGACACACTTTGCGCCGTGCGCAGCGCCTCGCGCCAGGTGTCCACCAAAGCCACAAGGCCCAAAACCGCCGTGGCCATCAAAAGCCACAGCAACAAACGGCGGCGCAGCGAATAGGGTCTCATGGCGTCTCGGCCGGTTTTTCAAGAAGATAGCCAATGCCCCGCACCGTCCGCAGTGTCAGGCCCAAAGGCGCCAAGCGACGGCGCAGCCGCGAGATATACTGCTCAATCGCATTGTCCGACAGCATGTCATCCAAGGAGGTGAGCGATTGCACAATCGCCTCTTTCACCACCACCTTGCCCGCGCGGGTCACCAACAATTCCAAGAGCGCGCGTTCGCGCGGCGGCAGGTCGATCATCTGACCATGGGCTGCGAATTGCCGGGTGGTCAGGTCCAGCGATAGCGCGCCAAGACTGACCGTGGCCGACCTGAGTCCCGCCTGACGGCGCAGCAAAGACCGCACCCGTGCCTCAAACTCGCGGATGTCAAAGGGCTTGGCCATGTAGTCATCGGCCCCCAGATCCAGCCCGCGCACCCGGTCCTCGGCAGTGCCGCGCGCGGTCAGGATCATCACGGCGGCGCGGTTGCCACTGGCGCGCATGGCGCGCAGCACCGACAGCCCGTCCAGATGCGGCAGGTTCAGATCAAGGATCATCAGATCAAACTGTTCGGCCGCCACCAGCGCCTTGGCGGCCTCGCCGTCATGCACACAATCCACCGCATAGCCCGAGGAGACCAGAAGCGACATTAGCGCCTCAGCAAGGGGCAAATCATCTTCAACCAATAACAGACGCATAAATCGACCTTTCTGCCTGACAGGTTAGGCGCAAAGGCCACGGTTGTGAACGGGCAGTTGATCGGGCAAGCTGAAGGGCATGGTATTGCGTCTGGTATTCCTTTGCTGCTTGGCCCTTTTGGCCCGCCCCGCGCTGGGCGAAGTGGTGACCCATGCCGCCCCCGATGGCAGCGCCGGGCGGCAGTTGGTGATCTATTCCACGCTGGACAGCCGCCTTGCCGCACCTTTGATTGCGGCCTTTCAGGCCCAAAACCCAGGGGTCGCCGTGCGCTATGAAGACCTTCTGGCCGCCGACATCGCCGCGCGGGTGATCGCCGAAACCGATGCTGGCAGCACCACGGCAGATTTCCTGTTCTCCTCGGGCATGGATTTGCAACTGAAACTGGCCAATGACGGCTATGCCCAAGCCGCCCCGGTGCCCGCCGCCACCGGCTGGCCCGCTTGGGCCAAATGGCAAGACACCGCCTTTGCGCTGACGGTGGAACCGGCGGTTTTGGTCTATCACAAACCCGCATTTCCCGATGGCCCGCCGCAGTCGCGGCTGGAGTTGATGACATGGCTGCAAAATGCGCCCAGCACGGCGGCGGGCAAGATCGGCACCTATGACATTGAACAATCCTCGGTCGGCTATCTGTTTCTGGCCCGCGATGCCGAACATTTCGCCGACATCTGGTCCATGCTGCGCATCATGGCCAAGGCGGGCTTGCAGACCTTTCCCACCAGTCAGGGCATCATCGACCGGGTGGCCGACGGGCGACTCCTTTTGGGCTATAACATCCTTGGCTCCTATGCCGCCGATCAGGCGCGGATGGAGCCCAACTTGGGGTTTGTGCTCTTGCGCGACTTTACGGTGGTGTTGTCGCGGGTGGCGCTGATGCCGCGCGCAGCGGCCTCGCCCGATCTCGGGGCCGAGTTTCTGGAGTTTCTGATGGGCGCCGAAGGCCAGACGCTTTTGTCCGAAAAGCTGCGCCTGCCTGCGGTCAGCCTTGAGGTGACAGGTGCCGGCAGCGGCGCGGCCATGCAGGCCGCCTTGGGCGACCAGCTGCGCGCCGTGCCCGTCAGCCCCGGCGTTCTGGTCTATCTCGATCAGGCCAAACGCCAGCGCCTCTTGCGACTTTGGCGCGAGGCCTTGGCCGAATGATCGCGCCCTTGGCGGGTTGTCAGCTTCTTGACAGGTTCTTGTGCTGAACTTTCCCCCAAGATGGGCACGAGGAGGTGCCGTCTTGGAAAAAGGCGCACCAAATTGGTGCATTGGAAGGAGAATCATAATGAAAAACACAGTTTTGAGCGCAGCTTTTGCCACGATGCTGGCTGTCCCGGCTTTGGCCAATGACTATATGATCATGGCACCCGCCGCCCCCGGCGGTGGCTGGGATGGCACAGCGCGCGCCATGCAAGAGGTGTTGCAGGCCGAAGGCATTTCCGCCTCGGTGCAAGTGCAAAACGTCCCCGGCGCGGGCGGCACCGTGGGTCTGGCGCAGTTCGCCTCCTCAGCCGCAGGTGATGCCAGCCAGCTGATCGTCGGCGGCTATGTGATGGTCGGCGCGATCCTGACCAATGAATCGCCCGTGTCCTTGGCCGATGTCACCCCGATTGCCCGCCTGACCGGCGAGGCGGTGGGCATCGCGGTTCCGGCTGCTTCGCCACTTCAGACCATCGGCGAACTGGTTGAGATGATGAAGGCCGATCCCGGCTCCGTTTCATGGGCGGGCGGCTCGGCTGGTGGGGTTGATCACATCACCGTTGGCCTTCTGGCCAAGGCGGCGGGCGTCGATCCGACCAAGATCAACTATGTCGCCTTCTCGGGCGGTGGTGAGGCGCTGGCCGCCATCCTCGGCAATCAGGTGACCGTGGGCATTTCCGGCGTGGGTGAATTCCTGCCGCAGGTCGAGGCGGGCACCATGCGCATGCTGGCGGTGTCCACGGCGGAAAAATGGGCTGGCACCGATGCGCCGACCCTGATGGAATCGGGCTATGACGTGAACGTGCAGAACTGGCGCATGGTTGCCGCCGCGCCGGGCCTTTCGGATGAGCAAAAGGCCACCGTCGCCGCCGACATCGACAAGCTGGTGAATTCGGCGGGCTGGAAGGCCATGCTGGAATCGAAGGGCTGGGCCAACACCTACCTTGCCGGGGCCGATTTTGACGCCCAACTCGCCAAGGAGATCGCATCCACTACCGCCGTCCTCAAGGACATTGGTCTGGTGAAATGACCGGCTTTGACCGCGCAACCGGACGTCGCCCCGATGGGGCGGCGTTCATCATCGCCGCGATCTTGGCCGCGCTTGGCGCGCTTCTGATCTGGCAAGGCCGCGCCATTCCCGACAAGGGTGGGTATGCCGGGATAGGGTCGGGCGAGGCGCCCTTGTTCGTGGGCCTGTGCCTTTGGGCCTTGGCGCTGGCCCATGTCTGGAAGGGGCTGCGCCATGCTGGCGCAGGCGTGGCACGGCAAAACCCGGTGCCTATCCTCTTCATCATCGGCGGCCTTGCGCTGCAACTGGCGCTCTTGCGCGTCTTGGGCTTTTCCATCGCTTCGGGCCTTCTTTTCGCCTGCACCGCCGCCGCCTTTGGCAAGCGCAACTTTGCCGTCAGCCTGCCCGTGGGCATCGGCTTTGCGCTGGCGATTTACGCGGTCTTTGACCAGCTGTTGAAGCTGAACCTTCCCGCCGGGTTTCTGGAAACCCTGATCTTCGGGGGCTAAGATGACGACATTCGATTTCCTGTTGCAGGGCCTCGGCACGGCGTTGGAGCCGATGATCCTGCTTTACGCCCTGATCGGCGTGACGCTTGGCACTGCCGTCGGCGTTCTGCCCGGCATCGGCCCAGCGCTGACCGTCGCGCTTTTGCTGCCCGTCACCTACGGGCTCGACCCGGCAGGCTCGCTCATCATGTTTGCCGGCATCTACTATGGCGGGATGTATGGCGGATCGACCACCTCGATCCTTCTCAATACACCGGGCGAAAGTGCCTCGATCGTCACAGCGCTTGAGGGTAACAAGATGGCCCGCGCCGGGCGGGGTGGCCCCGCCTTAGCCACCGCCGCCATCGGCTCTTTCGTGGCCGGGCTTCTGGCCACCTTGGCCTTGGCCTTCCTTGCCCCCCATATCGTGAAACTGGCCTTGGTCTTTGGCCCAAGGGAGTATTTCGCGCTGATGGTGCTGGCCTTTGTCACTGTCTCGGCCGCCTTTGGCGAAAGCACGATGAAGGGGCTGACCTCACTCTTCGTCGGCCTTGCCTTGGCGATTGTCGGGATCGACGGGCTCACGGGCCAAGCGCGGCTCTCCTTCGGCGTCCCACAGCTTCTAGACGGCATCGAGGTCACCACCCTTGCGGTTGCCATGTTCGCCGTGGGCGAGGCGCTGTTCGTCGCCGCCCAAGGGGCAGGGCTGCAAGACAAGGTGCATGCGATCAAAGGCTCGGTCGCCATGACGCGGGCGGATTGGTCGCGCTCATGGCGGCCATGGCTGCGCGGCACGGCGATTGGTTTTCCCATCGGCGCCATGCCTGCAGGCGGGGCCGATATCGCGAGCTTCCTCTCCTACGGCACCGAAAAGCGTTTTGCCAAACATCCCGAGGAGTTTGGCCATGGCGCGATTGAAGGCGTCGCTGGCCCCGAGGCCGCCAACAACGCCGCCGCCGCCGGAACGCTGGTGCCGCTTCTGACGCTGGGCCTGCCCACCACGGCCACCGCGGCGATCATGCTGGCAGGGTTTCAGCAATTCGGCCTGCAACCGGGGCCGCTTTTGTTTGCCACCGCACCACAACTGGTCTGGGGGCTGATCGCGAGCCTCCTCATCGCCAATATCATGCTTTTGGTGCTGAACCTGCCTCTGATCCGGCTTTGGGTGAAACTCCTCACCATCCCGCGCCCGTGGCTTTACGCCGGGATCCTCCTCTTCGCGACCTTGGGCACCATCGGGGTCAACCCTTCGCCTGTGGAACTGTCGATGCTGATGATCTTTGGCGTCATGGGCTATCTCATGCGCCTGCACGGCTATCCCATCGCGCCGGTGGTGGTCGGCCTGATCCTTGGCCCCATGGCCGAGGCGCAACTGCGCCGGGCGCTGGCAATCAGCCAGGGCGATTGGTCCACGCTGGTCAGCACATCCCTCGCGGCAGGGCTTTTGGCTGTGGCGGCGCTGGCCTTGGTGATTCCACCCATCCTGCGCTGGCGCGGTAAAGGCGCGGTTCTCAAGCAGATTGCGGGCGACGAAGACTGACCCGGTCGCAGGGTTCCACCGCCCTGCGGCCCTTCGCCCTTACGTCACCTGCGTTTCTGACGTGACGTTACATTTACGTTAACGTCAAGCACTCGACTATCATGCCCACGGGCAGCCAACTTCACGACCGCCCCCCCCAGCCCAAGGGCCATGACATGACAGACAGTGCCGACACCCTGACCATCCGCGAGATGTGTGACGCCTTTGACGTCAGCCCGCGCACCTTGCGGTTTTATGAGGTGAAAGAGCTTTTGTGCCCCATCCGCCTTGGCACCCGGCGGCTTTTTACCAAGCAAGACCGCGCCCGGCTGCGGTTGATTTTGCGCGGCAAGCGTTTTGGCTTTTCGCTGGAAGAGATTCGCCAGCTTCTCGACATGTATGACCGCGACGGCTCGAACGAGGCGCAGCTGACGCGCACCTATGACATTGCCAAGGATCGGCTTGCCCAGATGGAGGCGCAGCGCGCCGAACTGGACGTGGCGATTGCCGATCTGAAAACCCAGTTGGCCGAAGGCGAAAAGGCCCTTGCCGCCTTCCGCAAAACCGCCAGCGCCGCCTAAGGAGACCCCGATGACCGCCTATACCGCGCCCCTCAAGGATATGGCCTTTCTGCTGCACAATGTGCTGAAGATCGACGCATCGGACATCCCCGGCTATGCCGATCTGGACGCAGGCTTTACCGCCGCCGTGCTGGAAGAGGCAGGCAAACTCGCGTCTGATGTGCTGGCCCCCCTGAACGCGGTGGGCGACCGCGAGGGCTGCACCTTGGAAAACGGCGTGGTGCGCACCCCCACCGGGTTCAAGGCGGCCTTTGACAAGCTGCGCGAAGGGGGCTGGCCCGCGCTCGATTGCGATCCGGCTTATGGCGGGCAGGGCTTGCCTTACCTCATGGGCACGGCGGTGGGTGAGATTCTGGTCTCGGCCAATATGGCGTTTAACATGTATCAGGGCCTGACCCATGGTGCCTATTCCGCGATCCACGCCCATGGAACGGACGCGCAAAAGGCGCTGTACCTGCCCAAGATGGTGACCTGCGACTGGACCGGCACCATGAACCTCACCGAACCGCATTGTGGCACCGATCTGGGCCTCATGAGCACCCGGGCCGAACCGCAGGCGGACGGCTCCTACAAGATCACCGGCACCAAGATCTTCATCTCGGCAGGTGAGCACGACATGGCCGACAACATCATCCATCTGGTACTGGCCAAGGCTCCGGGCGGGGGAGAAGGCACCAAGGGCATTTCCCTCTTCATCGTGCCAAAGTTTCTGGTCAACGCCGACGGCTCGCTTGGTGCGCGCAACAGCCTTGCGGTGGGCAAGGTCGAGCACAAGATGGGCATCCACGGCAACGCCACCTGCGTCATGAACTATGACGGTGCAACGGGCTATCTTCTGGGCGATTTGCATAAAGGCATGCGCGCCATGTTCACCATGATGAACGAGGCGCGGCTGGGCGTGGGCCTGCAAGGCTATGCGGTGGCCGAGACGGCCTATCAAAACGCTGTCGCCTATGCCCGCGACCGTCTACAAGGCCGGGCGATCACCGGGGCGGAAAACCCCTCAGGCCCCGCCGACCCCCTGATCGTGCACCCCGACATCCGCCGCAACCTGATGGATCAGAAAAGCTTTGTCGAAGGCGCGCGCGCGCTGACCTTCTGGGCGGCCTCGCTGATTGATCGCGGCCACCGCATGCAGGACGCCGCCGCCGAAGGGCTGGTGTCGCTGATGATCCCGGTCATCAAGGGCTTTCAGACCGACAAAGGTTTCGAGATGGCCGTGCAGGCCCAGCAGGTCTGGGGCGGGCATGGCTATATCGAAGATAATGGCGTCAGCCAGTTTGTCCGCGACGCCCGCATCGCCCAGATTTATGAAGGCGCCAATGGCGTACAGGCGCTGGACCTTGTGGGCCGCAAACTGACGCAAGATGGCGGTAAACACGTCATGGCCTTCTTTGAAATGGTCAAAGCCGAATGCAAAGCGCATGACGCAAACCCCCGCATGACTGCATTTACTGAACCCTTGAAACAGGCGTCCAAAGCCATGCAGGCGGCGGGGATGTTTTTCATGCAGAACGGCATGAAAAACCCCAACGCGGCACTGGCGGGGTCTTATGACTTCATGACGATGATGGGCCATGTCTGCATGGGCCTGATGTGGACACGCATGGCCTCGGCTGCCCATACCGCCTTGGATGCCGGCGGCGGGGATACGGCGTTCCTGAACGCCAAGATCGCCACAGGTTGCTATTACATGACCCGCCAACTGCCCGCCTGCGGCATGCATCTGGCCCGCATCGAAAGCGGTGCCGATCCGGTTATGGCCTTGGCGGCGGAGGCGTTCTAATCTTGGGGCAGAAAATTCTTGAAGTAAGAATTTTGCCCCAGAGCAACCCGAGGTTTCAAATGCCCAAGCGCTTTCGTCTGACCCGCCGTTTTCCCGTGGCCATGACCGAAGACGGTTACCGCAGGCTCAAGCGCTTTGCGGGTGAGGCCGGGCTGGATGAGGGCGAGGCGCTGTCGTTTTTGTTCGAACACTTCGACTCTGTGACCAACCATGACAACCTCAGCCACCGGCTGCGGCTTTTCAACGCCGAGCTGGAGGGGCGGAAAGGATAGGGAAGCGCGGGTGGACCGGGCGGGAGCCTCCGGCGGGAGTATTTGGGCCAAGATGAAACCCAGATCCGCCCCGCCTTCGAGGCTCCGTTTTGGCTATCCGTCATGTCGAAGGCGGGGTTTCACCTTGGGA
>JBILYK010000040.1:0-30542 GCA_044377735.1 Paracoccaceae bacterium | reverse complement strand
TGAGGGGGGCTCCCTCCCCCCTTTGTGGGGGAGGGATGGGGAGGGGGGCTTAAAGCGTATCGCGTTTGATCGGGTTCAGCCGATCAAAGGCAATACGCCACATTCCCAACGGCTTGCCTGTCTTGAATGCGATCCGCTCTAGGCGGTGGTCTGCGCCGTTGTTGCTGTTTCCCCGGTGCCATGGCCTTGGGTCGCGCGACTGAGCACGAGATAGCCCACCACCGCCGAGAGCACCGAGCCGGTCATGACGCCGAGCCGTACCATGTTCATCATCTCATCGCCCTCAAAGCTGAGCGAGCCGATGAAGAGCGACATGGTAAAGCCGATCCCGGCGAGCATCGACAGGCCCCAGACCATCATCCAGTTGACGCCATGCGGCAGTTTGGCAAGGCCGGTCTTGACCACGAGCCAGGTCGCGCCAAAGACGCCGATCTGCTTGCCAATGAAGAGGCCCGCTGCGATGCCAAGGGGCAAGGGCGACAGGAAGTCTGACATCGAGATGCCCGACAGGTCGATCCCGGCATTGGCCAGCGCGAAGATCGGCGCGATGCCGTAGATCACATAGGGGTGCAGGTTGTGTTCCAGAGAATGGAGCGGGGATTTGCCGAAACGGTCCTTCAGGGGAATGGTGAAGGCGGTGACAACGCCGGCCACCGTCGGGTGGATACCGGATTTCAGCACCAAGAACCACATGATCGCGCCCAGAAGCATGAAGGGCGCAATGCGGTGCGTGCCGCGCAGGTTGAGCGCGATCAGGCCTGCAAGCGGCACCAAGGCCATGCCGAGATAGCCGGTGTCGATGCCTGAGCCGTAGAAGAGCGCGATGATCAGGATCGCGCCCATGTCGTCCAGAATGGCCAGCGTCAGCAGGAAGATCTTGAGTGACGAGGGAACGCGTTTGCCCAAAAGCGCCAGCACGCCCACCGCAAAGGCAATGTCGGTGGCCGCTGGAATGGCCCAGCCTGAGGCCAGTTCAGGGTTGCTTGCGGTCAGCAAAAGGAACACCGCCATCGGTGCCGCCATCCCGCCAATCGCGGCGACGCCGGGCAAGAGCACATCGCGCGGGTTCTTCAGGCGGCCCTCAACCATCTCGCGCTTCAACTCAAGCCCGATGAGGAAGAAGAAAATCGCCATCAGGCCGTCATTGATCCACAAAAGGAGCGGTTTGTTCAGCCCGATATCATTGACCAAAAACGAGATTTTGGTGTTCAGAAAGCCGTAATAGGCACCTGAAAGCCCGGTGTTGGCAAAGATCAGCGCCAAAATTGCGGCGGCGATCATCAACACGCCGGCAAAGGCCTCGTGTTGTATCAGGCGGGCAAGGGCATTTCCGCCCGGTGTGGGATTGGCCATTGTCTGGCTCCTCGTGTCAAAGGGGTCAGAGGTCAACCTGGGGGGCTGTATCCTCGGGTGTGTCGGGGGCTGTGTCGGGTAAAGGTGGCGGGGTTGGAGCGTCAGGTTTGCGCCGGATCAGGATGTCGCCGTTTTCAAGCCGTTCGGGGGCTTGGTAATTGGTCAGATCATCCACCAGAGCCAGAAGTTCCAACATGCGGGGCTGCAGGTCTTTCAGCGCCGGCTCCAGATCGGTGAGGGCTTTGCCCATCTCGTCCAGCGCCGGTTCCATGTCCGCCATCAGCCCCTTGAGCAGCAGCTTGGCCCCTTCTTCCATAAGGCTGAACCCCTCTTCCACCTCAACTTGGGCGGGGGGCTCTTGCGCCCATGCGGGCGCGGCACATAGGCAAAGGGCGACAACCAGATGCTTCATCCGTGGGATATGGGAGGCCGCCCTGCTGTTTTCAATTGATTTCAAGGTCAATTGTCACAGGAAAATGGTCCGAGGCGGTCAAAAGCGCGTCGCGCAATTCGGGAATGGCCATGACGGCGGGGTCATTGAACGGATGCCAGATGCGCCAATCGGGGCTGCGGGCGGCCAGATCGGGCGAGACCATGATGAAATCCAAGAGCGCCTCGAAATACCGCTTTTGGGGCGCGAGCCAGAAGCGTGCCGTGGTGGGGGCGATGCCGGTTTTTTGGGCCGGCGCCATATGGGCGTGGGGATCGTAAAGGTGCATCTCGGCACCCGAGTTCAGGCCCAAGACGATTTCCACGCCGGAATGGCCGAAAAGTTTTTCATATTCGTCAAGGCCCGGACCATCGTTCAGATCGCCCAGCACGATCAGGCTGTCGCCGTCGGCCAGGTGGGTGTCGATCCGGCGGCGCAGCCATTGGCATTCGGCCAGTTGCTTGCGGCGGTTCTCGATGGAAATGCGGATGAATTGCGCCTGTGGCATTCGGCCATGCAGAGCTTTCGATTTGGCATGCACGCCGATGAGGCGGAGCACGCGGCCCTGCACGGTCAGCGCCAGTTCCAGCGGGGGTTTGGAAAACCGGATCTGTTCGGCCACGCCGTCCAGATCAAGATCGGCGCGAAGTGTGGTGTCAAAGCGTGGGGCACCCGGCGCGCCGCCGGCAAGGGCGGGTTCGCCCAGCGGGTCATGGCGGGCGGTGATCCGGTCGGGGTCGTAGAGAAAGGCGATTTCCTGTTCGGTGTCTGAGGCAAAGCCATGCACCGCCTTGCGGGTTCGCAGGCCGAAATGGCGGGCGAAGCCTTCGAGCGCCTTGACGGTAGAGCGTTTGGAGCCTTGGTCGGGGCCTTCGATGATCATCACCCCATCGGCGTTCATGGCCGTCAGCACGATGGCGATCGCGCCCAGTTGATCGGCGCGGGTGGTTTGATAGCGGGCGGACAGCTCGCGGTCCTCCAGCATCCGGCCCCGGTCGTCAAACAGCGCGTTGAACCATTCGATATTGTAGGTCGCAAGGCGCAGCGGCCGTTTGGCGCCGCTGTCGCCCGCGTTGGTCATGCCGCGCCCCGGTGACGCAACTCTTCCCATGCGGCGTTGATGGCGATGAGCCGGCGTTCGGCCAAGACCGCCGCCTCGGGCGGCACGCCGCGGGCGATCATCACATCGGGGTGGTTGTCCTTGACCGCCTGTTTCCAAGCCGTGCGGATTTCGGGCAGGGATGCGTCATGCGGCACGCCCAATAGGTCATAAGGATCACGCTCGGCACCTTCGACGAGACGGGCGCGGATGGCGAGATAGCAGCGCTGATCCAGCCCGAAGATTTCCGCCGTATGGGCCAAAAACGCCTCTTCGCCCTCATGCAGGATGTCATCGGCAAGCGCGATGTGAAACAGCCCTTCGATGAGGTCAATGAAGAGGGCGCGGTTGTCGGGGTGGTCGGCGTCGGTGAACATGGTCACGATCTTGCGGGCATAGGCGTCAAAGCCCGCGACGTCCTGCCGGGCCAGGTTGAACACCCGCGCGGCGTTGGCCTCTTCTCCGGGGGGGAAGGTAAAGACGCGGCGAAAGGCGGTGACTTCGTCTTTGGTGACCTGACCGTCGGCCTTGGCGAGTTTGGCACCCAGCGCGATGACGGCAATGGTAAAGCCGACCGAGCGTCCGGGGTCGGGCGCGCCGACGAGCTGGTCAAAGACAACCGACAACGACTCGCCCTTGGCAAGCGATGCAAGGGCGGCGCTGATGCGGGTCCAGATCGACATGGGATGAGTTTAGCCGCTGGGCCGTGGCTTGTCAGGTCAGGATTTTCTGCATGAGCACAAGATCGAAATAACGGCCCCATTTGTAGCCCGCCTGCATCACGCAGCCGCAGTCGACATAGCCCAGACGCGCGTGAAAGGTTTGGCCTGCGGGGTTGTCCGAGGAAACACCGGCAACCATCACATGCACGCCGTGGGCGCGGGCATGATCTTCCAGCGCCTGCATCAGCGCGCGGCCAAGGCCGCGGCCTTGGGTGGCGGCTGTGAGGTGGATGGAGTGTTCCATGCTGCGGGCATAGCCGGGGCCGCCGCGAAACTGGCCATAGGTGGCATGGCCTTCGACGCGGTCATTCACGCAAGCGACCCACCAAGGGGTGCCGGAGGCAATCTGGGCGGCCAGCGTGGCGGGGTCTTTTTCGGCGGTGGTGAAGGTGGCAGTGGTGTCGCGGATGATCTGGTTCCAGATCGCGGCAATGGCGGGGGCATCGGCAGGCGCCGCGGGGCGGATCATTCCAGCACGCGGACGCCGTGGGGGGTGGTGAAGGTTGCGCGCATCGCCTTGGCCGGGCCTTGGACGATGACCACGCGCGGGTCGTGGAAGAGCGGCGTCAAGGCTGACTGGAGGGCCTCGGCCATGGGGTGGGCGATCTCAAGCCGGGTCAGGCGCGCGCCGCTGTCGGGCAGGGCTTGGGTGGGGTGCGCCGTGCCCTGCCATTGGATGAGCGCGGGGAAGGCACCGTCATAGGGCAGCTTGCCGTCAGAGGGCACCGCCATCTGCCAGCGATAGTCGCCGCGCTGCAGGGACATCGGAACCCCGGTGCCATCTGGACACAGCGCCAGATCGGCCATCAGATTTTTCGAACCTGAGACCCAGTTTGTAGGGCGTGGATTGCCCGAAAAGTTGTCTAAATCGAACCAGCGGGGCCAAGAGGGGCGTGGCATGGCGGGGTTGGGTGCGATCACCTCAAGATAAAGATCGCCCAAGCCCATGAGCCGGTTGTGCGTGGCCATGAGGGGATGTTCACCGCCGCCGGACAGGCGCAGCCCAAGTGCTGCCTCAACGGCTGTGACCCCTTCGGCCAGATCAACGGCCGAGATTGCGATATGGTCAAAGGCCAGCATCAGGCATCCGTGACCCGTGCCGTGGCCTTGAGCGCCACCGCCAAAGAGGCGAAGCGGGCCTGCGCCACCTCGCCAAACAGGCCGCGGCCGATCTCGGTCAGTCTGAGTTCCAAGGTCCGTTTGCGGGGCTGCCAGTCCAGCGCGCCGGCAATGCCGGGATCGCCCATGGCAAACATCGCGCCAAAGCGCATGGCCTTGCCCAGAACTTCGGCATCGCGGATGTCGTCTTCGGACAGGAGGCGGAACATCGGTTCCAGCCGTGACCCGGCGCGGTTGTTTTTGTAGCGATGCAAAAGTGCGAGCCCCAAGAACACCCGACCGGGGTGATCAAGGCCGCCAAGGTTGGCGCGCGTGGCATTGTCAAAGCAGGCCTCGGCGCGGAAATCGGGGTGGGCGCGCCATGTGGTGTCGTGCAAGAGGCAGGCCGCCTTGATCAGGCGCATCCGCTCATCGCTTGTGCCTTTGAAGAGGGGCTCGAGGAAGTTGAAGAGCTTTTTGCCAAAGCCGGGCATGCGGGCCTGGGTCTGTTCGGACATGCGGGCGGCTTCGATCAAGGGATCGCGGCGGCGGAGTTTCTCGGGCATTTGTTCGTAGAGAAGCCCCTCGCGGATGCCGTAGGCGGAGACGTCGATTTCGGAGGGCTTGAGGATGCCGATCAGCTCGCGCAGGACTTCGCAGGCCAGGGGGACCAGTTCCATCCGTTCCGGGCTGGTGCCGGTGCGGGCGCGCAGGACGGCGAGATCGGCGGTTTCGATCCAGTCGAGCGTGTCGAGAAGGCCTGTGGGGGTCATGCGGTATTCGTGCAAGACCGTCAGCGGGTAATTGCGCCGCTCCATGTCGAGACGCGCAATGACGCGCCAAGACCCGCCCACCAGATAGATCCGCTCGCCTTCGGATTTCATCTGGATCTGGGCGTCTTTCAGGACGCGGTCGATGTGGGTGGTGCGTTTGCGGGCCGTGTCGGCCACCTGTTGCAGACGGAAGGGACCAAGCGGGGTGGAGACGCGTTTGCCAACCTTGCCATCACCGATGCGGGCCAGTTCCATCGAGTTGCCGCCCATGTCGCAGACGATGCCTTTGGCATCGGGCCAGCCCAAGAGAACACCTTGGGCCGAGAGCCGCGCCTCTTCGCCGCCGTCGATGACCCACATCTTCAGCCCGGTCTCATTGAGAACCTGAAGCTGAAATTCTGGCCCATCCTCGGCCTCGCGCACCGCGGCTGTGGCCACCACTGTCAGCGTTTCGATGCCCATGCCTTGGGCCAAAAGCGAAAAGCGTTTCAGGGCCATGAGTGCCCGCACGCGGCCTTGGGGTGAAAGTCGTCCGGTTTGCGCCAGCCCCTTGCCCAGACCGCACATGATTTTTTCGTTGTAAAAATAAGCTGGGCTGCGCGCGGCACCGTCAAAGACCACCATGCGGACCGAGTTTGAGCCCACATCCACCACACCGACACGGCTGAGCGCGCGGGCGGAGGGGTCATCAAACAAGGGTCGGCCAAAGGGGCCGTGATCCTCTTCAGGGTCGGGCAGGGTATCAACTTCAGTCATTTTGGGCCTCAGGCAAGTTTCGGAACATCCTTGGCGCCGGCCGTACCACGGCCAGAGAGCGAGGGATTTTCCATGAAAAAGCGGTGGCAGTTGAAGGCGCTGCCATCGGCGGGAGCCAGATCACGAGTATAGCGCCCATCGGGGCCCAATAGCCAGCTTTGCGCCTCGTCGGCCAAATTGGCGGCCATGATCTGCCCAACGATCTGGGCTTTGACGGTATCATTGCGGATGTCGATCAGTGTTTCCACCCGGCGCGTCAGGTTGCGGCCCATCCAGTCGGCCGAAGAAATGAACACGCGGGCCTTTTTGCCGGGCAAGCCGTTGCCATTGCCAAAGCAGACGATGCGGGAATGTTCCAAGAACCGCCCGACGATGGATTTGACGCGGATGTTTTCGGAAAGCCCTTTGACCCCCGGTCGCAACCCGCAAATGCCGCGCACGATGAGGCTGATCCTGACCCCGGCCTGTGAGGCGGCGTAGAGCGCGTCGATCACGTCCGGGTCGACCAGGCTGTTGACCTTGGCCCAGATTTCCGCCGGACGCCCGGCGCGGGCGTGATCTGCCTCGGCGGCGATTTGTTCAAGGATGCGGGGTTTGAGCGTGATGGGGGAAATGGCCAGGTTTTCCAACCCCTGTGGCTGCACATAGCCCGAAAGGTAGTTGAACACCTTGGTCGCGTCGCGGCCCAAGGCCGGGTCACAGGTAAAAAACGACAGATCGGTGTAGATGCGTGCGGTGATCGGGTGATAGTTGCCGGTGCCGTAATGGGTGTAGGTGACCAGTTGGTCGCCTTCGCGGCGGACCACGGTCGAGATTTTGGCGTGGGTTTTGTAGTTGATGAACCCATACACCACATGCGCGCCTGACCGTTCCAGACGGCGCGACTGGCGGATGTTGGCGGCCTCATCAAAGCGGGCTTTAAGCTCCACCAGGGCTGTGACCGACTTGCCCGCTTCGGCGGCCTCACACAATGCGCCGACGATCGGGCTGTCCCATGAGGTGCGATAAAGGGTTTGCTTGATGGCCAGCACGTTGGGGTCGCGGGCGGCCTGTTCAAGAAAGCGGATGACCAGATCGAAGGTCTCATAGGGGTGGTGCAAAAGGATGTCCTTTTGCTTGATCGCGGCGAACATGTCGCCGTCATTGTCCTGCACCCGTTCCGGCACGCGGGGGGTGAAGGGGGGCCACAAGAGATCGGGGCGGGAGGAGAGGACGAGTTCCTTGAGATCGGCTATGCCCAGCATGCCGCGCAGTTCGACCATCTCGTCGTCATTGACGCCGAGTTCTTCCTTGATCAGCGCGCGCAGATCTTCGGGGGCGCCGGCGGAAAGCTTGAGGCGGATCACCTCGCCCCGGCGGCGGCGTTTCAGCGCGGTTTCAAATTCGCGCACCAGATCTTCGGCCTCATCCTCGACCTCAAGATCGCTGTCGCGCAGCACCCGGAACAGGCAATGTCCCCGGTCGGTATATCCGGGGAAAAGCATGTCGAGATGCATCAAAAGCAGCTCTTCCAAGGGCAGGAAACGGTGTTCGCCGTCCTTGCTGGGCAGGGGAACAAAGCGCGCAATCTGCTGCGGGATTGGCAAAAGCGCCTTGAGTGTGCGGTGGTCGGTCTCGCGCTCCAACTCCAGCGCCAGCGAAAAGCCGGTGTTGGGGATGAAGGGGAAGGGGTGGGCTGGGTCAATCGCCAAGGGGGACAGAACCGGAAAGACGTTGCGCAGGAAGTGGTCTTCCAAAAACTTCAGGTCGCGCCCGGTCAATTTGGAGCGGGTGGCGATCAGGATGCCTTGGGTCTCCATCTCGCGGCGCAGGCGTTTTAACACCGACTGCTGCATCTGCATCAGGTCGCGCGCGTTGGCGTTAATGAGTATCAGCTGTTCGGCCGGGCTAAGGCCATCTTCCGAGGGGGCGGCATTGCCCACCTTGACCAGTGCGCGCAGGCCCGCGACGCGGACGGTGTAGAACTCATCAAGGTTGGTGGCCGAGATGGACAGAAAGCGCAGCCGTTCCAGAAGCGGCACATCGGGGTTTGACGCCTCTTCCAGCACCCGCCAGTTGAAGGCCAGCCACGAGATTTCGCGGTTGAAAAAGCGCCGGGGACCGCTGGTTTCCTCGACCGGCAGGACAACAGGCTCGGGGAAGGGGGCTTTGAGGAAATCGGCGTTGGTCATGGCAGGCGCATACCGCAGGACTATGTCATTCGGGTGACAGTGTTTCACCCCTGATCGGCACTGTCCAGAAGTTCGGCAGCCAAGGCGCGGGTGACGGGGCGGCCAAGGGCCAGCGCGCGGGCGTCAAGGGCGGCGACGAGATGGCGCGCGGCGGCGATGGAGCGGTCCATCCGGGCGGTCAGATAGGGGATGAGGTTGGGCGGCACCGCGATCTGGCGGTCGGCAAAAAGCTTGACCAGAACCGCCGAGAGAAGCGCGTCATCGGGCGGATCAAGCCGGGCGATGGCGGTGGCTTGCAGGCGGCTGAGAAGGTCGGGCAGGGCAAGGCCCCAGTCGCGCGGCGGGGTCAGGGCGGTGAGCAAAAGATGCCCCCCGGCGGCGGCCATGTGATTGACCAGATGAAACAGCGCCTCCTCGTGGGCGGGTAAACCCGCCACCGCGTCGGCATCTTCAACCACCACGGCCAAGGGCAGGGCGGTTGGGTCATGGTGGAGCAGGTCTGGGGCGGGCAGGATCATGGCCCCGGCCTCGGCGGTCCAGATATGGGCCAGATGAGTTTTGCCCGCCCCGTCCGGGCCGATCAGCAACAGCCGCCGCAGGGGCCAGTCTGTCCAGCCCGCCATAGCCGCCATGGCTGCGGCATTGGCGGGTGCGGGGAAAAAGCCTTCGCGGGAGAAATCTTCGTGCAGGCCAAGGTCAAAAGCCATTTGGCGTGGTGACGTCACGCCTGATCCTCGTCTTTCGGACTCTGTCCTGCGACACCGACATAAAGCAGGCTGCCGTGATACTGCGCGATGGCAAATCGCGTCAAAACGCCTATGGCCGCCGCGACGGGCACCGCGATGAGCATGCCGACAAAGCCAAACAATGTGCCAAAGGCTGACAGGGCGAACAACAGCCAGACCGGGTGCAGGCCCACCGATTTGCCCACCAGTTTCGGCGTCAGAACATTGCCTTCCATGAACTGGCCCAGCGCGAAAATCGCGGCGATGATGCCGATCTGCAGCCAATCGCCCCAGAACTGGAACAGCGCAAGCCCAATGGCCAGCGCCCCGCCGATGATGGCGCCGACGTAAGGGATAAAGGTGATCGCGCCCGCAATCGCACCGACCACAAGGCCGAATTGCAGCCCCGCCATCATGAGTGCCGCCGAATAATAGATGCCCAAGACAAGGCAGACCGAGAGCTGGCCACGCACGAAGGCCGAGAGGGCTGCGTCGATCTCACCGGCAAGGCGGCGGACGGTGGGTGCATGGTCGCGGGGCAACAGGCTGTCGATCCGCGAGATCATGTTGTCCCAGTCGAGCAAGAGGTAGACGGCCACCACAGGCACCACCAGAATGAAGACAACGATGGAGATCGCCCCGGCCAACGAGTTCAAGACCCCTTCGGCCAAGCTGGCCCCTTTGGACTGAATGGTCTGACCAATCTGCGCGAGGCTTTGGCGGATGGTCGAGGTGTTGTCGGCCAGTTCGGGAAAGCGCTCTAACAAGAAGAGTTGCAGGCGCTGGGCGATATCGGGCGCGGCGTTGATAAGGGCGGTGGTCTGGTTCACCAGCGTCGGGATCACCGCCAGCACCAGCGCCACAAGGATGAGGATGCCGACAGCCGTGATGACCGTGGTCGCGGCGACCCGGCTGAGGCCCGCGCGTTCCAGGCGATCCGCGACGGGATCAAGAAAATAAGCCAGCGCGCCGCCAACCAAGAAGGGCAAAATCACCCCCCCCATCGCCCAAAGCGCGATGAAAAACACCAAGAGGGCAAGGCCCCAGTATTTCGCCTGATCACGGATCGGAAGTGCCATACGCCTGCCCCATTACCTGACATTCACATTGCCCATCGGGGGCGGGGATTCAAGAGGTGGCGGCAAAAAGCAAGGCCGGTCGGTGCATATCGCCTTTGGCTGGGTTGGCCTTGCCATATTGATCCTGCGGCTGATCTGGGGTTTTGTTGGCCCGGTCGAGGCGCGGTTTTCAAGCTTTCCGCCAAATCCGATGGCTGCCTTGCGCCATCTGGGCGCGATGTTGCGTGGCGCGGCGCCGCATTACCCGTCGCACAACCCGGCCGGGGCCTTGATGGCCTATGCGCTGTGGGCCTGTTTGGGGGTGATTACACTGACCGGGCTTGGCATGAGCGGAGTTAGTCCTTTTGCGCAGGCCGATCTTGAGGCGGCGGTTGCCGCAGGGGATTGGTCGGTGTTAGTGGAGGAGGACGGTGCCGAAGGCGAGAGTGAAAGCCCCTATGGCGAGGTTCTGGAAGAGGTCCACGAAGTGGCGGCGAACCTGATCGTGATCTTGGCCTTCCTGCATGTGGCGGGTGTTGTCGTGGAAAGCCGCGTCCTGCGCCGCAATCTGGTGGCCCCCATGCTGATGGCGCGCCGGGGGCGCAAGGGATGAAAGCCCTAAGCCCAAGGCGAAGGCCAATCGCGTGGGCGGTCTTTGTGATCGTTCAAACGCTCGCGACGGTCTTCTTCGTGGGCGATGCCGCGGCCGATTATCTGGAGGGGCAGATCAGTCCGCATCTGGTGTTCGAGATGCTGGTGGCCTTGGCTTTGGCCTTGGGATTGGCTTTTGGCGTGATGGTGCTGCGCCAGACGCTGGAGGAGATGCGGGCGCAGGATGTGGCGCTGGCCACGGCGCGCGGGGCTTTGGCCGATGTGATTGCGGCGCAGTTCACCGACTGGGGGCTGACACCTGCCGAGCGCGATGTGGGGTTCTTGGCGCTGAAGGGGTTGGATGTGGCCGAGATTGCCGAAATGCGCGGTGCTGCGGCGGGCACGGTTCGGGCGCAGTTGACGCGGATTTACGCCAAGGCAGGCGTGTCGGGCCGCGCCCAGTTTGCGGCGTGGTTTGTTGAGGATTTGTTGGGCGAGGGGTTGGATATTGACGCCGCAACCGGTGGGTGAATATGCTGGATCTGCAGGTGGAGGGTTGTATGCGGTTCTTTATAAGTTTTGCATTGATGTTCGCAGCGTTCATGGGGGGCATGTGGTTAAGCGAGCATTTCGGCCTTGAGTTGTGGCAGACGTATTTTTTGGTTGTTGCCCTTGTTGTCCTTACAATCCCTGTTGAGTGGACCGTGTTCAAGGTCATGAAACTTGATCGCGTTAAAGATCCGACCAGCAAGGAGTAAGCCGAGAAGTGGGTGCTTTTGGTCGCGGCATTGTTTGGAAGCCTTGTCTTGGTCCGGCGTGCCACCGAAAATGCCGGGCTTGAATGGCTTGGTTCGATCGCCCTTTTGGTCACCATCGGGTTTTACGTTTATGTGACCTCTTATCGGGCGCGCAAACCCTGACGCTTGCCCCCCGCGCGCCTTCCCGCTAGGAACCTCTTGACCATTACATGAGGCCCGCCATGCGTCTGACCCGTTATTTCCTGCCCGTTCTGAAAGAAAACCCCGCCGAGGCGCAGATCGTCTCGCACCGCTATATGCTGCGGGCGGGGATGATCAAGCAGCAGGCGGCGGGGATTTATTCGTGGCTGCCCTTGGGTCTGCGGGTGCTGAACCGCATTCAGCAGATCGTGCATCAAGAGCAGGAACGCGCGGGGCACATTGCGTTGTTGATGCCGACCTTGCAGCCTGCGGACCTGTGGCGCGAGTCGGGTCGCTATGACGATTACGGTCAGGAAATGCTGCGCATCAAGGACCGTCAGGACCGTGAGATGCTGTACGGGCCGACCAATGAAGAGATGATTACCGACATCTTCCGGTCGCATGTAAACAGCTATAAAGACCTGCCGCTGACCTTGTACCACATCCAGTGGAAGTTCCGCGACGAGATGCGTCCGCGCTTTGGCGTGATGCGGGGGCGCGAGTTCCTGATGAAGGACGGCTATAACTTTGACGTCGACAAGGCGTCGGCGCTGCATGCCTATAACCGCCATATGGTCAGCTATCTGCGGACCTATGAGCGGATGGGTCTGACCGCCATTCCGATGCGGGCGGATTCTGGCCCGATTGGCGGCGATGACACGCATGAATTCTTGGTGCTGGCGTCCACGGGCGAGTCTGAGGTGTTCTTTGACAGTGCGGTGACCGAGTTGAAACTGGGCAACCGCGAGGTGGATTACGACAACCGCGAGGAAGTGGCGGCGGTCTGCAAGGAGTTCACCACGCTTTATGCCCGCACCGATGAGACCCACGATCCGGCGCTGTTCGACGCCATTCCCGAAGAGCGCCGCAAGGTCGCGCGGGGGATCGAGGTGGGGCAGATCTTCTATTTCGGCACCAAGTATTCCGAAGCGATGGGGGCCACGGTTGTGACGGCCGACGGGTCCAAGGTTCCGGTCGAGATGGGGTCGCACGGGATTGGGGTAAGCCGCCTGTTGGGCGCGATCATTGAGGCGAGCCATGACGACAAGGGCATCATCTGGCCTGAGGGTGTGACGCCCTTCCCGGTGGGGATTGTGAACCTGAAACAGGGCGATGCGGCGGCGGATGCGGCCTGCGAAGGCTTGTACAAGGCGCTGGCGGCCAAGGGGCTGGAGGCGCTTTATGATGACCGGGATGAGCGGGCGGGGGCGAAGTTTGCCACGATGGATCTGATCGGCCTGCCGTGGCGCATCACCGTTGGCCCGCGCGGGCTGGCCAATGGGGTGGTGGAACTGACCTCGCGCCGCACGGGCGAGAGCGTGGAGATGTCGCCCGAGGCGGCGGTGGCGCGGATTGCCGAGATTTACGAAGGGGTCTGAGGCAAACTCCTCGGGGGCTTCGCCTCCTCGTCGTGAGGTCCCGATGAGTGCATGAAATGCTCGAAGAGGCGGCGGAAAACCCCGCCCCTTCTTGACCTGACGGGCGCTAAGCCCCACTCTGGGCCAAAACAACAATGAGCAGCACCTTTGGCCCAAACCGCCCCGTTTTCCCGTTTTGAATTCATGATCGCCTGGCGCTATCTGCGCGCCAAACGCGCCGAAGGTGGCGTGTCGGTGATGACCTGGATCAGCCTGATTGGCATTACGCTGGCCGTCTTTGCGCTGATTGCCACGCTCGCCGTGCGGGCAGGGTTTCGGGCGGAGTTTGTCGATACCATTCTGGGCGCGAATGCCCATGTGACGGTCTATTCGGCGGGTCGGGTTGCCGAAGATGGCCGCGTGGTCAAGGCCTTTGAGGATTATGACGCGATTGCTGCCAAGCTTGCCACGCTGCCCGGCGTGACGCGGGCCGCGCCCTTGGTGAAGGGGCAGGTCATGGTCACCTCGGCGCAGGGGCCGGCCTTGGGGGCCGAGGTCTATGGCATCCGGCTGGAGGATCTGAAAACCATTCCCCGCGTCGGGACCAATGCCGATGCCTATGGCAATATTGACGAGTTTGACCGCGGCATTGCCATCGGGTCGGGCATTGCGCGCGAGCTTGGCGTGACGGTGGGCGACCGTATCCGGCTGGTGGCACCTTCGGGGGTGAAAACCGCCTTTGGCTCCTCGCCGCGCGTCAATGCCTATGAGGTGGTCTATGTCTTTACCGCCGGGCGCTGGGACATCGACAAGACCCGTATCTATATGCCCTTTGCCGAAGCGCAGTCCTATTTCAACCGCGAGGGGCTGGCCGACGAATTCGAAGTCATGGTGCAAGACCCTGAAAACATTGACGCCTATACGATCCCTGCCTTGGATATGGCGGGCGAGGATGCCTTGATCTGGACATGGCGCGATGCGGCGGGGTCGTTCCTGCGCGCGCTCGACATCGAGGACAATGTGATGTTCATCATCCTGTCGATCCTTGTGCTGATTGCGGCGATGAACATCGTCTCGGGGCTGATCATGCTGGTCAAGAACAAGGGCCGCGACATTGGTATTTTACGCACCATGGGGCTGACCGAAGGGTCGATCTTGCGGGTGTTTTTCATCTGCGGGGCCTTTACCGGGGTGGTGGGCACGGCGCTGGGCCTGGCCTTGGGCTGCCTTTTTGCCCTCTACATCGACCCGATCTTTTCCTTTGTGAACTACATGGCGGGCGGCGGGGTCTGGGACCCGTCGATCCGGGGCATCTATGCGCTGCCTGCGAAATTGCAGTGGTGGGATGTGGGGTCGGCCGTGGCCTTGTCCTTGGGCCTGTCGTTCATCGTCACCATCTTCCCCGCGCGGCGCGCGGCGCGGATGAACCCGGTGGAGGCGCTGCGCTATGAGTGAGTATGCGCTGGAGCTTGCGGGCATTGAAAAGGTCTACAAGCGCGGGACACCCGGCGAAGTCGCAGTTCTGCGCGGGGCGACGCTGGAGGTGAAGCGTGGCGAGGTGGTGGCCTTGGTCGCGCCCTCGGGCGCGGGCAAATCGACGCTTTTGCACATTGCGGGGCTTTTGGACACGCCCGATGCCGGGTCTGTCGCTCTGTCGGGGCGCAATATGGTCGGGCTGTCGGACCGCGAGCGCACGCTGGCGCGGCGCGGCGAGGTGGGGTTTATTTATCAGTTCCACCATCTCTTGCCCGAGTTCACCGCGCTGGAGAACATCGTCATCCCGCAACTGGCCAATGGCGTGGCCGAAGCCGATGCCGAGGCGCATGCGCGTGATCTTCTGGAGCGTGTGGGTGTGGCCGCCCGCGCCGAGCATCGCCCTGCGGCGCTGTCGGGTGGCGAGCAGCAGCGCGTCGCCTTTTGCCGCGCCTTGGCCAACCGGCCAAAACTTCTTTTGGCCGATGAGCCGACCGGAAACCTTGATCCGGCCACTTCGGATCAGGTGTTTGGTGCCTTGATGGCGCTGGTGCGCGAAACGGGCTTGGCGGCACTGATCGCCACGCATAACCTTGAGCTTGCCGCCCGAATGGACCGAACCGTTCGGCTGGATCAGGGGCGAGTGATGGCGCTCAATGCCAGATAATCGTGCGCCGTGCAGACTGCGCGCCAAAAAGAACAGGAGATTGCCATGATCCGATTTGCCCCGATCCTTGCCGCTTTTGCCCTGCCGCTGATGGCGGGCTGTGTCGATACCAAGGCCAGCCCCGACACCGGGGCCGAGGATTACGCCGCCTATTGCTCGGCCTGCCATGGGGCCACGGGGCAGGGGGATGGCGAGATGGCGACCGAGCTGTCGCGCAAACCGGCCGATCTGACGACGCTGTCGGCCCGCAACAAGGGCGCGTTCCCGACGACCATGGTGATGGCGCAGATCTGGGGCTATGCCGGGGCCAAGGGGCGGGGTGTGATGCCCGATTTCGGGCCTTTGCTGCAGGGCGATATGGTGCCCTATGATGGTGGTGACGGGATTGAAACACCGACCCCGATCCGTCTGGTGCAATTGGCCGAATACCTTAAGGTTCTTCAAACGAAGTAGGCCCGCCGGGCGCCACGCGCGCCAGAAGAACCACGATCAGCACTGGCGTCAGCACCCGAAAGCCGATGGCAAAGCCGACAAGCAGAACCTTGTGCAACTCGGACAGCCCGCTGGTCAAGGCAAGGATCAGTGCGATGGCGGCCTCGATGCCCAAGGCAAAGAGCGTGACAAGACCGGCTGGGGTAGAAAAGACATAGCCCACTTGCGCCGTCGGTTGCTGTGACCTGCAGGGCGCAACCATAGGGCATCTTGGTCACTGGGGTTGCGGCGTGTCACGCCATGGCCGTGACCCGCTCCCAGATATTGGCGCCGATGTCGGGGAAAATCCCTGGGGCCCCGGTGGCAAGCGCCTCGCCCGTGGTCATCAGCACGGCAATCACCGGCGTGCGTCCGGGGGCCGCGATGCGGATCATGTCATGCTTGAACCAACTGGTGTCCGCATCGCCCGTCCACAGGTTATGCCCGGCCTTCGACCAGATCTGCACGCCCTCGGGCAGCGCGCCGCCCAGATATTCCGACAGCTGATATTCCGGGCGCGCGGCATCTGGCCCGGCGGGATCGCGCGACAAGATCGCTTGTGCCCGGCCCCGGGCGGGTGGCGACAGGGGCAGATCGCCCTCAAAGAGCTCCCACATCAGGCGCGCGGCGGCCAAGGCGGTCAAACGGTTCAGAGTGCCGCCACCTTCCGCCGCAAAGCGCGCCTCGCGGCCATAGCGGGTGTCATCCATCAGCTTTTGCGCGATGCGGCAGCCCTCCCATTCGGGCCAGTCCATGCGCCAGAAGAACCGGTTCAACCGCTCGCGCTTGGACATCCAGTCCAGATACTCGGCCCCCTCCAACAGCGTGTCGCCTGTGGTTCCGGTCAGGACATCAATGACATAGTTGGTGGCCGTGTTCGATGACCACAAGATCATGTCGCGCATCGCGCGGTCCAATTCGCCATGGGGTGCAATGCGGTCCTCGTCCAAGGCTGCCAGCGCATGCACCAGATGAAAGGCCTTGACCAGCGAACAGGGATAGATCGGCTCTGTCCCGCGATGCACAAAACCCTCTGCCCCGCCCGCGCGGCTTGGCTGCACCACGACCAGCGCCAGTTGGTCAGGGGACAGTTCTGGCGATGCCGCCTGCATCTCGGCCAAAAGTGCCGTGCCCAGTTCTTGCCACGCTGGCGTACTCGTTACAAACATTGCCGTCCCCGTTTTGGTGCCTCATCACCCCAGCCTAGCCTGTTGCCTGAAAAACCAAAAGCCATTCACTTTGGTCTGAAATACTCCCGCCGGAGGCTCCCGCAGTCGGGCGTCGGACGCTCCGCGGGGAGTATTTTTGCCAAGATGAAACGGCGAAGAGCCCGCGAAAGCGAGACGATGAGCGGGGGCGGCTTCAGTTCGTCGGTGCGCCGCCTTCGGATTTGCGGCGGGCGACGAAGGCGTGCAACGACTCGGCGATGCCTGCATCCAGCGCGGGTTCTTCATACTGGGCCAAAAGCTCTTTCCAGATGCGGTTGGCCCGCGCCGGGGCTTCTTCGCGGCCGCGTTCGACCCAAGTGGGGTAATTGTCCCAATTGGACAGCATCGGCGCGTGAAAGGCGGTTTCGTACTGTGCCATGGTTTGCGCGGTGCCAAAGAAATGCCCGCCCACGCCCGCCTCGGCGATGGCGTCGAGCGACAGGGCTTCTTCGGTCACGGGAATGGGCGTGAAGTAGGCCTGCATCATGCCCAGCATTTCGGCATCCAAAATCAGCTTTTCAAAGCTGGCGGTCAGTCCGCCATGCATCCAGCCCGCGCCGTGGATCACCAGATGCGCGCCCCCCATCAGGCAGCCCCAGAGCGACATTTGCGACTCATAGGCGGCTTGGGCATCCAGCGCGTTGGCCGCCGTCACGTTTGACGAGCGAAACGGCACGCCGATGCGGCGGGCGAGTTGGCCCGAGGCTTGCGCCGCCTTGGCGTATTCGGGCGTGCCAAAGGCGGGCGCGCCGGTTTTCATGTCGACGTTCGAGGTGAAACCGCCATACATCACCGGCACGCCGGGCCGCACGATCTGGGTCAGGGTTATGCCGAAGATCGCCTCGGCGTGTTGGAGGACCAAAGCGCCGGCGAGGCTGACGGGGGCCATGGCCCCGGCCAGCGTAAAGGGGGTGACGATGGCGACCTGCCCGTGTTCGGCCAGCGCGATGAGGCCTTGGCTCATGGGGTCATCGAGTTGGCGGGGCGAGTTGGTGTTGATGACGCCCATCATGGTGGGGTGGCGGGCGAGGTCATCAAGCGACCAGCCCATCATGAGGGCGGCCATGTGGATGCCGTCCATCGTGCGCTCGGTTCCCAGCGCGTTCAGGTTCCAGCTTTTGTCCAGAAGGGTGGCTTGGCTGAGGTAAAGGTCGAGATGCCGGGTCGCGGCGGGCAGGTCCATGGGTTCCAAAGGGCCGCCGGATTCTTGTTGGATGACGTTGAGACTTTGGCACAGGCGCAGGAAATCCTGCATGTCTTGCAGCGTGCCGTCGCGCCGCCCGCGGTCCAGATCCATCACATAGGCTGGGCCGCCGACGGAGGAAAACACCATGTCATTGCCGCCAAAGCGCAGATCCTTGGCCCGGTTGCGCGCCGCGATGCTGAAGGTGCGCGGCACGGTGGCCAGGCGTTCGGTGACAAGCCCTGCGTCAAGGTAGACCATATTGCCATCGACCCGCGCACCGGCACGGCGGAAGTAGTCGATCGCACGCGCGTTCAGGGCGCGCATCCCCTGTTCGGCCAGAAGGCGCAGGGCGGCGGTGTGAATGGCCTCGATATGGTCCTCGGACAGCACGCGGATCGCCTCATAGGGGCGCGGCACCTGACCGAAGGGGCGTTGGGGGATGGCGTTGACTTGGCGGGTGGGGCGGCGCTGGCGCATCACGCGCTCCTGTGGTTGGGCCGTTCGCGGCGCGGGGGCAGGTCGGGTTCGCCCAGAAGGCGGGCGTAGCGGTGGGCGGAATAGACCGCATCCGCGATGGAGGAGGGGGCGAGGCAATCGCCCACGCGTACGGTGTTGGGGCGGGTGTGGAGGGTTTGCCAGAGGTCATCCACAGGCAGGCGGCCGGTGGCAAGGATCAGGCTTTCGCAGGCGAGGTCGCGAGTCTGGCCGGTTGTGGCACAGGCGATCCGGGCGTGATCTTCGCCTTGCGCGGTCAGCAAGTGTTGCGTCACCAATGTGACGCCCAGCGACATCAGGCGGTCTTGGATAAAGCCCTGCTCATCGGTGTAGACCGTCCAGCCCGAGACTTGCGGATAGGGGGTGACCAGCGTCACCGCATGGCCTGTGCGGGCCAGTTTTTCGGCCAGCGCGCCGCCCATGAAGTAATGCTCATCGTCGTAGATCACCACCGCGCCGGGGGTGGGGGTGCCGGCAAAGACATCATCCGGCGTCAGGGCTTTCGGAAAGCTGAGGGGTTCTATCCCGACCACGCCGACCCCATCGCGCCGCCAGCGTGACCCGGTGGCCAAGACCAGATGATCGGGGTTCAGATCGGTGATGTCATCCGCCGTCATCCGGCTTTCGCGGAAGATTTGCACATTGGGCAGTTTGGCCAGCATGGTCATGCGCCAATCGCGCACCCGGCCCCATGTGGCGAGCCCCGGCAGGGTGGATTCATGAGCAATCCGGCCCCCAAGATGGCGGTTGGCTTCGGCCAGCGTCACCTCAAGGCCCCGGCGGGCCAGCGTCAGTGCGGCCTCGAGCCCCGCAGGCCCTGCGCCGACGACCAAGGCGGTGTCGCGCTTGGGGTAGGCGGCGATACGTTCAGGATGCCAGCCGCGCCGCCATTCTTCGCCCATCGTCGGGTTTTGGGTGCAGCGCAGCGAGATGGCCTCGTTGTTGGCGGCCCGGCAGATGTTGCAGCCGATGCATTCGCGGATTTCATCGGTCCGGCCTTCGCGGATTTTCAGGGGCAGGAAGGGGTCGGCGATGGAGGGGCGGGCTGCGCCGATGAAGTCTTGCACGCCCTTTTTGATCTGCTCCACCATCCGGTCGGGCGAGGTGAAGCGACCGACCGAGACCACGGGTTTTGAGGTGAGGGTTTTGACAAAGCGGATGTAGTCTTCCTGATAGCCTTCGGGCGAGAAACGGGCGGATTTGCTGTCATTGCCCAAGGCGCCCGCCACGTTTACATCCCACAGGTCCGGCAGCTCAGCCAGCATGGCCACCACATCGCGGCCTTCATCGTCGGCGCAGATGCCGTTTGGCCCGTGGAGTTCGTCCACCGCCAGCCGGATCGCAACGGCGCAGGTGTCGCCCACCGCCTCACGCGTGTCTTCCAGCATTTCGCGCAGAAGCCGTGCGCGGTTTTCCAAGGGGCCGCCGTAGTCGTCGCCGCGCGTGTTGGTGCGGCGCGAGAGGAACTGGAAGGGCAGGTAATCATGGCCAGCATAGACATAGACGATGTCAAAGCCTGCTTGTTTCGCCCGTTTGGCCGCATCGCGCTGCCAGCCGCGAAAGGCGCGGATGTCGGTTTTGTCCATGGCGCGGGCCGTGGTGGGCAGGTGATACATGGCCGGTTGCACCTGTGGGCCGATGCCCGGCACCCGCGTCATGCGGTTGGAGGCGTGAAAGCCGCCGTGCCAAAGCTCAATCCCCGCAAGCGAGCCGTGGGCGTGGATGGCGTCCGCTGTGGCGGCGAGGGGGGCGATGTCGTCATCATCCCAAAGCGTCAGGAAGGCATAGGGGCTGTCGTCGGACGAAGGGTGGATGGAGCAGTATTCGGTGCAGACCACGCCCCAGCCGCCCTCGGCCTTGACGCCCCGAAGTGCTGCGCCGGATTGTGGGCGCTGCCAGCCAAAGCCCGTGGCGTGCGGGGTTTGGTAGAACCGGTTCGGTGCGGTGACCGGGCCGATCTTGACCGGTTCAAAGAGGATGGCGTGACGCGGGTCCATTTTGCTGTCCATTCTGCGAGCCTTCTTTGTGGGTCTTTTCGGGGCCTTTATGGGCCAAGCTTGGCCAAAGCCTAGCCATGTTGTATGATCGTTCAACAAGAATCCCGGCTGCCGCCGTTCAACAAGGGCCTGCCATGACCGCGCCAAAGCCTGCCGCGAAATACAAGCGCCTTGCGCCTGAGGCGCGTGCCGCCGAGCTGGTAGAGGCGGGGCTGCGCGTCTTGGCCAAGGGCGGGCTCACCGCCTTTACCATCGACAATATCTGCAAGGCATCAGGTGCCTCGCGCGGGTTGATCGGGCATCACTTTGGCGGCAAGGATGGGCTGTTGGCGGCCTGCTATGGGGCGGCCTATGCGCCCTTGATGCAGGCGATTGCCAAAGGGGCTGAGCCGATGCCCTTGGCGGCGTTGATTGAGGAGTTGCTCAGCGAGCGGCAGTTGCGGCCCGAGGGGCTGAACATCTGGCTGGCGCTGTGGGGTGAAATTGCGGTCAACCCGGCGCTGCGGGTGGAGCATTTGCGCCAGTATCGGATCTATCACGCCACGCTGGCCGACGCGATTGCGCGCCAGTCTGGCCGTGAGTTGCCGGATGCCAGCGATGAGACGCTGGCGACGGCGCTGATCGCGCTGTTGGATGGGATTTGGCTGGAGTTCTCGATTGCGCCCGAGGAGATGAGCCGCACCAAGGCCCGCGCGGCGATAGAGGCGCTGTTGCAGGGCGCGCTGTCGGGCGCGTGAACGGGCTGGACAGGGCCGCATTGGCGGCTGATCTTGCGACCGAACCTGCTCAACCCGGACCACCTTATGTCGCGCATCTCTGCCCCTGAACGTCTGGCCCGTGATCTGGATTGGAACCTGCTCCGGGTGTTTCTGGCGCTGGCCGAGGCCGGGTCGGTGACGGGGGCGGCAGAGCGGTTGAGCCTGAAGCAACCCTCGGTCTCGGCGGCCTTGAAGCGGTTGGAGGAGCGCGTGGGCGCGCGGCTGATTGACCGGGCGCGGGGGCGGTTTCAGCTGACGGCGGCCGGGGCGCGGATGCTGGAGGAGGCGCGTGAGGTGGAGGCGGCTATCTTGCGGCTGGCCGACCGGATCACCGAGGCTGAGGGGCAGGTCACCGGCCATGTCACGATTGCGCTGGCCAGCCATGTGGTTTGCCCGCTGTTTGATACCGTGCTGGCGGCGTTTCTGGCCGATCACCCGGGGGCCACGGTCAGTCTTGAGGTGATGCCAAGCCGTGATGCGCTGGCGCTGGTCGGTGCGCGGCGGGCCAGTTTGGCGGTTTGCCTGATGCCGCTGCGGCCTGCCGGGGTGGTGGCGGAGTTGTTGTATCGTGAAAGCTTTGGCCTGTTTTGTGGCCGCGGCCATCCGCTTTTTGGCGCGCGCGCCTTGGCCCCGGACGCGCTGGTTGGGCAGGCGGTGGTGTCGTTTCAGACCGACCGCGAGGGTGATGCCTTGGGCGAGGTGACGGCGTTGCGCCGCCGCTTGGGGATGGGCGAGCGGGTGGTAGGATCTTCGGCGCATCTGGAAGAGGTGCGCCGGATGATCGAGGCGGGGATCGGGATCGGCCCTTTGCCCTTGCATGTGGTGGCGCAGGATGTGGCGGCTGGGCGGCTTTGGCAATTGCCGCCCTTTAGCGGCCTGCCGACGGTGGATGTGCATCTGTGCCACGCGCCCGGATTGCGGCGCAACCCGGCGGAGGCCGAGCTTTTGGCGCGGCTGCTGGCGGCGATTGCCGCGACGCCTTTGGGCGAGCGGATCTATGGGGGCGATGCATAGACCCAAGGAATGATTGGGATCAGAACTATCTATTTGATCTATGCAATCCCCTGCGGCACCCTCACGCCAACCCCAAACCGGAGCCGCCATGTCTCGCCCAGCCCATTCCACCATTTCCGCCACCAACGCGCTGCCCAAGGTGGTGCGCGGCAAGGGCAGCTATTTGTGGGACGCCACGGGCAAGCAGTATATCGACGGATCAGGGGGGCCTGCAGTCTATTGCCTTGGCCATGCCAACGCCGAGGTAAACCGGGCGATCTGCGAACAGTTGGAGACCATTGCCCACGGCTACCGCTATAACTTTACCACCGATGCGCTGGAGGAGTTGACCGAGATTATCCGCGCCCGGGTGGGGGGCAATTTGCGCGAGATGGTCTATGTGACGGGCGGGTCGGAGGCGGTGGAAAGCTGTCTGAAGATGGCCTTGCAATATCAGACCGCGATCGGCCAGAAATCGCGCCGCCGGTTCATCAGCCGGGAACGGTCGTGGCATGGCAATACGCTGGGGGCCTTGGGCCTGTCGGGCTTTGCCGAGCGGACGGCGGCCTATGAGGGGGCGTTTATCCCTTCGATCAAGCTCTCGCCCGCCAATGCCTATCGACCCATCGCCGGGGCGAGCGCCGAGACGGCGGGTGCGGCGGCGGCGGAGGAGTTGGAGGCGGCCATTTTGGCCCATGGGCCGGAGACGATTGCCGCATTTGTCTTTGAACCCGTGGTCGGGGCGGCGGGGGGCTGTGTGCCCGCACCCGATGGTTATGCAAAGGCGGTGCGCGAGATTTGCAGCCGCTATGGCGTGTTGATGATTGCGGATGAGGTGATGTCGGGGGCCGGGCGCTGTGGCACATGGCGCGCCTTGGCGCATGACGGGGTGGAGCCCGATATCATGTCGGTCGCCAAAGGGTTGGCCGGGGGCTATCAGCCCTTGGGGGCGGCGATTTGCACGACCGCCGTTTGGGAGGCGATCCGCGCCAAGGATGGGGCCTTTGGCACCGGGCATACGTTCACAGGCCATACGGCGGCCTGTGCCGCAGGGGTGGCGGTGCAAAAGATCGTGGAGCGCGAGGGGTTGGTGGCCAAGGTCGCCGCCAATGGGCCGCGTCTGAAAGCGTCGCTGGCCGAGGCGCTGGCGGGGGTGGAGGCCGTGGGCGATATTCGTGGCCGGGGCCATTTCATTGCGCTGGAACTGGTGGCCGACCGTGAGACGAAGGTGCCGTTCGAGGCGGAGCGCAAGCTTTTCATGAAGATCCGGGCGCAGGCGATGGAGAACGGGCTGGTCTGCTATCCGGTCGGGGGCAATGTGGACGGGATCAGCGGTGATATCGTGATCTTCGCGCCGCCCTACAATTGCACCGATGCGGAGTTGACGGAAATCGTGGACAAGGGCGCGCGATCAGTGCGGCAGGTCTTGCAGGCGGAAGGATTGGCGTGATGTCGAAGATCATCATCTCTTGCGCGATCACCGGGTCAATCCATACGCCGTCGATGTCGCCCTATCTGCCGGTCACGGGGGCCGAGATTGCCGCCCAAGCCATTGGGGCGGCAGAGGCCGGGGCGACGATCCTGCATCTGCATGCGCGCCACCCGGGCACGGGCCGCCCCTCAGCTGACCCCGCGCATTGGGCGGGGTTCTTGCCCCAGATCAAGGCCGGGTGCGATGCGGTGGTGAATATGACGACCGGGGGATCGGCGGTCATGACGCTGGAGGCGCGGTTGGAAGCGCCCAAGCGCTTTTGCCCCGAGATGTGCAGTCTGAACATGGGCACGATGAATTTCGCGCTTTACCCGATGGCGGCGCGGATCACCGAGTGGAAGAATGACTGGGAGGAACCCTTCCTTCGGGGCACCGATGATCTGGTGTTCAAGAACACGCCGCGCGACATTGCCCATGTCTTGGCCGAGATGTGCGCGCGGGGGGCGCGGTTCGAGTTTGAATGCTATGACATCAGCCATCTGTACATGCTCAAGCATTTTGTCGACCGGGGGGCTGTGACGGGGCCTTTGTACATTCAGTTCGTCTTTGGGGTGCTGGGCGGTATGGCGGCGGACCCCGATATGCTGGTGCTGCTCAAACGCACGGCGGATCGGTTGTTTGGCGATCAGTATCTGTTTTCCGTGCTGGCGGCGGGTCGGCAGCAGATTCCGATGGCCAGCATGGCCGCCGCGATGGGGGGCCATGTTCGGGTGGGGCTGGAGGACAATCTTTACCTCGCCAAGGGGGTGCTGGCGCAGTCGAACGCCCAGCAGGTGGCGCAAATTCGCGGGATTGTCGAAGGCATGGGGCGCACGGTGGCCAGCCCTGCCGAGGCGCGGGCGATGCTGGGGTTGAAGGGCGCGGGCGAGGTGGCGTTTTGACGGTTTTGCGTGCCGCGACCGCCAAAGATGTGCCGGTGATCCTGCGGTTCTTGCAGGCGATGGCGGCCGAGGTGGGCGAGACGGTGGGCTCCACCGAGGCCAGTCTTTTGGCGCATGGTTTTGGGCCAACCCCGCGCTTTCGGGGGCTGATCGCGGAAGGCGCGGCGGGGCCTTTGGGAATGGTTTTGTATTTCCCCGAATACTCCACCTGGCGCGGCGAGATGGGCCTTTTTGTGCAAGATGTCTATGTCAGCCCGGACGGGCGCGGCCTTGGTCTGGGGCGGCAGTTGCTGGCCGGGGCGATGGCCCATGCCGATTGGGCCCCGCAGTTTGTGACGCTGATGGTGGCGCATCCCAATGCGGGGGCGCGGGCGTTTTATGAAGCGGTCGGGTTTGGCCTGCGCGATACGGCTGATCAACTGATTTTGGAAGGAGAGGGCATGCGGGCCCTGATAAGCGGATGATCACAGTTTTCGACGAGGCGCAGCGGGCGCATGACCCGCAGTTCTTTTTGTCCTCGGGGGCCGCGCAGCCCTGCCCGGAAAAGCCCGCGCGGGTGGATGCGCTGTTGGGTGCGGTGCGGGCGCTGGGCGGGCCTGTGGTGCAGGGGCCGGATGCGGGGCTTGCGCCGATCTTGCGGGTGCATCCGCAGCGTTATGTCACCTTCTTGCAGACGATCCACAGCCGCTGGAGCCGTATTCCCGGTGCCAGTGCCGAGGTGATCCCGAACATTCACCCGGCCAACCGGGCCGATGGCTATCCGCTGTCTGCCGTGGGCCAAGCCGGGTTTCACCAGACCGACACGTCGTGCCCGATCTCGGCTGAGACATGGGGTGCCGCCTATGCCAGCGCGCAGACGGCGATCCATGGGGCGGACCTTGTGCATCGGGGGGCGCGCGCGGTCTATGCGCTGTGTCGTCCGCCGGGGCACCATGCCTTTGCCGAACTTGCAGGCGGGTTTTGCTATTTGAACAATTCGGCCATTGCGGCGCAAAGGCTGACCGATGCGGGCCGCCGGGTGGCGATTTTGGATGTCGATCTGCACCATGGCAACGGCACGCAGGGCATTTTCTATGACCGGGCGGATGTGCTGACCGTGTCGATCCATGCCCATCCCGAACGCTATTACCCGTTCTTCTGGGGCTACCCCGAAGAGCGGGGGGCGGGCGTGGGATTGGGCGCCAATCTGAACCTCTGTCTCGAGCGCGGCACCGGCGATGAGGGGTTCATGGCGGCCTTGGACAAGGGCATGCAGGCGGTGGTTGACTTTGGGGCAGACACGCTGGTTCTGGCCTTGGGGCTGGATGCGTTTGAGGGTGATCCTTTCGCGGGCCTCGCGGTCACCACGCCGGGGTTTGGCCGCATTGGGCGGGCGGTGGCGGCGCTGGGATTGCCCACGGTGATCGTGCAAGAAGGCGGGTATCTGTGCCCCGAGTTGGGCGAGAACCTTGAGGCGGTGCTGCGCGGGTTCTGAGGCCGCTCCACCGCGCCGAATGTCGACACCTGTTGTTGACAATCCTTGGGCGCTGACGCCTGTTTTGGCCAATGCCACCGCGCAAGGGAAAAGGACAAGACATGATCCCGGTTTTCGACGGCCACAATGATTTCCTTTTGCGCCTCTTGGACCATCCCGACCAACGCGAGACCCTGTGGCTGAGCGAGGGCCGCGAGGGGCATCTGGATTTGCCGCGCATGGTGAAGGGTGGCTTTGCGGGTGGGTTCTTTGCGATCTACATCCCCTCGCCCCCTGACCATGATGCGCCCGATTATATGGCGGCGATGGAAAATCCGCCCTTTGCGCTGCCTTTGCCCGGGTTGATTGCTCATGAGGTGGCCCAGCCCATGGCGCTGGCCAAGGCGGGCCATCTGATGTGGATGGAACGCGCCTCAAACGGGCGGTTCAAGATTTGCACCACGGTGGCCGAATTGCGCGACTGTCTGGCCAAGGGCGTGATCTCGGGCATCCTGCATATGGAGGGGGCCGAGGCGATTGATCCGGGGTTGGACGCGCTGCATGTATTTCACGCGATGGGCTTGCGGTCTATCGGGCCGGTCTGGTCGCGGCCCACGGTCTTTGGCCATGGCGTGCCCTTTGCCTTTCCCGCCGGTCCTGATACCGGGCCGGGATTGACGGATGCTGGCAAGCGGTTGGTCACGGAATGCAACCGGCTGCGGATCATGCTGGACCTGAGCCATTTGAACGAGGCGGGGTTTTGGGATGTGGCTGGGCTGTCGGACGCGCCCTTGGTGGCCACCCATTCCAACGCCCATGCCGTCACGCCTTCAACCCGCAACCTGACAGACCGGCAGTTGGCGGCGATCCGTGACAGTGGCGGCATGGTGGGGTTGAACTATGCCACCTCGTTCCTGCGCCGCGATGGGCGGCAATCGCCTGATATGGGCTGGGAAGATGTGTTGGCCCATATGGACCATCTTCTGTCGATCTTGGGCGAAGATCATGTCGGGCTTGGGTCTGATTTCGACGGCGCGACCGTGCCGAAGGGCATCACCGATGTTGTCGGCCAACAGGCGCTGTTGGAGGCGTTCCGCGCGCATGGCTATGGCGAGGTGCTTTTGCGCAAGATCGCGCATGAGAACTGGTTTGCGGTGCTCGAGCGGACTTGGGGTGCCTGAGGAGGCCCCGGGGGTATCTGCGCACAAGAGGGGAAGGGTGAGAGGCTGGACAACGACCCAAGTGGGGCTCGTTACGGCTGCTTCCTTCCGGACCTGACCGGGTTGGCGAGGCACCTGCCCGCGCCAACCTCTCACAGCCGGATATAGGGTGGTTTGATGAGGCGTGCAAGGGGTGCGCGTTTGGGCGAGGGGCTGGTGCGATAGATCAATCGCGCCGTGGCATGGTCGCCTTTGCACAAGCCCTTTTGGCCCGTCTCCCCTATAAAACGGGCAGCAAAAGGACCCCGCATGCACCAATTCTCCGCCCGTCATCCGCAAGCCTATGGGCTGATCGTGACCTTTCTGGGGGTGGCGTTCTTTTTCCCCGATGCCTTGGTGCTGCGCATGATCGGGGCCGATACCATGACCATTGCGGTCTGGCGCGGCCTTGCGGCGGCGGCGGCAACGCTGGGCTATGTGGCGCTGTTTCATCGCAGCGCCTGGACCGGATTCCGGTCGCTTTTGACCCCGGCCGCGCTGGCGATGATTGCGCTGCAGGGGACGGGGTCGATCTTTTTTCTGGGCTCATTGCAGCATACTTCGGTGGCCAACTGCCTGTTGATCCTTGCAACGGCGCCCTTTCTGGCGGCTTTGTTTTCTTGGGCCTTTCTGCGGGAAACCATCGACAAGGCCACGGCTCTGGCCATTGCGGCGGTGTTCGGCGGCGTGGTGATGATCGCCTCGGGATCCCTGGGCGGGGGCACTTTGTTTGGTGATTTCCTGTCGTTTTTGAATGCCATAACCATTGCGGGCTATTATGTGGTGCTGCGTAAGGCGCGGGATGTGAACCTGATTGTTGCCATCGCTTGCGGCTATCTTCTGACCAGCTTGATCGCCCTGCCCATCGCCCCGATGGAGCCGTTCACCGCCGTGCAATGGGGCCTTGTGGCGCTGTCGGGTGGGGTCATTTTGGCCGGAGGCGTGGGCCTTTTGCAGATTGGCCCGCGCTATTTGACGGCCCCTGAGGTATCGATGATCACCATGCTTGAAATCGTGGTTGGCCCGTTGTTGGTTTGGTGGATCTTGGGTGAAAATCCGGGTCAGGCGACCGTGATCGGTGGCACAGTGATTATGCTGGCGATCTTTGCCCATGCGGCTTGGCAGTTGCGCAGCTTGGCCAGCCGTCAGGGATGATTTCCAGCGCGTGGGGCCGCTACCTTTGCCCCACCGAACCCCGTTGGGGCGTTCTAGAGCGTATTGCGTTTGACCGGGTTCAGCCGATCAAACGCGATACGCAACATTCCCAAAGGCGTGTCTGTCTTGGATCACATTCAATCTGAACCAGAGTGAATGTGATCCGCTTTAACCTTTGGCCAACGGCGCGTGTGTCAGGGTATGTGCCTGGGCACTCGGATTGGCCTTGGTCCGCCGGTTAGGCGGTATGCTGACCCAGCTTTTCATATGGATTCACAAAAAGTGAACCTTTTTTCTAAAAGGAATGATCGCTTCATCGAAGGATAGGTTTCAGTTTTTCCAATTTGGGCGGTTTGATCGGTGGTTCGTAACGGGTGGGCATCCACCGAATCTCTTGTCAGAAAAGGGCCGAGGATGGCGAAGATCAGGGACGAGCAAGCACAGGTTCTGGGGTGGGGCATGGCCGATCCTTTTGCCCTTTTTGCCAACCGCGCCGGGCGTCGCCTGACGACCCAGTTGGTTGACATCGCCGTGACACCGGCCCTGCCGTTTGTGACTGACCCAAGCATGTGGAGTGTTGGACGGCCATGAACGACAGACCACCAGACAGGGCGCGGATATCCAAACAGGCGGCGGCGCTTGTTCAGGATTTGATGGTGGCTAACGCCGGCACACAAATCCGGTACGGCAGCACAGATCAGGGCCTGCACCGTGAACTGCGCGAACTTGCCTGGGAAATCTATCAGGCTGGCAGTGTGCTTTTGGTGCAGAAGCGGAACGCCAAGAATGGTTTTGACTATATGATGATCCGAACGGCCAAGCCCTTGGCCGAAAACCTGTGCCAGATCGTGGTCGAGCGGGGATAACGGGCGAGAGCGGATGGCATTCGATCTGATTGAGATTGAATGCCATCCAAGACAGACAAGCCTTTGGGAATGTTGCGTATGGCGCTTGATCGACCGAACCCGACCAAACGCCACACGCTCTAGCAAATCTGCAACTGATCCGCCGAAACGGGTCGTGGCGATGGCAGAACGGGTTGGAATGAGAGCCGATCTCTGGCCGGTCAGTTTGAAGCCAGCGCTTTCAGGACCGCAGCCGACGCTCAAGGTCGGCCAAAGCGCGGCCGGCATGACGGAACACGATATCGGCGTCCACCAGCTGCAAGATATCATCGTCTGACATATCCAGTGCAGGTGCCACGCCGACAATGGCGGACGGCGTCACGATGCGCAGCGCGAGCACCAGACGGATCAATTCAGGCAGACGCGCCTTGGTGCTTAACGACAGGCCAATGACCAGTGGCTTTGCCTGATCCGCATGTTGGATCAGGCTGTCATGGCTTTCGGCAAGCTTCAGCTCGATCTCCCACCCGGCGTCCCGGAACGCATCCGCAGCGAGGGTGACGCCAAGCGTATGGGTCTCGCCCGGCACCGAGGCGAAGATCGCGCGACGCTCGGGCCGGATCGGCGTTCTGCGCGTGCCAAGATCGGCACTGACCGCGCGCATCACCGCATAAAGGTGACCGGTCGCCACGGTCACATCGACAAAGCTGACTTCGTCGCGATCCCATCTCTCACCCAAAAGCCGGGCGGCGCCTGCAATAAGGCCAAACCGAAGATGCTGGCGGGTGACCCCCTGCGCTTGCAGGTTGGCCACAAACGAAAGCGCCCTTTCGGGCGCGTGGTGAAGCAGGGCGTCGCAAAAGGCAGACAGCTGTTGTGCATCGACATCCTGCTCGGCGTAGATCTCGCGATTCTCGCGCATGGTCACAAGCCGATGGACAACTTCTGCCGCCAGGTCTTTCAAATGATTCGGAGCAAGCGCATTGCGCTTGTTTCGAAAAACCTCCACCGAACGTTGATAGATTTCGGTGTCGACGCTTGTTGTGCTCGTTGCCATGGGGCCACCTTGGATCACGGTTACGACAGATGCTAACTGTAAACTGCGCTTAACGCACCATGCAAGTTTGAGGGCCGTTTGGGGGGAGAGATGATCAGTCCCGGCATCCGATGGAACGGGTCAAGGGTGAATTGAGCCGG
>JBILYK010000081.1:0-15735 GCA_044377735.1 Paracoccaceae bacterium | reverse complement strand
TTGCGGCCTTGAGCGTATCGTGTTTGATCGGGTTCGGCCGGTCAAACGCGATCCGCTTTAAACGAGCCCTCGAAGCGGCACAAATAAGCGACAGGTCCACCGAAGTCCTGCCCCTAATCACTTCGCAACATCGCTCCACGGCCATGCGCCCATTTGAGCAAGAGATGATCGGCCATCAACCCCATGAACGCCACCGCAAGACCCAGCACCAGGCCCTTGCCGACATCGGTCGAAGACAGTGCGCGCTGCATTTCTTGCCCCAGATCCTGGGTGCCGATGAAAGCGGCGATAATGACCATGAACAACGCGAACATGATCGACTGATTGGCCCCAACCACCAGCGTCGGAACTGCCAGTGGAAGCTTCACATGCCACAGGATTTGGCCCTTGGTACCGCCCGACATTTCCGCTGATTCCACAATCTCGTGAGGAACGTTGCGCAAGCCCTCGATTGTATAGCGGATGATCGGAACGGTCGCAAAGACCGTAACCGCAGCAATCACAGCCACATCGTTCACCCCAAACAGCATGATCACCGGGATCAGGTAGATAAAGCTGGGGAAGGTCTGCAGCGTATCGCAAACCAGCAGGAAGCGCTGCGAGCGGATCGGCTTGCTGGCGCCAAAAAGGCCCAGAGGCACCCCGATCATCAGCGCAAGCACGACCGAAACCGTCACGGTGTAGACAGTGATCATCGCGCGGTCCCACCAACCTGACAGTGCGATCGGCAGGATGAAGGCAAGACAGACCAGCGCCGAACGCGCGCCCCCTATGCGCCAACCGATGCCAGCCAAAAACACCAAAACAGCCGATGTTGGCAACCATAGGAAGGCATCACGCACTGGGATCAGCACCCATGTGATGAGGAACCAGCGCAGCCAATCTGTCACCGGTGAGATCATGTCGATAAAGCCCCCGACAAGGCTGTCAATCGGCCCCGCAAGGCTAAGTGCCTGTTTGCGGTCGACCTCGACGAAGTAGGGATGCATCGCGGCCAGTGCAAAACCAAGTGCCACAAACCCCATCCAGATGACCCAAAGCCGATGGCTGTGCACCCACGCGGCACCCGGTGCATGATGTTCCGGCTGCTTCATCGCCCAAGCCTTGGACAGCCGGTCCAACACCACTGCCAGAAGCACAATGGTGATCCCGATTTCAACAGACAGGCCAATCTTCAGTGACTGCAAAAGTTGCAAAAGCTTTTGACCAAGGCCCGGCATACCGATGAAAGAGGCCAGCACCACCATGGCAAGGCTTTGCATGATCACCTGATTGACGCCAATCAACAACTCGGTCCGGGCGGCCGGCAGGCGGACACGGGTCATCAGTTGCCAACGCGTCGCGCCGCTCATCTTCCCGCTTTCTATGATTTCGGGTGAGACCGCACGCAGTCCCAACATCGTCATTCTGATCATCGGTGGTACGGAAAAAATCACCGTGACGATGGCACCAGCCTTTGGTCCAACCCCAATGAACACGACAACGGGGATCATATAAGCAAAATGCGGCAGGGATTGCGCGACATTCAGGAGTGGGTTGACGATCCGCTCGGCAAAGCGCGATCGCCATGCCAGCGCGCCCACCGCAAGACCCAGAGCGATGGATAAAGGGGCGGCCACCACGATGACCGAGAGCGTCTCCATCGCCCACTTCCATTGCCCCATGACGGCAATCCAAACGAATGTGCCACCCGAGATCAGCGCCAACCGCCAGCCGGCCAAGGCATAGCCGATCATTCCGAAGGTCACCGCAATGACCACCCATGGGATAGGCCCCAAACGTGGCCAGCGCGATTTGCCGTAAAGCAGATTCGCCGTGACATCGAGACAGAACTCCACCACGTCCGAGAAGGCGCGGGTGGCCGTCATCAGGCCCAAATCATCTCGGGCAAATGCGAAGATGACATTGATCCAGTCGGCAAAGGGTAAAATCAGCGTTTCAGGGATGCGCAGCAAAGCAGGCGGAAGCGCATTGCGAAACAGCACCAGCACAAGCGCGGCCAGCAACAGCGCCAAGGCCACTCTGCGTTGGTTAAGCGGCGATCTTGCCTGTGGCAGAACGTCAGCCCTCATGGAGCTGGCCCCAGCAAGAGATCAATTGCCGATTTGCGGTCCAATAGCGAAGTGACCCGGCCCTGATCATCGCACAGGGGGATAAGGGCACGCTGATCTTCGACGATCCGGCGGCCCAGCGCATGTAGGGTTTCTGCAGCCGGCAGCGGCGCCCCTTCCACCAAGCTGCCGTTGACCGGGCGACCCAGCGCACCGGCGCGCACAACGCGGGTGCGGTCAACAGCGGCGGTAAATTTCGCGACATAGGACGTGGCAGGTGACAACACGATGCGTTCGGGTGTGTCTATCTGTTCAATTGCGCCATCTTTCATGATGGCGATCCGGTCGGCCAGTCGCAAAGCCTCGTCAAAGTCATGGGTGATGAACACAATGGTTTTTGCCACCATCGCCTTGAGCCGCAGGAATTCGTCCTGCATCTCGCGGCGGATCAGCGGATCAAGCGCGGAGAAGGGTTCGTCGAGAAACCAGATGTCCGGCTCAACGGCGAGCGACCGGGCAATGCCCACGCGCTGCTGCTGCCCGCCCGACAATTCGCGTGGGAAATAACCCTCGCGGCCTTTGAGGCCGACCAGTGCAAGCATTTCATTGGCGCGCGCGATCCGCGATGTGCGATCTTGCCCGCGCATTTCCAGCGGAAAGGCAACATTTTCCAGCGCTGTGCGATGGGGCAGTAAGCCAAAGCTTTGGAACACCATGCCCATCTTGCGGCGGCGCAGTTCGATCAACTCGGCATCGCTGAGGGCGCCGATGTCGCGCCCCTCGACCGATACCGTGCCCGCCGTGACATCCAAAAGGCGGGCAAGACAACGAACCAGCGTCGATTTGCCCGAGCCTGAAAGCCCCATCACGACCAGCATTTCACCCTTGTGAATATCCAATGTGACATCGCGCACGGCAGCGATGTGCCCCGTCGCACGCAAGTCATCAACGGTGGTCTGTGGTGTCAGACGGGGTCCAAGCTGTTCAGGCTTGTCGCCAAAGACTTTCCAGACATTCCGGCAAGAAAGGACAAGATCTGTGTCGGCCAAAGGTGTCTCCGGTATGAAAGGACCACCCGGCAAAGCCGGGTGGTGAGTTTTGGACATGTCACCCTAGGGTAACGCCGGAGATCATTCGGTCCAAGTCTTCCAAACAGCCTCGTTCGCGGCCAGCCATGCGGTGGCAGCGTCTTCTGGTTCCATCCCGTCAATGTCGACCAACTTGGCCATTTCGGCGATCTGGGCGTTGTTGAAGTTGACCTTTTGCAGCGCCGCGTAGGCAGCAGGCCACTTGTCCTTCATCCCGTCCCATGCCGCGATCTTCATGTAGCCATTGGCCGGGTTGCCACAGTCATAGACCTTGTCCGGCAGCGGGCCCTTGGCTGGGTCCTTGTCGCAGCCATCTTCCCATGCCGGGAATTCCACGAATTCGCCCGGCCAGACGGCTTCGGCGAAGTTCGGGGTCCAGTTGAACAGAACGATTGGTGTCTTGTCCTTCTCAGCGGCCGCGATTTCGGCCCAAAGAGCTGCTGCCGAGCCTGCATTGACCACCGTAAAGTTCATGCCCAAGGCTTCGACTTTTTCCGCGTCATGTTTCAGCCAGTCAACCGGGCCACCCAAAAAGCGCCCCTTGTCGCCCGTTTCGGGGGTGACGAACAATGCGGCGCAGTCGTTCAGTGCCTTCCAGTCCGGCAGGCCGGGGCAGGCCTCTTTCGTCCACATAGGATACCACCAGTCCTCACGGGTGATGGCGGCATGGGTCGTCACGTCATGAAGGCCGCCCTTTTCCAGTGCCGAGCGGAACGACGCGCCAAAGGCGCCTTCCCAGACCTCAACCTCTAGCGTGGCATCGCCAAGGCGCACGGACTCATAGACCGCCTGACTGTCGGTGGAGACATATTCAACTGAGTTGCCCATGGATTCGAACATCTGACCAACGACATTCGACATCACGATCTGGCTTGACCAGTTGTGGGTTGGAATCATGATCGGGTCGGAAGAATCGGCGGCCAAAACGGGCGAAACCCCCAGCGCAAGAGTTGCTGCGCCAAGAAGCAATCTGGTGGTTCTCTGCATAGTTTTAGATCCCTGTTTAACGCACCCCCAAGGGGCGGCGAAGTTTCTTCGGAAAGTCGATCGCTTTCCTGAGAGGGGAGATTATCGAGCAGATGTGAACGTGTCAGACCCTTGGGATGAACAGACTAGAAAAAGATGTGACAAAATGTTAACTGATCTTTATCCAACGGAAACCTGGGGCAATCCGAATGACGGTCAGTGCTGCCCATATCGTGGTCATCGAGGACGATCCTGTCACGCGTACGGCGTTGGGGGGATACCTTGAGACATTCGGCTACCGCGTCACCGCCTGTGCCGGGGCCGAGGCGGCAGAAAGGGTGCTGACCCAGGAAAGTCCTGATCTGTTGATCGTCGATATCAATCTGTCGGGCAAGGACGGGCTTGAAATCACGCGCGAACAACGGGCGCGTTCCGAGATTGGAATTATCCTTTTGTCGGGGCGAACTGATGATGTTGACCGCATTGTCGGGCTGGAACTTGGGGCGGATGATTACGTCTGTAAACCCTTCAACAGGCGGGAATTATTGGCGCGGGTCAAGAACCTGCTGCGGCGCACCGCCGCGATGCGCCAACTCACCCGGCGGGTGGTTCATTTCGCGGGCTTCAGCTTTGACACGGCGGCGCGGCATGTTGCGGGGCAGGACGGGCATGACGTGCAACTGACGCGCGCTGAATACGAGATGCTGCGCACCTTTGTGCTAAACCCTGGCATCGTTTTGTCGCGTGACCGGCTTTTGGCCAGCATCACGCACCGGCAGAACGTAACTGGCACCCGCACGGTGGATGTCATGGTCAAGCGGCTGCGTGCCAAGTTTGGCGACGATTCGAAAGTGCCCCGAATTTTTGGCACCTCACATGGCGAGGGCTATGTCTTCACTGCGCTGCTGTCTTGATATCCGCCCCGGCGTCAAGCCAGTCCAAAGCGCGCTTCAGATCGTGGGCGGCCTCGGCACTGGCGGCGACCAAGACCTCGGCATCGCCGAGGTGATGAACGGCACCTTTGCGCGACATCTTTGCTAAAAGTTCTGCCAGACGCGGCAGCACGAAATTGCCCACCGCGCCATTCAACTGGTGTGCGCGCCGCTCAATCTCCTCTTGCGCCCCGACACATAGGGCATCGGCAAGCGCCTGCGTCTCGCTCGCAAGGCGTTCCAGCATCAGATGCACAAGGTCGCGCGTCCGCTCAGCACCAAGGTCATGCAAGATATCCCCAAGTGGCGCAACGGGGCTCTGGGCTGGGAAAAGCCGCTCGAAGGCGGCGACGAGCGCTTCGGGCGCAAGAGGCTTGGCAATCACGTCATCCATGCCTGCCGCCCGGCAGGCAGCAATTTCATCTGGCTGGACATGGGCTGAGACGCCGACGATGGGTATCTCGCAGATCGGGCCTTGCATTTGGCGAAGACGCCGTGTCGCTTCGCCGCCCGACATGCCGGGCAGGTTGACATCCATCAACACCACATCAAAGCGGTGGTTTGCAATCACGTCCAGCGCCTGTTCGGCTGATCCCACGATCCGCGCCGAATGGCCCATCATATCCAGAAAATCCTGCATCACTTGCTGATTGACCGGGTGATCCTCCACCACCAGCACTGACAAGGCACGCTGCGGGGCGAAGTCCTGGTCCTGACCCACCACAGTGTCCGCAAAAGTGGCGGCCAGATCAAAGGGCAGATCGACAGTGAATGCCGCACCTTGGCCAACGGCGCTTTGTACTGTCAGGCTCCCCCCCATTAGTGCGGCCAGACGGCGCGAAATGGTCAGCCCCAGCCCCGTCCCGCCATAAGTGCGCGCCGTTGCGCTGTCTTCTTGTTCAAATGCCCCAAAGATGCGCTCCAGCGCCTCGGGCCGAATGCCTTTTCCAGTATCGCTGACACAAAAACTCAGCCACAGCGGGTATTGGTCCGAACGACCGCGCAGATCGACCGCAATGCGGATCTCGCCCGCTTCGGTGAACTTGACGGCATTTGACACCATATTGAACAAGATCTGCCTTAACTTTCCCATATCCCCACGCAAACGCGGCACCAGAGCGGTTGGCAAGGTGGTGATCAGCTGCAGTCCCTTTTCTTCAGCCATAGGCGTCATCAGCAGTGTGATGTCACCCAAGGCAGGGGCAAGATCGAAATCAACCGGCTCTAGTATAGCGTTGCCTTGGTCAAGCTTTGAATAGTCTAAAATGCTGTTCAAAAGCCCCATCAGCCCCTTGCCAGAAGCCACCGCCACATCCAGCCGAGCCAACTGCGCATCTGTCAGTCCGCCCCGTGGCAAGTTTCGCAACATCCCCAGCACCCCGTTCATCGGCGTGCGGATTTCATGGCTCATCATGGCAAGGAATTCCGACTTGGCCCGATCCGCAGCCTCGGCGCGGTCGCGTGCGGCGTCGTGGGCGGCGACTTCGGCGCGCAACTGGGCGGTCTGTTCACTGACCAGATCCTGCAATTCACTGCGATGGCGTCGCAATTCCTCGAGATGGCGCTCGCGCTCTTCGGCAAAGCTTCGGTTGGCGATAGCTTGCTGGCGGAACACTTCCACCGCCGCCTCCATCTGCGCCACCTCATCGGTGCCGCTGGGGCGAATTTCGTCACCAAGTCCGCCCGTGGCAAGATCTGTCATGCGCACCGACAGGGCATCCAGGCGCCGGATAAGGTTGCCACGCACGTAAAACCACAAGACACCCATCGACAGCGCCAGCGCCAAAAGGGTGGAAAAGGCGTAAAGCCGCTGTGTGGCTGAAATCGCCTGCGCCGCAGATTGGCCCGCCGTGACAGCATCTGCCTCGATCCTGTCCGCCAAGGCCGAGGCCGCAGCTTCAAGTGCAAGAGCCGCCTCAAGCAATTCGGTTTCGGCACCTGCGATCTGATCGGTCAGCGACAAGACCTGTGCGGCAGTTTCAAAGACCGATGCAGACTCGGGCGGCACAGCCGATCCGACACCAATGATGCGCAGCAAGACCCGCACCCTCTCTGCGCGACGGGGGTCTTGAATCAGCGACAACCGACGCGAGATCACCTTGAACCGGGTCTCCAACTCGGCCTGCAGTGCGCGTAACTCTACCTCATCGCGCACCCCTGCGACACGGTTCAGCAAAAGCCCAACCTCTGAGGCATGCGCCCGCAGTTCAAACATCAACCCAAGCTGGAAGAGATCCACCTCAATCAGCTTGTCCAAGGCATCAAGCCGCTGCTGCGTTGCACTGGGAGAAAAAATCTCGACATCATAAAGCGTTGAGATTACCGCCGAAGCACCGGCTTCGGCGTTGGCCACCAGGGTATCGGCGATTTCGGTCAGTTCAATTGCCGCCGCAAGCCCCGCCGCAAGCTGGGCATTGCGCCGGTCGATCAGTCTGATCCGCAGCCGAACTTGCTGGTCAATTGAGGCCAGCGCATTGCGCACGGAAACTTCGGCCGAAAGAGCATTGGCAAGCGCCACGTCCTGCACACCGCGATGACGCGACAGCCGGTTGCGCAGCGCATCCGCCTGCGAATACAAAAACGCCGAACGCTCCTTGCGCTGGGCTTCATCGGTGACCGCGGCCAGTTCAGGGGCCATGGCCACCACGCGACCGGTCTCTTCAACCACACCGCGCACCTCGGAAATGGCCGGGATCGCTTCGTTCACCACACGTGACTGGATGCGCGCCACGTCCTGCAATTCGAACCAGCCCAAAATCCCGGTGGCCGCAGGGAAACCCGCGATCAACGCGATGGCCAGCAAGAGCCGTCCACCAAGACTCGACTTGTAGCCAAATTTCCGCAAGGCTTCCCCAAGGTGCTGTGACCTGCGCAGGCTATCACTGAATTCGGGATGCGAAAGATTTATGTCAATCCGACAAGGCATACTGACCGCTGTGGCTGTGGTCACACTGGGCATCGGGCAGGCCCATGCGGAGGATGCGCTTCAGCTTGAGGTCCGCTCGGTTCCCTTTGACGATACAAGCCCCGCAGTTCAAACAAGCTACACTCTCTTGGATAAAGCACAAAAGCCATGGCGGTTTTGCGTTCTTTATCCGCACCTTAAGGATGCTTATTGGCTATCGGTCAACCACGGCATGGTGCAAGAGGCAAGCCGTCTAGGGGTTGGGTTTGATGTGTTTGAGGCGGGCGGTTATCCGAACCTTGCACGCCAGATCGAGCAACTTAAGGGCTGCTCCAGTGATGAATTTGACGCCGTCATTTTGGGCACTGTCTCTTATGACGGCCTGACCCCGATTGTGCAGGAAATGTCCCGCATGAAGCCAATCATTGCGGTCGTGAACGACATTGCCACCGAAGGCATCACGGCCAAGGCCAGTGTACCATGGGCCGAAATGGGTGCTGCGGCAGGCCGATTGATTGCTGAACGCCACCCGGCGGGCACCCCGCCCGTCTCGATCGCCTGGTTTCCAGGGCCCAAAGGCGCGGGCTGGGTAAGCTTTGTCGAAGCGGGCTTTCAAAGGGCGATTGCGCAAAGCTCTGGCGAGGTGGTGATGACGCTGTACGGCGATACCGGGCTGGAGCAGCAAGTGCTGCTGGTCGAGGACGTCCTTGAGGCGATGCCAGACGTGGACTATCTCGTGGGCAGTGGCCCCATGGCTGAAGCTGCGGTGTCGATTCTGCGGGCGCGGGGCGCGAGCGAAGATGTAAAGATCGTCTCAACCTACCTTAGCCATGCAGTTTATCGCGGGGTGAAGCGCGGCCGCATCCTGGCTGCGCCTACGGATTCGCCCGTTGTTCAGGGGCGTTTATCGATTGAGATGGCGGTTCGTGCGCTGGAAGGCACGCTGAAAATCCGCCATGCCGGTCCTTTGATCTGGGTTGTTACCCCTGAAACGGCGACCCGGGAAGTGGCCGAAGGCTCTTTGGCCCCAGCCAGTTTCGTTCCTGTGTTTTCGCTCGATCCGCGCGCACCTTGAGTCATCTTTATATGAGTTGAGCCCAGGTTTTGGGGCCGGGTCGATGAGGAATCCATGTCTGCTCAGGAGTGTGTTTTTGACGATAAAGAAGCCATGATCGAAATTTCTGCGTTTAACATTGTTGTTGGTCTCATTCGGGTACGAGCGGCTTTTCGCGAAAGTGACACAGGGCCACTGACGCTTTCAGGTTATGATAAGGTAATGATGTGATCAGGGAGTGCCCCCATCGGATGCTCCGGTTGGGTGGTCCGGTTGAGGGCGTTGATGATGTATCATCAACGCCATGCGTAACCCGCACTGCACTGTTGCCGGCTTAACTTGCGCCAAGTCATAGGCGTCATGTCAAAGCGAGTCTTGAAAGAGTTGGATAAGTTGCCTGCCCTGTGAAGGCCGCAGGTAATGGCGACCCGCCCTAAGGCAAATTTTGACCCCGGTACATGGCAGTCATGCACCCGCCGCCACGCCGTGCCCGCACCAAAGACCGCCACGGGTTACAGGGCGAGCGACATGCCTGTCGAACCGCCTCTCCCAACCCTCAGGCACCAACCCCGGCCGCATGGGCCAGAACCTGCAGGCCCGCGACCAGATCGGCTTCGGCGGTGTCCTCTTCAAAGGCATGGCTGATCCCCCCGATCGAGGGCACAAACAGCATCGCCACCGGCATCAGCCGCGCCACATTGGTGGCATCATGAAGCGCACCCGACGGCATATGCCGCCAGCGCCCCGGTGCAACCGCCGTCGCCGCCGCTTCAAGCCGGGCACGCAGGGCAGGGTCCATCGCCACGGGTTCAAGCCCCAAAACCGCGCCTTGCTCCAGCCCAAGGCGCATTTCCGCGGCCACCTCGGCCAAGGTCTCGGTGATCACGGCCTGAATGCGCCCCAACCGCTCGGCGCTGCCATCGCGCCATTGCATGGAAAACCGCACCTGCCCCGGCACGATCGATGCTGCGTTCGGGGCCACCTGCACATGGCCAATCGTCCAGACCGATTGCGGCGTCACCACATTGCGCAGCCGGTCATTCAGCCGGGCGTTAAAGGCCGACAACCCCTGAAACGCATCCCGGCGCAGCGCCATTGGTGTGGTGCCTGCGTGGTTTTGTTGACCGCTGAGTGTCACAATCATCTCGCGGTAACCAACAATGTCGGTCACCACACCAATCTGCTCGCCCGCTGCATCCAAGGTCGGGCCCTGTTCGATGTGCAACTCGATGAACCCGGTAAAGCGGGCCGGGTCCACATCCAGGCCCACCCGGCCGCCCAAGACCCGCCGCGCCTCGGCAAGCGTCACGCCGTCGGTGTCGGCAATTGCATCGGCCTCGGCCACACTCATCATCTTGGACCAGACCGCCGAGCCTGTGGTGCCGCCAAAGCGGCCCTCTTCGTCCTGAAATGACACCACCGAAATCGCAGGCCCCCCGGCGGCGCGGGCCACGCGGGCCACTTCAAGGGCCGCAATCACCCCCAAGGCCCCATCCAGCCAACCGCCCGTGGGCTGGGTGTCGGAATGTGACCCCAGCAAAAGCGATTTCCCCTCGGCCAGCCCAAAGAGATTGCCCATCGCATCAAACTGCACGCTCAGCCCCGCATCCTCCATCTGCGTGACCAGCCAATCGCGTGCCAAAATGTCGGGCGGCGAGAAGGCCGGGCGCACCACGCCGGTGCCAGTTGCGCCAAAGCTGCGCAACTGGTGCAGGTCGGCAAGAAAGCGGCTGGCATCGATCATGGGGCGTCCTTTCGCGGTCAGAAGGGCAACCTAAAGCGCGGGACGCGGCTTTGAAAGATGGGCTGTGCCCTTGGTTGGGAAAAGCTGCAAATCTGCTGGCAGGGATCCCCCTGCTGCGCGCGGCCCATTGGCTCCGCGTGGCAAGCGCAGGCCGAACCTACCCTCGCCTTAGCCCGCCTCCAGCGCCTTGGCGCCGGCAATATAGTCGTGCCAACGAGCATCCTCCTCGACCTGCCGCCCATGCTTTTCCGCGATCAGCCGCAGATGGTCGGCGCAGCACAAGAGGTGCAGCCGTGCAACGTCGGGCAGCGCCATGGCCTGCGCGAGCAGCGCGGTGAAGGCATCGGCATAGTGAAAGGCCGACATATCCGGCTCGGTGCCCTTGTCTGCGCGGGCGCGGTAGGCGTCGGTGTAGCGGTCGGTCAGCGACACCGGTGCGCGGGTGCCCGCCTTCAGGCTGAACGTCTCGGCCGAGCGCAGCATGTAATGGTTCATCTGGGCGCGCGCATGGGTGGCATAGGGCTTGGCCAGCGTACGGATATAGCGCGGCGCCTCGGGCGACCAATGCGGCACCGGCGTGCCTTTGGCGTTCACCAGATACATCCCCGGACCCTCCGGACTGCGGCCATAGCGCGCCAGATTCCAGCCGCGCGGCCCGTGTTCGCTCAAGGATTGGAACCAGCGCGGCTGGCGGTGCATCATTTTCATCATGCTGCTGCCCGACCCCTTCAAGGGCAAGGCCAGCGCGAATTGCTGATGCACGGGCTGATCGACAAAATCTTCCACCCCACAGGTGCCAAAGATACGCCAGTTAAAGCCCATGGCCAGAAACGGCACATCGGTGGTGCGGGTGCCGATCAGCTCCTCAATCCGCCCCGTGCCTTCGTGGATCACCAAGAACTCATCGACATCGCAGACCAGCGCCCAATCGGCGCGGCGCACCGCCTTGTGCTGCGTGGCGGCGGCCAGTTTCTGATGCGTGATCCTTTGGCCCGGTGCCACATCATGGCGCAGATGATGCGCCCAGCCTGCCGCCTGCAGCGCATCCAACAACTCGGGCGAGCGGTCGGTGCAGTTGTTGGTCACCACCACCACATCGGAAAACCCCAGCATACGGTACCAGGTCACCCATTCCACAATGAAGGGCCCTTCGTTCCGCATCGAGGCAACCACTGTAACGCGCAATCTTTACTCCGGTCTTTCGGTCCAAGTGACCCGGGCAGGGGGGCCAAGTCAAGCTGGGCAGGGCAGGGATGGCGCGGGCTTGCCAAAGGGCGCTTGGCATGGGATTCGAGGTGAAAAGGGGAGGGCGTGATGCGGCTGTTCGTGGGGCTTGGCAATCCGGGCGCGAAATATGCGGGCAACCGCCATAACATCGGCTTCATGGCGCTGGACCGGATTGCTGCCGACCATGGCTTTGGCCCTTGGAAAAAGGCGCATCAGGGGCTGGCCTGCGAAGGGCGGCTGGGGCTGGAAAAAGTGGTGCTTCTGAAGCCCGAAACCTTCATGAACCTTTCGGGCCAATCGGTGCACGCGGCGGTCAGCTTCTACAAGCTGGGCCTGAACGAAGTGACGGTGTTCCATGATGAGTTGGACCTTGCTCCGGCCAAGATCCGGGTGAAAACCGGCGGCGGGCATGCGGGGCACAACGGCCTGCGCTCGATCCACCAGCATCTGGGCGAGGCTTACCACCGTGTGCGTCTTGGCATCGGCCATCCGGGCCACAAGGACGCGGTGGCGGCCTATGTGCTGCACGACTTTGCCAAGGCCGATCAGGATTGGCTGGATGACCTGATGCGCGGCATTTCCGATGGCGCAGCAGCCTTGGCGGCGGGCGACAGCGCTAAGTTCCTGAACGCGGTCTCTTTGCGGGTGGCACCGGCGCGCAATTCTGGCACCGGGAGCGAAGAGGCCACAGAGGCCAAACCTTCCGCCAAACCAGCACCCTCGGCCCCGCCCGAAGCCCCCGCCAGCCCTTTCGACCGGTTGCGCGGGCTTTTGCGCAAGGGCGAGTGACCCAAGGTCAGTCGTATTTCCGGCTTGCCAGCGGCCATGTCGCATGATCGCCTGCGGCAAACCGAAAGGAACCGACCATGCCCAACCTTCTGCGCCGCCTTTTGCAAGTGCTTGCCGTTCTAGCCCTGATCCTTGCCGCCGCCGGCCTTTGGAAGCGCGAAGAGATCGGGCGGCTTTTGGCGGTGAACAGCTTGTTTGAAGCGGATGCCATAGTGCAAAACTTCAGCCAGATGGATCAGCTGTTCCTCACCCGCCCGCTCTCGCGCGGCGAGGGGCCGGTGTCGCCGCTGCCCAAAGGGCCGGAGGCGATCTTTGCGCCCGAGGTGGATCGGTGGATCAAAGACCGCGCGGTGACCGCGATGGTCGTGCTGAAAACCGGGCAGATGGTGCATGAAAGCTATTATCTCGGCACTGGACCCGAGGATCTGCGCATCTCGTGGTCGGTGGCGAAAAGCTTTCTGTCAGCCCTCTTTGGTGTGATCGAGGCCGAGGGCGCGATTGGCAGTCTGGATGATCAGGTGGTGCAATACGCGCCGCTGCTGAAAGGGTCGGCCTATGACGGGGCCACGATCCGCGATGTGCTGACCATGTCCTCGGGCGTGGCCTTCAATGAGGACTATCTCGATTTCAACAGTGACATCAACAAGATTGGCCGCGTTCTTGCGCTGGGCGGGTCGATGGATGGCTTTGCGGCAGGGCTTAAGATGCGTGACGCGGAACCCGGCGCGCGGTTCCATTATGTCTCGATCGACACCCATGTTTTGGGCATGGTGATCCGCGGTGCCACGGGCAAGGACATTCCCGAACTTCTGGAAACCCGCATTCTGGCGCCCATGGGCTTTGAGACCGCGCCCTATTACCTGACCGACGGCGAGGGCGTGTCTTTCGTCTTGGGCGGGATGAACATGCAAACGCGCGATTATGCGCGCTTTGGCCAGATGGTGCTGCAAGGCGGCGAATGGCAAGGCATCCAAGTGGTGCCCGAAGACTGGGTCATCGCCATGACCAGCCCGCAGGCCAAGGACGGCTCGGCCTATGGCTTCCAATGGTGGATTCCGCCAAATGCCACCCCCGGCGAGGTGATGGCGCAGGGGATTTACGGCCAGTACATCTATATCAACCCCGGCCTTGGTGTGGTGGTCGCGGTGAACTCCGCCGATCGGGGCTTTGAAGAGCCGGGGGTCTATGACGGCAACATCGCCATGCTGCGCGCAATCGCCGCCGGATTGCCAACGCCCTGAGTCTTTGGGTCTTGGGTCTTTAGGTCGCATCAGGTCCGTAGGCATTGAAAAATCCCGCCAATGCCGCCATATTGCGCCCCAGAACATGATCCGCAGGGGGCTGATGCCCGCCATGTGGGCAGCCCGAGGCAGACCTATGACGCACCTAACCTTGCCCGCCCGACGGATGGCGATTGTTTTGACCACCCTTGTGATCGGTGGCTTTATGGCCAGCGCTGCGCTGGCCGGCCCGATTGAGCGGGCCTGCAACAAGTCTGACCGCAAGGCGGCAAACCGCGCCGTGTGCGACTGCATCCAGCAGGCCGCCGACAGCACCTTGTCAAACGGTGATCAGCGCCGGGCGGTCGGCTTTTTCAAAAACCCCGAAAAGGCCCACAGGGTTTGGATGTCGAAAACCAAGGCCGATGATGCCTTTTGGGACCGCTACAAGGCCTTTGGCGCGCAAGCCGAAACCCTGTGCGGTGCGCCAGCCCCGGAAGAGCTAGGCACCTCGTCGTAAGGACAGAAGGGTCGCGATCAGGCCGTCGCTCGCGGCTTCAATCATGTCAAGTACCGTGTCAAACTCACCCGTATACCACGGGTCGGGCACTTCCTCGCCAAAGGCGGGGGCATAGCTCATGAACAGCTGTGGCGCGGTGCCGCCCTTTGGACAAAGCGCCTGCACATCCGCCAGATTGCGGCGGTCCATCACCAGAATATGACTGAACTCGGTGAAATCCGCAGGGCTGATCTGCCGGGCGCGCAGGGCGGTGAGGTCATAGCCACGCTTGGCGGCGGCCGCGATGGCAGGTGGGTAGGGGGGCTCGCCCTGATGCCAGCCGCTGGTGCCGCAACTGTCCACTTCTACCTTCAGCCCGGCCACCCAAGCCCGCTGGGCAAAGACCGCCTCGGCAGTGGGCGAGCGGCAGATATTGCCAAGGCAGACGAACAGGAGGCGAGTCATTTCGGCGTCTTGCCGAAACGATAGTTTGCCGCATGGGCGGGCAGGCCCACGCCTGCAGGCAGGTCAGGTGCGGGCAGGGGTGCGCCCATGGCATGAGAAATCGGCAAAAGCCCCGCCCAAACCGGCCAGGCCTTGTCCTCATCAAGGTCGGTGCCGCCCGGTTCGGCGGCTGAAATCTTGGCCGAAGCCTCGGACAAGGGCAGCGACAAAATCCCGGTCGACTTCACCTCGCTTGCCGTCATCGGGCGCAAGTCCTGCCAGCGACCGGGGAACAGGGTTTCCACCATGGTCTGCAGATGTGCCGCCTTGGCGCCGGGGTCGGTGACCCATTCCGCCTGCCCAAAGACCATGACCGAGCGTGAATTGACCGAATGTTCAAGCGCCGACCGCGCAAGGACCATGGCATCGGTCAGGGTAACCGTGAGGCAGACCTGCATCCCTTTGCCCGCCTTCAAGGACCGCGATGCGGCCGAACCGTGCCAGTAAACCCGATCCCCCTCGCGCCATTGCAGGGTGGGGATCACCACCGGCGCGCCGTTCATCACATATCCGACATGGGCCAGCGGCATCGCGTCCAGAATGGCGTCGATGGTGGGCCGGTCATAGGCCGCTTTCTCGTGCATCCGGCGCAGCCGGGTGCGATCTGTTGGGGCTTTGGGTGCGGGGGCTTTTGTCATGCGCGCCAACCTAGGATGCGTGGCGCGCAGCGTAAAGGGGGCGACCTGGAGCGGATCGCATTCAATCTGATTCAGATTGAATGCGATCCAAGACAGGCAAGCCGTTGGGAATGTGGCG
>JBILYK010000016.1:0-47157 GCA_044377735.1 Paracoccaceae bacterium | reverse complement strand
AATCTGAATCAGATCGAATGCGATCCGCTCTAGGGGCCGCAAACCTGGCCACGGATCACGACAGGCGCGCTTCGGCCCCAGCGGGATGCACCGTCTCGTAATAATCTCGCAGGTGCAGATGTGACGCCGCATCTTCATCCAGTACCACAGTTGTCTCTTGGTGCATCTGCAGCGCGGTCGCCGGGCAATCGGCCCCAAGCGGGCCTTCGATCATCCGCGCCACAGCCGCCGCCTTGGACTGTCCGGTGGCAATCAACAGGCAGCGCCGGGCGGACAGGATCGTGGCAATCCCCAGCGTGATGGCATAGCGCGGCACCGGATCAGGCGCAAAGGCAGCGGAATTGGCGCGGCGCGTGGCCTCGGTCAACGTCTTGACACGGGTCCGGGATGCAAGGGAAGACGTCGGCTCGTTAAAGGCGACATGGCCGTTGCGCCCGATCCCCAGCACCTGCAGACCGATACCCCCTGCCGCCGTGATCGCCTCTTCATAGCGCATGGCCTCGGCATCGGGATCAGGCGCGTCGCCGGTCAGCAGGTTGATATGCGCAGGGTCGATGTTGACATGGTCAAAAAAGTTGGCGCGCATAAAGGCAGCGAAACTGGCCGGATGATGGGCGGGCACGCCGACATATTCGTCCAGATTAAAGGTGGTGACGGGCGAGAAATCGACCTGCCCCGAGGCATTCACTGCGACAAGCCGCGCGTAAATCGGACGCATGGTTTCGCCCGTGGCGAGCCCCAAGACGGGGTTCGCCTCACGCCCGACAAACGCGGCGATGATTCTGGCAGCCCGGACAATGGCCGCCGTTGCATCAGGCAGGATCAAGACCTTCACAGCCATACCCCGTCATGCGAAAACAAAAGGCAGGCAGCGGGATCCAGACACAGCAAAACATCCTCCCCCACCCGCAGATCAACACGGCGGTACATGTCGGCCACCACGGCCGGGCCACGGGTCGTGGCGGTGCAAAGAGAGCGCGTGTCCCCCATATTCTCGACCCCCGCAGCACGTAAGGTGATGGGGAAGTCAGCCGTCTCAGAGCAGGCTTCAGCCCGAAAGGCCAAGATCGCATCGGTTGCCCGCAAGGCAGGGCGATGGCGCAACGTCACCGGCAGGCCGGTAAGCGCCAAAGTCGGCACATCCACCACCGCGCAGGCGCCCTCTGCCTGAGGAATGCGAACTGGCAGAAAGTTCATCTTCGGTACCCCCAGAAATCCCGCCACCAAGATCGTGTCAGGGTCGTTATAAGGTGCAGCAGGCGTGCCAATCTGTTCGATCCGGCCCGCGTTCATCATCATGGTCCGGTCGGTCAGCGTCATCGCCTCGACCTGATCATGGGTGACGTGGATCATGGTCGCTCCGATGTCGCGGTGCAACCGGGCAAACTCAAGCCGCATTTCAACGCGCAACTCGGCGTCAAAGTTAGAGAGCGGTTCGTCAAACAACAACACCTCGGGCTTGCGCACGATGGCGCGACCGATGGCCACACGCTGACGCTGCCCGCCTGACAGCGCGCGGGGCTTGCGCTTCAGATAGAGTCACTCATGCGCAGGGTGCGCACGGCAGCTTCAACGGTGCTGCGGCGTTCGGCTTTGGCAATTGCGGCCATTTCCAGCCCGAATTCCATGTTTTCCCGCATCGTCATATGGGGATAAAGCGCATATGACTGGAACACCATCGCCACGCGCCGCCGACCGTGATCGTCGCCCATCACATCGTGCCCGCCAATCCGCACGCGGCCCGAAGACGGGTCTTCCAGCCCCACGATCATGCGCAAAAGGGTGGATTTGCCGCAGCCCAAGGGGCCAATCAGCATACAAAACGCGCCTGCCGCAACGGTCGGATCCAGCCTCGGGATCACCTGGGTTGCGCCAAAGCATTTCGTCAGGCTCTCCAGCCACACTTCAGACATCCCATTCCCCTATTTCACCGAGCCTTGGTCAGGCCCGCAACGAACCATTTCCCGATGATCGCAAAGACCGCCACGACCGGCAGGATCGCCAGACTGGCCCTCGCCAACAAAAGACCCCAATCCACCTGATACTGCCCGATAAACCCAGCAAACCCGATCGGCACCCTGCGCAAATCGCCCGACAAGATCATGACCGAGGCAAAGACATATTCGGTCCAGCTGGTCACAAAGGCGAAAACCGCCACCGCCTCTATGGCGGGCACGATCAAAGGCAAAAGGATGCGCCGCAGGATATCCAGCGGCGGCAAGGACAGGCAGGCGCGGACTTGGCCCTGTGTTTCAGCGCGTGCAGCGGCAGTTATGGTCGGACCCAGTCAGCACAACTGCGATTTTCGCCACGCAGGCGTCAGGCATCAAGCGTGACGCTTCCCCAGCCCGCACCACCGGCCGAGCGCAGGTAAAGCCGGTCGCCCCGGTTCATGGTGACGCCAATAAACTTGCTGGCCAAGGGTTCAGACCCGCCGCCCGCGCGTTCAATCCAAACAGCCGCCGGGGCGCCTGTGCCGCCACCCTCGATGCCCCAAGGCACGGTTTCCGGCCGTGTCTGTTGCAAATAGCCAGATACGGTCAGCCCATCGGCCAAGACCTCATAAACGCGTTCAATAGCCAACCCGCCCGACGTGGCCCCCACCCCGCCTGACCCCGGCACAAGCCGGGTGCCCACCACGCGCACCGGGCCCGTCATCTCCATGATCTCGCCCGAGATCAGCGCGCAGTTTGAGCCGTGGCAATCGACACCACTGGCACCTGCTGACACGCGCCCTGCCCCCATTCCGCCGCCCAAGATATCGCCGGTCACAAAATAGTGCGGCTCGCCCGGGCGGCGCCGGTCAAAGCCACCGATGCCGAAGGTGGGAAAGGAAATCTGGCTTCCAGCCGTTGAAAGGTCCGGCGCAATCTGGACCAATGCCTTGAGAACCACATCGGCAACTGCCTGCTCGGTCAGATGGCGACAAGACACCGCCGCCGGTGCGCGTGGGTTGATGAGGCTGTCCTTGGGCAAGACAAGCTTGATCGCCCGGTTGAACCCGTCATTCAGCAACTGATCAGGGGCAAAAACGGCCTGTACCGCGTAATGCGCCATCGAGATTGTCGAGGCGACGGGGCAGTTCAGCCCGTTCGCCCGCTGCGGCTCGGTTCCGGTGAAATCGGCGGTGAGCGTGCCGTCGCCAATCGTCACCTCTACCGCCAAGCGCATGGGTTCGGCGCTGGCGGCATCATCCTCGATCAGGATTTCAGCCTGCGCCGACCTCCCGCCATAGGGGGCGAGCGATTGGCGAATGAAGACGTGGCTGTGATCCAGAACGGCCGCTTTCCGGGCCAGGAACCCTTCGGTGCCGTATTTCTCGACCAGCTCTGCAATCCGCCGCTCCCCCGTGCGGCAGGCCGCGATCTGGGCGTTCAAATCCCCGGTGGTCGCTGCAGGGTCACGCAGATTGCGCGCGATCACCGCCAAAAGATTGTGGTCCGGTCTGCCGCGGTCATACAGCTTCATCGGCGGCAGGATGAGCCCTTCGCCAAAGACCTCCAGCGCTGTGGCATTTTCGGTTCCGGGCACCGGGCCACCCACATCGACATGATGCGCGACGGTCGAGGTCACCGCGACCAAGCGCTCCTCCACAATCACAGGCGAGAACAGCACAATGTCGGGCGTGTGCGAACAGCCTGCAAAGGGATCGTTGCAGATGATGATATCACCCGCCCGCCAGCCGCCGATTGGGATCGTTTGGGTGATGTGGCGAAAGGCGGTGGACATGATACCAAGTTGCGCTGGGATGGTCGGGGCCTGTGCGATCAGCTGGCCTTCGCTGTCCAAAAGCCCGCAGGCATAATCGATCATGTCCCAGATGATCGGCGAATAGGCCGCCCGGCGCAGGGTCGAGGACATTTCCTCAGCAATCGAGGCAATCTCATGCTGAAAGACATCACGGTCGATGGGTGACACGGTCATGCGCGACCCTCCAAAACCAAAAGCGCGCCATCGTCCAAGACCTGCAGAAACTGGCCAGGGAACACGACGGTGGTGCTGTCCTTTTGCGAAATCAGCAGCGGGCCGTTCAGCCTTTGGCCAGGCCCAAGGCTGGCGCGATCTTGGACCGGGACAGGCGTGGGGTGCAGCGGATCATCCAGGATGATCGACCGACTGCGGGCGCTGGACGCTCGCGCCACTTCAACCGGGGCAGGCGTATTGCGCGGAAGCTTGCCAGTTGCCTCGATTGACAGGTTGCGAAACTCAATCGGAGCCAAAGGGTCAGAATGGCCATAAAGCTCGCGGTGCTGGCGGTGAAACAGGGTGGCAAGCCCCTCGCGGTTCACGCAGCTCTTCAGCAGCCGCTGCGGAATGTCGATTGCCAGATCATGCCATTGTCCGATGTGGCGCATATCGGCCTTGAAGCGAAAGCCTTGGTCACGGCGAGGCACGCCGTCTGCCGCCAAAAGCGCCGCAGTGCGCCGTTGCAGGGTGTCAAAACCTTCAAGCACCAACGCGTCCGCGACAGTGGCCAACGGGTGGTGAAAGTGCATCTGATCGCGATGGCACAGATCGGCGGCCAACAGGCCCTCGGCCGCAAAGATGCCGGGATAGCGCGGCACAAGCAGCCCTGCCATCCCCAGATCACGCGCAATCATCGCGCCATAAAGCGGGCCCGCGCCCCCTGCCGGGATGAGGTAATGGCGGCGCAGATCCAACCCCCGCTCAACCGCAAGTTTGCGCACCGTTTGCACAAGGGCGGCATTGGCAACCCGGATGACCCCAAAGGCCGCCGCCTCGACTGTGATCTTCAGGGGGGCCGCGACGTGTTCCGACAAGGCCTGACGTGCTAGACCCTCATCCAGCGTCATCTCGCCGCCAAGATAGTCCTTGGGCGCCAACCAGCCCAGCACCACCGCTGCATCTGTCACTGTGGGGCGGGTTCCGCCGATGCCGTAGCAGGCGGGCCCCGGAACCGCGCCGGCAGAGGCGGGCCCAACCCGCAAAGCCCCGCCCGCATCGACCCAGGCGATGGACCCACCACCGTTCGAGACCGTTTCAACATCAATCGTCGGCAGGCGGATTGGCTGGCCATCCATCATCCGCTCGCGCCGGATGCCCGTGCGCCCGGCCTTGATCGCCGCCAGATCAGCCGAGGTGCCGCCCACATCCAAGGCCACCGCGGCCTTGAGCCCGGCGCGTTGCAAAAGCGCTTCAGCGGCAATCACTCCGCCAGACAGGCCCGAGGTCAAGAGATGCCCGGGGTTGCGCAAAGCGGCCTCGAAGGTCGCGACGCCCCCGTCGGACCGCATCAGCAAAAACCGCCCCTGAAACCCCATGCGCTGCAGTGCAGTGTCAAGCCCCGTGACGTAGCGCGACACAATCGGGCCGATGTAGGCCACCGTTGCCGTGGTCGACGCCCGGCGCCATTCCTCGGGGCGGGGGTCGATCTCGTGCGACAGGAAGATCGGCAGGTCAGGAAATCTAGCGCGGATTTCTGTGGCCAGTGCCTGTTCGTGGCTTAGGTTCAGGAAGGAAAAGCTGAGCGAAATCGCCACGGACTCGGGATTCAGCCGGGCGATTTGGTCCAGACAGGCCGTGATCGCCGCGGGCGTTAGGCTGCGCGTGACAGTGCCGAAGGCGTCAATCCCCTCGTCAATCTCAATCACATGTGCGCGCGGGATGACGGGGGCAGGCTTGTCTTGAAACAAGGCATAGGTGCGCGGGCGAATTTGATTGCCAATTTCAAGCACATCGCCTTGACCCTGCGGCACGATCAACACCGCGCGCGCACCTGCCCGCGTCAAAAGCGCATTGATGCCAACCGTAAAGCCATGAACAAAAAGGTCGACATCGCTGACAGACAGGCCCGCAGCTTCGGTGATCTTGGCAATACCCGCCTCGATACCCGCCGTGCTGCCACGCGCCCCGGTCGAGACTTTGTCGACATGGGTCGAAGCTGGCCGCCCCGAGCCTGCGCCAGTCGTCAAGATAAGGTCCGTAAAGGTTCCGCCGACATCGGCTGCAAGGGTGATCATGGTGCGCCTTTTGTGCCGCGTGTTCCCGTCAACTTGGCATGAAATTGCAAAAAGACCACCTCACATCCAGATGCGTTTCACATAGGCTAACCGCCCTTCAGGCGCTGGAGCAGGTAAACCTCGCTTTGGGGGCCAACGGCAGCGGCGCGGTTGTTGGCGATCACCTCGCCATCCACCGCCACCGAAACACCGGCCTTGATCGCGGGGGCCAGACCGGGATACGCTTTTTCAAGCGCATCCAGCATTTGCCCCACGGTCGCGGCCTGAACCTCCACCACATCTTGCCCGTCGGTGAACCGCCTGAGGCTGGCCCAAAGATGGACCTTGGCCATCAGCCCTTCGCCGCCTTGCCAGACTTATTCGCCTTGATCGCCGCCAACACCTTGGGTGGCGACAAAGGCAGGCTGCGGATCCGCGCGCCCGTGGCCCCTGCAACCGCCGCGGCAATTGCGGGCAGTGGCGGGGTGATGCCCGTCTCGCCCACACCACGCACGCCATACGGGTGGCCGGGGTTTGGCACTTCAACAATCACCGTGTCGATCATCGGCAGGTCCGATGCGACCGGCACGCGGTAATCAAGGAACATCGGGTTTTGCAGCCGCCCATCAGCACCGTAGACGTATTCCTCGTTCAGCGCCCAGCCAATGCCCTGCGCCGCGCCACCCTGATACTGGCCTTCGACATAGGCCGGGTGAATTGCAGTGCCTGCGTCTTGCACGACAAGATAGCGCAAGACCGTGGTTCGGCCGGTCTCGGGATCAACTTCGACATCGACAACATGCGTGCCGAAACTTGCGCCAACACCTTCAGCCGTCACCTCATGGTGGCCCGAGATCGGCCCACCGGTTGACCCCATCTTGCCACCGATCTCGCCGATGGACATGGGCGGGAATTTGCCCGCGTTCGGCCCGGCGGGATGGGCGGCCCCATCCTTCCATTCCACCGCCTCGGGGTCGATGCCCCAATCTGCGGCTGCGCGGCGGCACATCTCGCCAACCGCCTGCCGCGCGGCCTCCACCGCCGCCTTGCCACTGGCAAAGGTCGCCCGGCTGCCATGCGTCGGCTCATTGACGCCCAGCGCGCCGGTTTCCACCACGTTCACCCGGACGTTTTCATAAGGAATGCCCAAGAACTCGGCCACCATCAGCCCGATCGAGGCCCGGCTGCCGCCAATATCGGGGGTGCCGATGGAGACGGTTGCCGTCCCATCCTCGCCCACTGCCAGCGACACCGAGGTTTCGCCGCCATGGTTGAACCAAAAGCCCGAGGCGACACCCCGCCCTTGGTTCGGGCCCAGCGCAACCTTGTAGTTCGGATGCGCCTTGGCAGCCTCAAGCGTTTCCTGAAGTCCGATGACATTGTAGACCGGACCATAGCTGGACTTTGACCCGTTCTTCGCACCATTCTTGAGCCGCACCTCGATCGGATCGAGCTTCAATTCGCGGCATATCTCATCAACAAGGCTTTCCACCGCAAAAGCCGCCATCGGAGAGCCCGGCGCACGATAGGCTGCCGCCTTCGGTCGGTTCGCGATGACCTCAACCCCCTCGTGTTTCAGGGCTGGAATGTCATAGCAGGCAAAGGCACAAGGCAGCGCCTCGCCAATCGGTGACATGCCGGTGAAGGCCCCGCCCTGCATGCGGAAAAAGACCTGACCAGCCGTGATTGTGCCATCACGCTTCATGCCCAGTTTGACATCCATCGAGGCCGAGGCGGTTGGGCCCGTCGCGCGCAGCACTTCGGACCGTGTCATCACCAGCTTCACCGGACGCCCTCCCGCTTTTTTCGACAGCGCCAAGGCCAAGGGTTCCATAAAGATCGTGGTCTTGCCGCCAAAGCCGCCACCAATCTCCGAGGGCGTCACCCGCAGGTTCGCCGCCTCAATCCCCAAAACCGAGGCGCACATCCGGCGAATATACCAGTGGCCCTGCGTACAGACCCACATCTCACCGCGCCCGTCCTCACCCATCTGGCCGACACAGGCGTGCGGCTCGATATAGCCTTGATGGGTGGCTTCGGTTTTGTAGGTATGCTCGCGCACGATGTCGGCAGCGGCAAAGCCCGCCTCAAGATCGCCGTGCCCAAACTCCATATATCGCGCAACGTTGGGATGCATCCCTTCGGGAACCGAGTAATCGGCCACCCCCTCACGAATGACCGGGGCACCCGGCGCCATCGCCGCGTCGACATCGGTCACATGCGGCAAAAGCTCATATTCCACCTCAATCAGCCGCGCCGCGTCTTGCGCCAAAAGCGCCGAGGTTGCCGCCACAGCCGCAACCGCGTGGCCGTCATAAAGCACCCTGTCGCCTGCCAGAGTGTTGTCTTGCAGGTTCAGATCCTCGCCCGAAAGACCCGTGGGCAGATCGGCCCGTGTCACCACAGACTTGACCCCGTCCAAAGCCAATGCCTTTGAGACATCGATCTTCTTGATCCGCGCATGGGCATGGGGCGAGCGAACCACGGCGGCCCAAAGCATGCCGGGAAGCGAGAAATCTGCGCCATAGCGTGCACGACCTGTCACCTTGTCCAGCCCATCAGGGCGGTTGGGGCGGGTGCCGATCAGTTTGTAGCCTGTCTTCAGCTCATCCTTCGCCATCACGCAGCCCCCCGCATCTCTGCTGCCGCGTCCTGAACGGCGCGGATGATTTTGTCATAGCCTGTGCAGCGGCACAGGTTCCCGGCCAGCCAATAGCGAATTTCGGTATCAGTCGGATCCGGGTTGCGCTCCAACAGCGCCTTGGCGGCGACCAAGATGCCCGGCGTGCAGAACCCGCATTGCAGGGCGGCATGTTCGATGAACTTGCGCTGCAGCGGGTGCAACTCGTCGCCCGCCATGCCTTCGATGGTTTCCACCTTCTTGCCCTCCGCCTCGGCGGCCAGCATCAGGCAGGAACACACCAGCACACCGTCCACGATCACCGAACAAGCCCCGCAATCGCCCGTGCCGCAGCCTTCCTTGGTGCCAGTCAGGCCAAGCTGGTCGCGCAGCGCATCCAAAAGGGTCTCGCGCGGATCGGCGAGGAATTCCGCCGGATCGCCGTTGACAGTGGTGGTCACATGAATCTTGGTCATTTGCCTTGCCCTTTCGCCCGGTCATAGGCGATTTTTGCCGCCCGTCGGGCCAAAACGCCCACAACTTCGGTGCGGAACTCCGCCGTGCCGCGCTTGTCGGAAATCGGTTTTGCACTGGCTTCCGCCGCCGATGTCAGCGCTTGCAGCGCCGAGGCGTCCAGCGTGGTTCCGATGATCGCCTTTGCGACTGCCTCGGACAGGATCACCGTCGGGGCCACCGCCCCCAGTGCCACCCGCGCCTCGATGATCGTGTCGCCTTCAAGCCGCAGGTTGACCGCGCAGCCCACCACGGCAATGTCCATCTCGGTGCGAGGGATAAAGCGCAGATAGGCATCCCCGCCATGCTTGCCACGCGGCGGCAAGATGATGGCCGAAATCACTTCACCCTTGGCCAGATTGATCCGCCCCGGCCCCGCGGGGATTTGTTCCACCGGGATTTCCCGGCTGCCGTTTGGCCCCGTCACCGCAACCTTTGCCCCTGCCGCGATCATCCCCGGCACCGAATCTGCCGCCGGCGAGCCGTTGCACAGGTTACCCGCCAACGTTGCGCGACCCTGCACCTGGGTCGAACCGACCAGGTTCATCCCCTCAACCACGCCGGGCCAGTCACCTGTGAGCCCCCCATGTGCGCCCAAAACGATGCCCGGCACGGCGACACCAATGCGCCAGCCCCCGTCGGGCGTCTGGCGGATCTGGTCAACATCGGGGATGTTTTTCAGGTCAATCAGATCATCGGGCTGAACCATTCCGGCGCGCATTTGCACCAGAATATCCGTCCCTCCGGCCAAAAATCGCAGGGTTCCTGTGGCAGCAGCGGCAATCGCCGCCGCGTCCGCAAAGCTTGTTGGCTTGTGGTATCGCATCTTGCGGCTCCATTGCAAAAGGCAACATGGCTTGCGGTGCCGCGTTGCTGTCCTGATCCTGAGCAATCTGGAAGCCGCCTTCAAGCGGTTTACGATGAAACGGCACAAAATTTCTGTCGCGCCGTGCCTGGGACCGCGTCTTGTGTCGGACCAAAAGAGGGGGCCGGAGTGCGAGATCGAGGGCATCGCCGTCTGCGCTTTACAACTCAGATGTCCCTGGCTACGAATTTGGGCTGTTGAAGGCAGTCGCCCTCATCATCAGCCGTGCCATCAGGGCGCAAATCGGGGAAGCTTGGTGCAAAGCTATGCACGCAAAGACGGGCCTTCACCAAAAGGCATGGCCATTCTGGGACGGCCAAAAGAATAAGGATCCATTGCGTTATCCACCACGTTTCTGGTTGATAACCGTGATCCGGAAAGTTGAGCGATCAGGACCCAAACCTGATCTGACAGAGGCCTCACACCCATCGGCTTGGCATCAGTGCCGGTCTGATGGGGCCTGACAGGACAAAGGGCGCGAAAAGACCATGGGACGTATGCAAGGGAAAACGGCACTGGTGACGGCGGCAGGCCAAGGCATTGGCCGGGCGTCTGCATTGGCTATGGCGCGCGAAGGCGCGCATGTCATCGCCACGGATGTGAACGAAGCGGCGCTGGCAGAATTGGCCAAAGAAGGCCTGCAAACCCGCGTTTTGGACGTGCGCAACCCAACCTCGATCGCGGCCGCTGTCGCCGCGGTTGGGCCCGTCGACGTGCTTTTCAACTGCGCGGGTTTCGTCGCGGCTGGCACGATCCTTGACTGTGATGAGGACCAATGGGCCTTCTCGCTCGATCTGAACATGACGGCGATGTATCGCATGTGCCGGGCATTCCTGCCGGGGATGCTGGCAGCAGGGTCGGGTTCGATCATCAACATGGCCTCGGTCGCCTCTTCGGTCATCGCAGCCCCCAACCGCTTTGTTTACGGCACCACCAAGGCAGGCGTCATTGGCCTGACCAAAGCGATCGCCGCTGATTTCGTCACCAAGGGCATCCGCTGCAACGCGATCTGCCCCGGCACAGTGGAAAGCCCCTCGTTGGAACAGCGCTTGCGCGACACCGGCGATTATGAGGCCGCCCGCAAGGCGTTCATCGCCCGCCAGCCCATTGGCCGCATCGGCCAGCCCGAAGAGATTGCCGCCCTTGTGGTCTATCTGGCCAGCGATGAAAGCACCTATACGACCGGCGTCGCCCATATCATTGATGGCGGCTGGGCCAACATCTGAGGAGACGGAAATGAAACTTTTGCGGCATGGTCCTTTGGGCGCGGAAAAGCCCGGCTTTTTGCACAAGGACGGCACGATTCGGGATCTGACCGGTCTGGTGCCTGATATCGGCGGGCATGTGCTGTCGGATGCGGGCATCGCGATGCTGCGCGGAATTGATGCCAGCACCCTGCCCGTTGTGCCGCCCGGAACCCGGCTTGGCCCTTGCGTGGCAGGCACGGGAAAATTCATCTGCATCGGTCTGAACTATTCCGACCATGCCGCCGAAACCGGCGCCACCGTGCCGCCGGAACCCATCATCTTCATGAAAGCAACATCGGCCATCTGCGGCCCCAATGACCCCATCATCATTCCGCGCGGATCCGAGAAAACCGACTGGGAGGTGGAGCTGGCTGTCATCATCGGCACCCGCGCCAAGTACGTGACCGAAGCGCAGGCGCTGAACCATGTGGCAGGCTATGCCGTGACAAATGACGTGTCAGAACGCGCCTTTCAGATCGAACGTTCCGGCCAATGGACCAAGGGCAAATCCTGCGACAACTTTGGCCAAATCGGGCCATGGCTGGTGACACGCGATGAGGTGGCCGATCCGCAAGACATGCCCATGTGGCTGACGGTGAATGGCAAAACCTATCAGAACGGCTCGACCAAGACGATGGTCTACGGCGTGGCGCATCTGGTCAGCTATCTGTCGCAGTTCATGACGCTGCATCCCGGCGATGTGATCTCCACCGGCACCCCGCCCGGCGTGGGGCTGGGCCAAAAGCCGCCGCATTACCTGAAAGCCGGGGATGTCGTCGAACTTGGGATTGCGGGCCTTGGCCAGCAGCGCCAAGCCGTGATCGCCGACCTCGAGTAAGCCCGACGGTCCAGCCAAGCGCGGCGAGGTCTTTGGGGCGCGATCCCCTTAGTCTTGCATGCTCACATGCAAGGCGGCGGCGTGTGAGGCGGCTTTGGCAGCCTCGTGCAGAGACTTTGACTGCACCAAAGCGGCACAAAGCGCGCCGATAAATGCGTCGCCTGCACCGTGGCTGGACACCAGTTTGACCTTCTCGGCGGGCACGGCAAAGCCCTGCCCGTCTACATCCACCGCCGCCAGACCTTTGCTGCCCGCCGTCACGATCACCGCAGGGAAGCGTAAGGCAAGCTGTTTGGCAGCATGGGCGGCGCTGGAAAGGCTGTCCACGGGCTTTGCCCCCATCATCTCGGCCTCGACGGCATTGACCACCAAAATGTCGATCAAGCCGATCAGGTCGTCCGACAAGTCACGCGCAGGGGCAGCGTTCAGAATGGTCCGGATCCCGCGCGCCTTGGCTTGGCGGGCGGCGGCGATGTTCAGCGCATCGGTGACTTCATTTTGCAAGATCAACAGGCCAATGTCATACCAAAGGGCTGGGTCAGCCAAGGCAGCAGGATCAGATTGCAGATTGGCCCCTGACACGATGGTGGCCGCATAATCGCCCTCGGCGTCCATGATCGCCACGCTCATTCCCGAGCCAACGCTCGAAAGGGTGGTGACAAAACCATCCTCTACCCCCGCCCCCCGCAAGGCCCGGCGTAGGAACGTGCCAAAATCATCCTCGCCCACGGCCCCGAACATGCGGCTGGGCACGCTCGCGCGGGCGACAGCGGCCGCCTGATTTCCCCCCTTGCCCCCGAATTTTGGATACCAGCGAGACCCGACAGAGGTCTCATCTTTGCGCGGCAGATGATCGGCCTTGACCATGATGTCATAGTGCAGGCTGCCAACGGTCAGAACGGTGGTTTGGGGCATTTCGCGCCTCGGCTTAAGATTGGCCCGGCGCATGATGGGCGCGCCGGAGGTCATGATAACGCGTCGGTTGGCCAAGATCAGGCTGACGACCAACACGGCTGCATCATTAGGATCATCTGCACCAGAGGCAACCCTGTGATGCACCCCGAAGACGCTGTCGCCACTGCGATCAAAACAAGGGAAAGGCCAGCCGGCGGCTATCGCGGGCGGTGCCAAATGTGTAGCATTCGCTGCATTTCGGCAAACCACAGGACAGCGCATGCCAAATTTCCCCATCATCGATAGCCATTTGCACCTTTGGGACCCCAAGCACCTGACCTACCCTTGGCTGTCAGGCCCGCTGGATCAAGCCTTCCTGCTCCGCGACTTTCAAGCCGCAACAGGCCCTGTGCTTGTTGAGTCCATGGTGTTCCTGGAATGTGCCGCCGCACCCCATCAATCGCTGGATGAGGCGCGCTGGGTTCTGGAGCAAGCCAAAGCCGACCCCCGCATTGCCGCGATGGTGTGCCACGCGCCGCTTGAACAGGGCGACGCCGTGCGTCCGCACCTTGAGAGCCTCACTGCGATGGACAAGGTCAAGGGCGCGCGGCGGATCTATCAAGACGAACCCGACGCAGATTTTTGCCTGCAGCCCGATTTCATTGCGGGGGTTAAAGCCTTGCCAGATTACAGCCTGTCTTTCGACATGTGCATCAAGCACTGGCAGTTGCAGGCATCCATCGCTTTGGCAGATGCCTGCCCAAAGACCTTGATCGTTCTCGACCATATCGCCAAGCCCGGTATCAAGGCGGGCCTTATGCAGCCTTGGGCCGATCAGATGTTTGACATGGCAAAGCGGGACAATGTGGTGTGCAAGCTGTCAGGTGTCGCCACAGAAGCCGCCGCCGATTGGACCGCAGAAACCTTGCGCCCCTATCTCGATGTGGCCCTGGATGCCTTTGGCCCCAAGCGGCTCATGTTTGGCGGCGACTGGCCCGTTTCGACCCTTGCAATCACCTATCCTGCATGGGTGGAGATCGTGGACCAGCTGATCGCAGAGCTCAGCGATGACGAACAGCGCCAGATTTACCGCAACACCGCGCGACAGTTCTATAGGCTCGCCTGATTACATCACCGCGCCCAACTGCCACGGTACAAACTCGGCCCCGCCAAAGCCAAGCTCTTCGGACAAGGTTTGTTCGCCCGAGGCCACCGCGATGATTTTCTCCAAGATTTCAGCACCTTTCGCCTCGATGCTCACACCGTCGATGATGTCCCCGCAGTTGATGTCCATATCCTCGGCCATCCGCTGATACATTTCGTTGTTGGTGGCAAGCTTGATGCAAGGGCTGGGCTTGTAGCCGGAAACCGAGCCTCGCCCGGTGGTGAACACGATCATGGTGGCACCGCTGGCAATCTGGCCGGTGACCGAGCAAGGGTCATAGCCGGGGCTGTCCATATAGACAAAGCCCGGCGTGGTGATCGGCTCGGCGAATTTGTAGACCCCGGCCAAAGGCGCAGTGCCCCCCTTGGCCACAGCCCCAAGCGACTTTTCCAAAATGGTGGTCAGCCCACCGCGCTTGTTGCCGGGGCTTGGGTTGTTGTCCATCTCGCCACCGTTGATCGCCGTATAGTGTTCCCACCACTTGATGCGCTCAATCAGCTTTTCGCCCACCTCAGTGCTGACCGCGCGGCGGGTCAGCAGGTGTTCGGCACCGTAAATTTCGGGCGTCTCCGACAGAATCGTCGTGCCCCCCATGCGGACCAGCATGTCACTGGCCACACCCAAAGCTGGATTGGCGGTGATCCCGGAATAGCCATCAGACCCGCCGCATTGCAGGCCAATGATCAGCTTTGACACCGGCGCAGGCGCGCGCGCGACCTTGGCCGCCACCTCTGCCATCTCATGCAACACCTCAAGCCCCTTGGCGATGGTGGCCCGCGTGCCGCCGGTGCCTTGAATGGTCATGTAACGAAAATTGCCATCGGGGCGCAGTCGGCCCTGCCCTACCAGATCGGGCACTTGCAAGACTTCGCATCCCAAACCGACCAACAAGATACCGCCGAAATTGGCGTTGCGGGCATAACCCTTCAGCGTGCGCATCAGGGTGTCATAACCCTCATTCACCCCCGACATACCGCAGCCAGAGTTATGAACAATGGGCACAAACCCATCAATATTGGGCATCGACGACAGGATCGGGTCTTTCTCGGCCGCCTCGGCAATGAACCGCGCCACCGACCCCGAACAGTTCACCGAAGTCAGAATGCCGATGTAATTGCGCGTGCCAACCTGCCCATCCGAGCGGTGATATCCCATAAAGGTGCGTTCCGCCAAAGGCGGCAGCGGCGTGGCATGCTGGCCGATGGCATAGTCGGTGCTGTGCGGGCCCATACCAAGGTTATGGCTGTGAATATGCCCGCCCGCCGGAATATCTGCCGTCGCCTGACCGATCGACTGACCATAGCGCAAAACCGTCTCGCCCTTGGCGATCGCGCAAGCCGCAATCTTGTGGCCGCGCGGAACCGCGCCGGGCAGCGCCACGCCCAAACCGGCAGTCGTCGCGCCTTTGGGCAAATCGGTCAGTGCGATGACAAGGTTGTCAATCGCATGCAATCGGATAATAGCATCTGCCATAACGTCACCCTTATTCTTGCGGCCGCCCGCGCAGTTTCTTGACAGGCGGATCGTCAGGCCTAACATGTTAGCATGCTACAGGAACCCAAGTCTGGATCACAAGAGTTGAATGGAGCGACTCGGCTCTTGCCGCTTGACCGGTTCAAGGGGACGTTGGGCAATCGTGTGTATCAAAGCCTGCAGCACGCCATTCTGACGCTGGCCTATCGGCCGGGCGAGATCATCCGAAAGCCTGAGATTTGCGATTTTCTGGGCGTCTCGCGCAGCCCGGTTGCCGATGCCGTCGCGTGCCTTGCGACCGATGGTTTGGTTGATGTCGTGCCGCAGGCAGGCACATTCGTGACCAGATTGTCGATGACCGATATCCGGGAAGGCTCTTTCATTCGTGAGGCCATCGAAATGGCCGCGGCAGAGCTGGTGGCGACACAGATCACCGATGACCAACTGCGCGAGCTCCGTCGCAACTTGCTGATGCAAGAGGCGCTGGTGTCAGACGCCGATCAGCAAGGGTTCATGCAGTTGGATGGGCAGATGCATGATATGATCTTGTCCTTCACCGGCTTTCCCCGGCTGCCCCATGTGTCGCAGACCGCTTGGCTGAACGTGCACCGGGCGCGCCAGTTGATCTTGCCGGTTGAGGGGCGATTGCAGACCACGCTTGACGAACATCGCACGATCCTCGCTGCGTTTGAGGCGCGCAATCCGCTGGCGGCGCGCCATGCGGTGCAGCACCATCTTCGTCAGTTGCTGACCTATCTGCAGCCGCTTGAACGTGAGCGGCCCGACCTTTTCTTGACCCAAGGACAGTCATGACCCTGCTCAATCGCCCGCGCTATGCCACCCGGCTGAATGCTTTCAAGCAAAAAGGCGATACGGTGGCCCAGATGATTGCGGCGGCGGGGCGCGTTGGCGGGCTGGATGCGGCAGATCTCAATTTTCCCGACCATTTCGACCATCATTCCCCGGCGGAATTGTCGCGTCTGCTGGCGGACAATGGAATGGCGCTAAACGGTCTAGCCATGCGCTACTACACTGACCCCGGCTTTCGGCTGGGCGCCTTCAGCAACCCTGACCCCAATGTGCGCCGTGCCGCGATTGATCTGACCAAGCGCGGCGTTGACGCGCTGGCCGAGATGGGTGGACGGCTGATGACGCTTTGGCTGGGGCAAGACGGCTTCGACTACAGCTTTCAGGCCGATTACGCCCGCATGTGGGATGACAGCATCGCCGCGATTGCCGAAGTGGCCGACCATAACCCCACCATCGACATCGCCATTGAATACAAACCGAACGAGCCCCGCGCCCATGTGGTGATGCCGGACATGACCACCACCCTTCTGGCCCTGTCCGAGGTGGGCCGCGCCAATACCGGCGTTACGCTGGATTTCTGCCACATGCTCTTTGCCGGGGAAATGCCCGCGCGCGCCGCGATGCTGGCCGCGCGCCACAGCCGGATTTTGGGGGTCCACCTGAACGATGGCTATGGCAAGCGCGATGACGGGCTGATCGCGGGGTCGGTCCATCCGGTGCAGACGGTGGAGCTGTTCGTGGCGCTGGGCCGGGCAGGCTATGACGGGGTGATCTATTTTGACACCTTCCCCGATCATGGCGGCACCGACCCGGTGGGTGAGGCGCGGGCCAATATCGCCGTGACCGACCGGCTACGCCAGATCGCAGCAGACCTTGCTGGCAACGAAGCACTGGCCCGCGCGCAGGCGACCCAAGATGCCGCAGCCGCCACGCGGATCGTGACGGCCGCCCTTTACGGCGGTTGATCAGACCGGAGCGTCAGCGCGCATCAGGCCCCGCGCTTTCAAGTCCTGCCAAAGCGCATCGGGGATCACAGCGGTTGCGGCTGCAACATTCGCGGCCATCTCGGACACACCCTGCCCACCCGGAATGACGGACACCACGGCCGGGTGGCGCAGCGGGAATTGGAACGCGGCATCCACCAGCCGCACGCCATGGGCCGCGCAGACCTCTTGCAACTGCCCAGCGCGCTTCAACACCCATTCGGGGGCTGGATCATAATTGTAAAACGCGCCGGGTTTTGGCCCGGTGGCCAAGACGCCCGAGTTGTAAGGCCCGCCGACCACAACCCCAACGCCCCGCGAGGTGGCCATGGGAAGAAAGCTTTGCAGCGCCTCTTGTTCCAGCAAGGTATAGCGCCCGGCCAGCAGGAAAATGTCGAAATCCCCCCGCTCCAGCATCCATTGGCAGGGTTCCCATTCATTCACACCGGCACCAAACGCCCGAATGACCCCCTGATCGCGCAGATCCAACAGCGCGCGATATCCGCCCGCCATGAACTCATCCAAGCGCTCTTGCAACGCCGCAGCCGTGCCGTGATTGAACACATCCAGATCATGGGCATAAAGAATATCGACCCGGTCCACACCCAGCCGTTCCAGCGAAATCTCCAGACAGCGCATGGTCGCGTCATAGCCGTAGTCATAGACCCCCACCCGAGTGGGAATGTCGAACCACTTGCCGATCCCATCGCGCGACGCCGCATCTGACACCCGCAACAGACGGCCGATCTTGGTGGAGAGCACATAGTCCTCGCGCGGTTTCTCGCGCAAAAACCGGTTCAAGCGGGTTTCCGAAAGCCCATAGCCATACAACGGCGCAGTGTCGAAGTAGCGCAGACCTGCGTCCCAAGCGGCGGTCAACACGGCATATGCGTCATCGTCCGAAATCGCCCGATACAGATTGGCGATGGGCGCAGCACCAAAGCCCAATTCCGTAAACGTCAGACCGCCATTGCCCAGTCGGTCCCAGTGTCGTGTTGCCAGCATCTGCGTTCTCCCAAATCTACTGGCATGCTAGTATGATCCTGCTTTCCGTCCAATATTTTTCGCGATAGCGTGTCATGTATCAGGGAGGAACAGATGTCGCGCTTTCAAGACGTTTTCGGGGCCAACAAACCGGTCATTGCCATGGTACACTTGGGCGCGTCGCCCGGCGCGCCGCTGTATGATGCTGACCGCGGCGTCGAAGGCATTCTGGCCAACGCCCGCGCCGATCTGCACGCCCTGCAAGCCGCCGGGTTTGATGCGGTGATGTTTGGCAACGAAAACGACCGTCCCTATGAATTGAAGGTCGACACGGCCACCTCGGCCACCATGGCCTATGTGATTGGCCGCCTGCGCGATGAGATCACTGTGCCTTTTGGTGTCAATGTGCTTTGGGACCCGCAGTCCAGTTTTGCCGTGGCCGCGGCCACGGGTGCGCGGTTCGTGCGCGAGATTTTCACCGGCACCTATGCCTCGGACATGGGCATCTGGGCCCCGGACGCGGGCGCGGCTGTGCGCTATGCCAATCGGCTTGGCGCGGGCGGTGTGGCGCGGCTCTACAATGTCTCGGCCGAATTCGCCGACAGCCTTGACCGCCGCCCGCTGCCGGATCGGGCACGCTCGGCAGTGTTTTCCTCGATCCCCGATGCGGTGCTGGTCTCAGGCGCGATTACGGGCGAGGCCGCGGCCATGGTCGATCTCGAAGGCGTCAAGCGCGCCTTGCCCAACACGCCTGTGCTGGCCAACACCGGGGTGAAACATGCCACCGTGGCCGATGTGCTGGCGGTGGCCGACGGCTGCATCGTGGGATCAGCCTTGAAGCACGGCGGGGACACATGGGCCGCTGTAGACCCTGACCGCGCGGCTGATTTCATGGCCCGCGCCCGCGCGGCGCGGGGGGGGAAATGACCCTGCCTTCGGTCGCCGATCTGACGGTTGAATTGATGCTGATCCCCGGCCTTGCGGGCTATGAAACCCGCGTGGCCACGGCGATCAAGACCCATCTTGAGGCCCTTGGCTTGCCCCATCGCTCGGACCGGTTGGGCAACCTGTCTTGTACGCTGCCCGGTGACCCTGCCCTGCCCTCGGTGATGATCTTTACCCACATGGACCAGTTGGGGTTCATCGTTCGCAAGATCGAGGCGAACGGCCTTATCCGGCTGGAACGGCTTGGAGGCGTGCCGGAACGCGCGCTGCCTGCGCAAGCGGTGGTCTTGTGCACTGACAAAGGCGACCTGCCGGCGTTGATCGCCAACAAAAGCCACCACGCCACCGGGCCGGATGAAAAATACAAGGTCCTGCCCTATGCCGATCTTTATGTGGACGCAGGCTTTGCCACCAAGGCCGAGGCCGAAGCTGCAGGCGTGCGCATCGGCACACCGGTGACCTATCTGCCGCGCGCCCTTGCGCTGGCGAATGGCCGCATCGCGGGCACATCCGTTGATGACCGCGCGGGCTGTGCGGCGCTGCTTAAACTGGTTGAGGCGCGGCAGGGAAAACGCGGCCCCACCGTGCATTTCGTCTGGTCGGTGCAAGAGGAATACAACCTGCGCGGCGTCTTGCCAGCCGCGACGGCCTTGAACCCAGCGATTGCACTTCAGATTGACCTTCTGCTGGCCTGCGACACCCCCGACATGACCGCGCGCGGCGATGTCACGTTGGGTGGCGGGCCGGGGATCTCGCTTTATTCCTTCCACGGCCGTGGCACCCTGAATGGTGTCATCCCCCACCCTGCCCTTGTGAGCCTGATGGAAGCGGCAGCGCAAACCGCCGCCCTGCCTTTGCAGCGGTCGGCCCATACCGGCGCGTTGACTGACCTGAGCTACATTCAATTCATGGGTACCGAAGGCGTGGCCTGCCTCGATGTGGGCTTTCCGATGCGCTATTCGCATTCCGCGCTTGAGGTGGTTGACCCTGCCGATCTTGAAGGTCTTGTTACCCTCCTCGACACCGCACTTTCCGCCATCACCCCTGATCTGACCCTGACGCGCTAAGATGACCCACACACTTGGAATCGACATCGGTACCTTCGAATCCAAGGGCGTTCTGGTGGACGCCCAAGGCCAGATCATCGCCAGCGCCAGCCGCCCGCACAAAATGATCGTGCCGCGCGCAGGCTGGGCCGAACACCGCGCGGATGAGGATTGGTGGGGCGATTTCGTCTTTCTGTCGCGCGCACTTTTGGCGCAGTCTGGGCTGGACCCGACCGAGATCAAGGCGGTCGCCACCTCGGCGATTGGCCCTTGCATGCTGCCCGTGGATGCCAAGGGCGCACCTTTGATGAACGGTGTGCTTTATGGGGTCGACACCCGCGCCACCGACCAGATCGCAGCACTGAATGCCCGGATCGGCGCGGACACCATCCACCGACGCTGCGGCAATGCCCTGACCTCCCAGCAGGTGGGGCCCAAGATCCTGTGGCTGAAGGAAACCCACCCCGAACTTTACGCCAAGACCGCGATGGTCCTGACTTCGACCAGCTATCTGACGTGGAAGCTGACCGGCGAATATGTGATCGACCACTATACCGCCGCCAATTTCTCGCCGCTTTATGATGTGGCCCTGCAGGATTGGACCTCCGATCTGGCGCCCAATATCCTGCCGCTGGAAATGCTGCCGCGTCTGATGTGGTCCACCGAAATTGCGGGCCATGTCACGGCTGAGGCCGCCGCCGAGACCGGTCTTGCCATCGGCACGCCCGTCACCTGCGGCACCATTGATGCTGCGGCCGAGGCGGTGTCGGTCGGTGTGCAGCATCCCGGTCAGATGATGATGATGTACGGATCGACCATCTTCATCATTCAGGTCACGGCTGACCCCGTGCGCGATCCGCGGCTGTGGTATGCGCCGTGGCTGTTCCCCGGCACCCATGCCTCAATGGCAGGTCTGGCCACCTCGGGGACACTGACTCATTGGTTCCGTGACCAACTGGCGCGCGACACCGACTTCCCCACCTTGGTGGCCGAAGCGCAGGACAGCCCGAAAGGTGCCAAGGGCTTGCTCTGCCTGCCCTATTTCTCGGGCGAGCGGACACCGATCCATGACCCCCATGCGCGCGGCGCGTTCTTTGGGCTGAACCTGACCCATACCCGCGCCGATATGTTCCGCGCCGTGGTCGAAGGCATTGCCGCAGGCACGGCCCATGTTCTGGAAACCTATGCCGAGGCGGGGGCCAGCCCGGCGCAGGTGATGGCGGTGGGCGGCGGCACGAAGAATGCGCTTTGGCTGCAGGCGACGTCTGATTTTTGCGGCGTGACACAGCAGGTTTGTGCAAAGACGGTCGGGGCCAGCTATGGCAATGCCTTTTTGGCCTCTGTTGCCATCGGTGCAACAAAGCCAGCTGATATTGCCCGTTGGAACCCCAACGAGCGGATGGTTCAGCCAGAATCCGTTCCGGCCTATGCCGTGCAATACCCGCTGTGGAAGCGGCTTTATGCCCAGACCCGCGATATCATGCACAACCTTCCATAACGCAGCTTGTCTGCGTGGCTCGGCGAGGCCGGGGTGCAACTTGCACTTGCCCATTTGCGGCAGGTGTCAGGGATAGACCCAAGCCCCAATCAAAGCTCTGGCAAATCCACCACACCTTTCGTGAGGATGAAGCAGCCATAAGGCCCTGAATCCGCTGTGCGGATGATGGCAAAGGACTTCTTGGCGGCCTCGTAGAAGGCAAACCGCTCCAAAGGTTGGATCGTGACCGCGCGGCCTTCGGCGCGGTCCACCACAGCCTGCATGCGGGCGAAGATCGGCACCACGCCCCCCGGATCACCCACCACCTGCATCCGCGCCACCGGGGCGGGCACAAAGGTATCAAGCGGCATCAGCGACAAGATCGCGGCAGCCCCGGTGGCAATGTCGCAGCCCGCCATATCGATCAGCTTGCCATAAGTTGTCTCAGCAGCAATCGTCGCTGCAGGGTGGTTCACATCACAGATCACCAGATCATCGCCATGCCCCATCAGCATCAGAACATGCACGATTTCCGCGCTCAGGCGCTGGTCAATTCCCTTCAGCATTACTTGACCGCCCCTGCGGCCATGCCCTTGATGATGTAACGCTCCAAAACCACGCCGATAATGATCAAGGGCAAGATCGCCGCCCAAGCCAAAGCGGCCATCGACCACCACGAAATCCCCTGACTGCCAGTCTGGCTGGCCACCATGACGGGCAAGGTGTTGGAATGGGTCGAGGTCAGAAGGGCGGCAAAGAAATACTCATTCCACGTCAAGACCAAAGACAGGATGAACGCCGCCACCATCCCCGGCAGGGCGATGGGCAGAATGATGGTCACGAAAGCGCCCCAGATCGACAAACCATCCACGAGTGCCGCCTCTTCCAGCTCGGTCGGGATCGAGGAAAACTGATCGCGCATGATCCAGATGACGATGGGCAGCACCGACAGCGTGTACAGCAAGATCAACCCGATCCGCGTGTCCAACAGCGCCAACTCTTTGTACAAAACCAGCATCGGCAGCGCCAAGACCACGGGCGGCAAGATCAGCTGCGACAGGAAGAAGAACGAGATATCGCTGTTGCGCATCCATGCGAATTTATAGCTGAACCGGCTGAGGCCATAGGCCGCCAAAGACCCCAAGGCCACTGCCAGCACCGAAGAGGTCACCGCAATGATCGCCGAATTGGCAAAGCGTTTCAGAAACTCAGCCCGCACCGTGCTTTCATTGCCCCAGGTGTCGGGCGACAGGCCAAGCGACTTCCAGCCCAGCCATTTTGGCGTGAAATCGACCCATGGCACCATGTTCCCCTTCATCACGTCGGGTGCCATTTTGAAGCTGGTGGTCAGCGTCCAATAGATCGGGAAGAGACAGATGAACGCCCAAAGGACCAAAAGGGCATAGACGGCCAACCGCCCCGAGAACCATTTGACCCGGTGGGCCCGGTCTGCTGGGCTGTCATGGAAGATCTGGGTCTGTGTCATGTTCTTGGCCTTGAAATGCGGTCTGCCAGTTTCATCAGCAATGTCATCGCAATGACGATCACCACAAGATAGACCATGGCCAAAAGCGTGCCGTAGCCGACGTTCGAGCGGTCACGATATTCGCGGAAGATGAAACTGGTCACCGTATCCGTCGCGCCGCCCGGTCCACCCGAGGTGACGGCGATGACGATATCAGCCAGCTTCAGCTTGAAGATGATGCGGATGAGAATGGCCGTGATCGACACCGGCAGCATCATCGGAAAGGTCACTTCCCAAAACGCGCGCCAGCCATTGGCACCGTCCACCTTGGCGGCTTCATTCAACTCTTTGGGAATGGCCTGCAAGCCGGCCAAGATCATGATCATCATGAACGGGATAAAGGTCCAAGCGTCCATCACCATGATGGTTGCCTTGGCAATCCACGGACTGCCAAAGAACGAAGGTTCCTCCCAGCCCAAGGCCCGTCCCAGACTGGCGATGGGGCCAAATCGCGGTTCCAGCATGGATTTGCCGATCATCCAGCTGACCGCCACCGGCGACAGCATCAGCGGCAACAAGAAGGCCACACGGAAGAATTTGCGCGCCCGGATCTCGGCATTCAGAGCCAGCGCAAGGGCAAAGGCGATGGCATATTCCACAAGGATCGCCAGCACATACCAAACCATGTTCATCATGGCGTTCCAGAAGAAAGGATCGGCCCACATCTGGCGCACATTGTCCAAACCGTTGAACGAGCGGCCATCAGGGCTGGACAGGTTCCAATCGGAGAACGCGATAATCATGCCAAAAAGCAGCGGAAACACGGTCAGGGAAATCACAAAGAGCGCCGCAGGCAGCACAAAGAGCGTGCGCTTGCCATGTTCGCCGTGCTGCAAGACCTGCCCCCAGCACAGGCAAATCGCCCAAGTGATATAGGCATAAAGCGTGGGTCGCCAGTTTTCGAAACCAAACTCGGCAGAGCCTGCAAACTGCAGCAATTGCGCGGCCGCGACCAGTAACATCAGCGCCCCTGATCCCCAAATCATCACTCGGCCAAAAGTCTTGCGACCCGCCGAAATGCTGTCATTGGTGACAACGTGCAAAAGATCGCCTGAACTGCTCACAAGACTGCCTCGCTTGGGAAGAAAAGCTGCGCAAGTCCTGCGCAGCTTTTGATTTTATGGTGTTGCGATAAGGAACATCGCCACCGACAGATCACAGATTGGGTGGCGGGATTGCCCCACCACCCTTATGCCGATCACATGCCCAAGCTGGCCTTATACAGCGCAATCTGGCTGTCGCGGCCGATCTGGTCGGTGATCTTCTCCCAAGCTGCCGCGATGGCATCGGCCGTTTCCTGAGCCGATGCGTACTGACCGGCGTAGCCTTTGGCCAGTTCATCCTCGGCAACCGAGTAGTACTGGAAAATACCGGGGATACGCGGTTCAATGGCGGCGTTCGGGTGGTTGTAGCTGTCGGCGTTCGAGCCGAGGTAATCGGCAACGAAGTCCTTGTCATAGCCCGCAGCGGCCCATTCGTCATAGTCGAAGTGGCTGTTGCGATAGGGCTGGAAGCCCGACGGATAGGCTGCCGTCCAAAGCGACAGGTCCTTGCCGCCCAGATGGGCTGCGGCCGACCATGCTGCCTTGCGCTTCTGCTCGTCGCCCGACACGCGGTTGGTGACATAGATGCCCCAGCCGATGTAGGCCATAAGCGGTGCTTCGTTCGCGGTTTCTTCCCAAGCGCCCGCGACCGAGTTGTAGCGGCGGCTGGAGCCCGGGTTGATGCCGAAGCCCACCACATCACCGACGACCGAGGTGTCGGAGGTGCGGGCAGACGATCCGATGTCACCCCACCACATCAGCATCGAGCCGGTGCCCGCAAGGAACTGCGAGAAGCCTGTGGTGCCGGGGTCAGCGTTGATCTGGTCTGCCGGATAGGCCCCTGCTGCGATCAGATCCATCACGTCCTGAATGGCCTGCACCCAGCCCTCGTTGTTGACGCGGGGCTTCATAGTGTCGGGGTCGAACAGCCAAGCGCGGTCGTCGGGGTGCTTGACATAGGCCGTGGCCCGGTTGGCAAGGAAGTAGAAACCAAAGCCGCCCCAGCCCTTGAGCGGGTCAAGATAGCCATGCGCCGGCAGACCGGTCAGCGGATCGGTCTGGCCGACAAGGGCCTTTGACACCGCATTGACCTCTTGCCAGGTCTTTGGAACCTCGGTTCCGCCGATGGCACCCTCACCGAAGTAGTCCTTACGGTAAGCGAAGGTATGGCAGTCGCCGTCAATGGTGATGCGGTAGGATTTCCCATCCCAGGTGCCGACGGGGGGCTGGAGGTAGCCCACGAGATCGTCTGCTTCAATCTGGGTCTTAACCCAATCCGGCATCTCGTCCAGCAGCCCTTTGCCTGCGGTCTCCCCTTCAAAGGGGGCACCCATTTCGATGATGTCGAAATCAACGGTTCCGGTGGCGATAGCCTGCTGCAGACGCGGGTTATAGTCGGCCTGTGCAAGGTCGATCCAGTTGATCTTGGCACCCGTGTAGGTTTCCCATGGCTTGAGGAAGCCTCGGAACAACAGGTTGTGCAGGTTCTGGTTGTTCAGACCCATGAAGGTCAACTCGACGCCAGCAAACTCACCTTCCGCAACGTTCGCTTTGGTGGCGCCAAGGCACAGCTCACCAACCTTTTGCCAATCGGCATCGGTCGGGCTGCCATTGCCCACGCCCGGAATCGCCAGAATCTGAGCACGCACCGAATCTTGTGCCATGGCCGGGCCATAACCCATGACCGTTGGCATGGCAGCCATGGCGCCCAAGGCTGCCGAACCCTGCAGCATGCGGCGACGGCTGAGTTTGGCCCGTGACATGGCCTCGTACAGATCAACCTTCAAGATAGCTTCTCCCTTTGGAACATGCCCGGATCGGATTTCCCGCCTCGGGTCTGGTTTCTGTTTTGGTGTTTCTGATTTTGGTGTTTCTTGCGGTGCCAGCCCTCGGCCGAAATCTTGCGTGGTCTTGGGCTCAACAAAAGGCTTCGGGGTCTCCTAGTCCCCGGCACAGCAGCTTCCCCAAGGTCAGCTTCGCAAGGCTATAAGGCTCTGTCAAGATTCTAACATGTTAGTATGGTCAGCGGATGGACAGAGCCGGTCCTGTGCGGTTAGAAATCTTAACAGGCTTCAAGGGGGGCAAGCGTTTGGCCGAAGTGACGATCCGCGCGTTGCGCAAAAGCTATGGTGGTTTGCAGGTCATTCACGGGCTTGATCTCGACATCCCAGACGGTGCCTTTGTGGTGCTGGTCGGCCCGTCCGGCTGCGGCAAGTCGACCTTGCTGCGCATGATCGCGGGGCTTGAGGATGTGACCGGCGGCGATGTGATGATTGGCGCAAATCGGGTGAACAACCTGCCGCCATCTGAACGTGACATTGCCATGGTGTTTCAAAACTATGCGCTTTATCCGCACAAGACCGTGGCGGCGAATATGGGCTTTGCCTTGAAGATGCGCGGCATGGATAAAGAGGCGATCCGCACCAAGGTCGAACATGCCGCCGGAATTCTGGGCCTGACACCTTATCTTGACCGCTATCCACGCGCCTTGTCCGGTGGCCAGCGCCAACGTGTTGCCATGGGCCGGGCCATCGTACGGGATCCACAGGTGTTCCTGTTCGACGAGCCGCTGTCAAACCTTGACGCCAAGCTGCGCGTGCAAATGCGCACCGAGATCAAGGAGCTGCACCAGCGGCTGAAAACCACCACCGTCTATGTCACCCATGACCAGATCGAAGCGATGACCATGGCCGATAAGATCGTGGTTATGCAGGGCGGTCGCATTGAACAGGTCGGCGCGCCGTTGGATCTCTATGACCGCCCGGCCAACGTCTTTGTGGCGGCGTTTATCGGCAGCCCTTCGATGAACCTCATCGAGGGGCGCATTGCAGGCGGCATGGTCGAAGCCTTGGGCGCACGCCTGCCGCTGCCGCCCGGCATCAGCGCGGATGAGGGGCGCGAGGTGATCTACGGCATACGCCCCGAACACCTGCACCAAGCGGACCAAGGGTTGAGCGGCACTGTCTCGGTTATCGAACCCACCGGGTCGGAAACCCATGTCATCCTGCGCCTTGCCGGGCGGGACCTGACAGCCGTGTTCCGCAATCGTGTGGCTTTCGTGCCGGGTGACACGATCACCCTTGCACCTGATGCCACGGCGTCGCACCTTTTCGACAAGGCTACAGGTCAACGGATCTAGGGAGGAACGACCATGCTCAAAGGAATAGACAATCGGCTGAATGCCGAGGTCTTGGGCTGCTTGCGCGCTATGGGGCATGGGGATGTGCTGATCATCTGTGACACAAACTTTCCCTCAGAATCTGTGGCCCGGGCGACGGTCACCGGCAAACTTCTTCGCATGGAAAACCTGACGGCGGCGCAGGCCGTGCAAGCGGTCTTGTCGGTGCTGCCGCTGGACACCTTTGTTGATGACTTTGCCGGCCGTATGGAGATCGTCGGCGATGCCCGGTCAATCCCCCCGGTTCAGGCCGAAGTTCAGGCCGAGATTGACGCCGCCGAGGGCCGCCCGCGCCCGATGATTTCGATAGAACGCTTTGCCTTTTATGACCTCGCGCGCAAGGCCTATGCGGTCATCCAGACCGGCGAGCGGCGGTTCTATGGCTGCTTCTTGCTGCGCAAAGGTGTGATCGGGCCCGAGGAATAAGCCATGGCATCCGTCAAAAAACCCATCGTCGTTCTTGGCATCTTCGTCGCAGACACCGCCTATCGCGCAGATCGGCAACCGAAGATGGGTGAAACCATCTTGGGCCATTCATTTGTTCTGGGCCCAGGAGGCAAAGGATCAAACCAATCTGTGGCGGCGGCCATGGCGGGCGGGTCTGTCCATATCATCACCCGTTTGGGCAATGACGCCTTTGCCGACATCGCGCGTGCAACATGGGCCAAGGCGGGTGTCAAACCCGAGGTCAAGGTTGACGGCGAAAGCTACACAGGGGCGGCCTATATCTTTATCGAACAGTCCACCGGGAACAACGCCATCATCGTCGCTGCGGGCGCGGCAGGCCGGGTGTCGCCAGAGGATGTCGAGGCAAAGGCTGATCTCATCGGATCAGCCGCAATTTTCATAACCCAGCTTGAGCAGCCTATTCCGGCAACGCTGCGCGGATTGCAGATTGCCCGGGCGGCAGGTGTGACCACCATCCTGAACCCCGCCCCGGCGGCAAGTCTGCCCGACTCCATGCTCGCGCTCTGCGACTTCCTGACACCCAACGAGTCCGAGGCCGAGGCGCTGACCGGCCTGCCCGTGACCTCGGTCGACGAGGCGCGGATCGCCGCTGCCGCGTTGCTGGCCAAAGGCGTTGGTGCGGTGATCATCACCTTGGGCGAAAACGGTGCGCTCTACCACGACGCCACCCAGTCGGTGCATGTGCCGGTTGTCTCGGCCGGCCCGGTTGTGGAAACCACCGGTGCAGGCGATGCCTTCAACGGCGGCTTTGCCGTCGCCTTGTCCGAAGGGCGCAACGTGATCGACGCGGTGCGCTTTGGCTGCGCCACGGCAGGTATCTCGGTCACCCGCGCGGGCACGGCCCCAGCCATGCCGAGCCGCCAAGAGATCGACGCACTTTTGGCACGCTAAGACGCGCATGTGGGGCGACCTGTTCGGCAGAGAGTTGCGAACCCGTCACGGCTTTCCCGACGCAGTCCGGTTCGCGACCTGCAAAAAGGCCGCGCCTCTTGGTGAGCTTGGTGCATCAGCCTTGTGGCAACTGGGTAGGTTAACTCCAAGCGCCTCCAAAATAACGTCTATGTGTCGCCAGAGCGTGTCTGACTTACATTAAGGCGCTGCCGCTGGCCAATCCGCACTGCAGACGCCACCGAAACCCCAAACCGCCACGCCAACCGTCCTCCAAAGCTCTCGCAGCCCGCGACCTGATCTCCATAAACAGTGGTAAAATCACGCGCCTCCCAATCATCTGGTGGAACATGACCCATGAAACCGTGCCATCGGGTCTCCACATTCCGATTGAAGCAATGGCAGGCAGGCTTTAGCAGCCTGACAGCAGATCAAAATCAGTGGCCAGCTGCACAAGGTGGTAATTGCCGCTTTTGCCAGTAGCCTGGTCACAATCGCAAACGCGATCCTTAAGAGGGGTGTCCTGTGGCGACGAAACCCTATCACCCAACCATAGGTGCTAGACCCCGATTGGCATCAGGCTTTCGTCGCGCACGACGGCACGCGGGGCGATAAGATCGCGCCATTGCGAGTAGGCTCGCGAAATGGGTGGGTTGGGGGTGCGCTTCAAATGCCGCCCATGGCCGGGCTGTGGCTGCCCACCGTTCGGCCCCCAAAGTACCGTGCCGCGCGACAGCGTGTAGCGAGGTAGGCCCGTGACGGTGAATCCTTCGAACACATTGTAATCAATCACAGATTTTTGGGTAGTGGCAGAGATGGTCTTGCTGGCGGCCGGGTCGAAGACAACGATATCGGCATCCGCGCCCACAGAAATCGCACCCTTTTGGGGGTAAATGTTAAGGATCTGCGCGATGTTCGTCGAGGTGACAGCCACGAATTCATTCATCGTGATCCGCCCGGTCGCGACGCCATGCGTCCACAAGAGCGAAAGCCTGTCTTCCAGACCCCCTGTGCCATTCGGGATCTTGGTGAAATCGCCGCGCCCCATCTGCTTTTGCTGGGTGGTAAAGGCGCAATGGTCAGTCGCCACCACCGATAGCGTGCCTGCTGCAAGTCCTGCCCAAAGGCTGTCCTGATGCCGTTTGTCGCGAAACGGCGGGCTCATCACCCGCTGGGCAGCATAATTCCAGTCTTTATTGGCATATTCACCCTCGTCCAACAGCAGATGCTGTACCAAAGGCTCGCCCCAGACCCGCGTGCCTGCTTGTTTCCAGCGACGAATGGCCTCATGCGCCTCTTCAGAAGAGGTGTGCACGATGTAGACCGGCACTCCCACCGCATCTGCGATCATGATCGCCCGGTTTGTGGCCTCGCCTTCGACCGTCGCAGGGCGGGAATAGGCATGAGCTTCGGGACCGCGGTTGCCTTCTGCCAGGAGTTTCTGTTGCAGACCAGCGATCAGATCACCGTTTTCCGCATGGACAAGCGGGATCGCCCCCAACTCACGGCAGCGCGAAAAGCTTGCGTACATCTCGTCATCATTCACCATCAATGCGCCCTTGTAGGCCATGAAGTGCTTGAATGTGTTCACCCCACGGTCAACGCAAACGGCCATCTGCGCCCAGACTTCCTGCGACCAGCCAGTTATCGACATATGAAAGCCGTAGTCGATACTGGCTTGACGCGCGGCTCTTTCTTCCCAAAGCCCCAGCGGACCCAGCAAGTCAGTCGGGTTGGAAATAATGTGATCGACGATCATCGTCGTGCCACCGCTTGCTGCGGCAAAGGTGCCACTCTCCCACGTCTCGGCGGTGGAGGTGCCCATAAACGGCATCTCCAGATGCGTATGCGGATCGATACCGCCGGGCATCACATAGGCGCCTTCCGCATCAATTAGGGTATTGCCCACAAGGTTCTGCCCGATGGCTGTAATCACGCCACCCTCAACCAGCACATCGGCCTTGTAGGTCCGGTCATGGGTGACGATCGTGCCGCCTTTGATAACTGTGGTCATGGCCTACTCCGGCAGAATTGCCCCCGCACGTTCGGTGATGAGGGTATACGCCTCGGGCCGACGGTGCTGGGCAAAGTTGAAAACGGTGTCCTTATACATGCGCCCCATATCGAGGTCGCATTTCGCGGTGATAACTTCATCTTCGACGGTAACGGCCTGCGCCACAATCTCTCCGCTTGGGGCAACAATGACGGACTGACCACCCATCTTCGACCCCTCCTCATTGCCACACTTCGCTGTGCCGACGACCCAAGTTGCGTTCTGATAGGCCCCTGCCTGCATCGACAGGTGGTTATGGAACAGGGTCAGGCTGTCCATCGGCTCGCTGTTCAGGTGGCCAAAGGGCGTGTTGTAACCCAACATGACCATCTCTACCCCTTGCAGACCCATAACGCGGTAGGTTTCGGGCCAGCGACGGTCATTGCAGATGCACATGCCCATGATGCCACCCATCGTGCGCCAGACAGGAAAGCCAAGATCTCCGGGCTCAAAATAGCGCTTTTCCAGATGTTGAAAGGGCCGGTTTGGAAGCGGTTCTGCCCAACCCGGAAGGTGCACCTTGCGGTATTTTCCAACAATCCGGCCAGTCTGATCGACTAGAATTGACGTGTTAAATCGGTGTTTTACCCCGCCTTCGACCACAAGTTCGGCGTAGCCTAGATAAAAACCGATCCCCAGCTTTGCAGACTCGTCAAACAGTGGTTGAGTGGCACGCGAGGGCATTGCGGTTTCATAGTAGCTGTCCAGCTCAGCCTCGTCTTCGATCAACCAGCGTGGAAAAAAAGTGGTCAACGCCAGTTCGGTAAAGACCACCAACTTCGCCCCGCGACCATGTGCTTCGCGCATCAGAGACAGCAGGCGGCCAACGGTGTCTTTGCGAGTTTCGGATTTCGAAATGGGTCCCATCTGCGCCGAAGCCGTGATCAGGTGTCGCGCCATCATACACTCCTCCGGTTAACTCGACTTTTGGGAAAAGTACCCGCTGCCCAAGCGCTGTCAATGACTATCGGACCTTGTTGCACCACCACCGGCGCGGTGAGGTCGGTCAGGCGCTGTCGTGCCCCGAATGGGCCACCCCCATTGCTCATAGTGCCGGTTTACAGTGCTGACAGGTTCAGCGATAAGTTTTGCAAGGTCTCGGCGATATGGGCTGTCTGGCGAAGGTACCAAAGAAGAATGCGGGTATTTTGGCGGGTATCAGACGTTCTCGCAAAAACCGATGTACAATAAAAACATATGGTTGCATAAAACATGCTGCTTTTGATCGACAACTACGACAGCTTTACCTACAACCTCGTTCATTATCTGGGCGAGTTGGGCGCAGATGTGCAGGTTCTGCGAAATGATGCGCTGACAGTGCAAGAGGCGCTTGCGCTCAAACCCGAGCTGATTGTCCTGTCGCCCGGCCCTTGTGATCCGGCTCAGGCTGGCATCTGCATCCCGCTGACCCGTGCCGCCGCTGCCGCCGATGTGCCGCTTTTGGGCGTCTGCCTTGGTCACCAGACCATCGGCGAGGCCTTTGGCGGCGATGTGGTCCGCTGCCACGAGATTGTGCATGGCAAGATGGGCGCGATGCACCATGAAGGAAAAGGCATGTTTGGCGGCCTGCCCTCGCCTTTCCTAGCCACCCGCTATCATTCCTTGGTGGTTGACCGCAAAACCCTGCCTGACTGCCTTGAAGTCACCGCTTGGCTGGAAGACGGCACCATCATGGGCCTGCGGCACCGCGAAAAGCGGATCGAAGGGGTGCAGTTTCACCCCGAAAGCATTGCCTCCGAACACGGGCATCAGCTGTTGAAGAATTTCCTTGATGCGGCCAAGGCAAAGGTCCCAGCATGAGCGACATCCTCAAACCCCTGATCGGCATTGCCGCCTCCCGCCCCCTGACAAGGGGAGAGGCCGAAGCCGCCTTCACCGCGCTTTTCGAAGGCGCGGCAACGCCTGCGCAAATGGGCGGCTTCCTGATGGCGCTGCGTGTACGCGGCGAGACGGTGGATGAATACGCCGCGGCCGCAAGCGTGATGCGCGCCAAATGCAACGCCGTGCGCGCGCCGAAAGGGGCGATGGACATCGTCGGTACCGGCGGCGACGGCAAGGGCACGCTGAACATCTCCACCGCCACAGCCTTCGTCGTCGCAGGCGCAGGCGTGCCGGTCGCCAAACACGGCAACCGCAACCTCAGTTCCAAATCCGGCGCTGCGGATGCGCTCACCGAGATGGGCCTTAACGTGATGGTCGGCCCCGAAGTTGTGGAACGCTGCCTGAATGAGGCCGGCATCGGCTTCATGATGGCCCCCATGCACCACCCCGCCACCCGCCATGTGGCGCCCGTGCGGATGGAGCTTGGCACCCGCACCATCTTCAACATCCTTGGCCCCCTGACCAACCCCGCAGGCGTCAAACGCCAACTCACCGGCGCGTTTTCCGCCGCTCTGATCCGCCCGATGGCCGAGACGCTGCGTGCCCTTGGGTCGGAAAAGGCATGGCTGGTGCATGGCGGCGACGGCTCGGATGAGCTTTCCATCGTCGCGGCCTCGCCCGTGGTGGAACTGAATGCAGGCGAGATCCGCGAATTCACCGTGCACCCCGAAGACGCAGGCCTGCCCGCCTACCCGTTCGAGGCGATTCAGGGCGGCACCCCCGCCGAAAACGCCGTGGCCTTCCGTGCACTGCTGGATGGGGCCAAAGGCGGCTTCCGCGACGCGGTGCTGTTGAACGCCGCCGCGGCACTCGTGGTGGCAGATCGCGCAAAGACCCTCAAGGAAGGCGTTGAAATCGCGCGTGCAAGCCTGGATTCCGGCAAAGCAAAGGCCAAGATCGAGGCATTGGCCCGACTGACGAATGCCTGACATCCCAGCCCCGCCCCGGACTTGGGCCGACCTGCCCTTCTTTACCACCGACTGGCCCGCCCTGCGCGACCGCCTCGCACAAGCACCGGCCTGGCAACCCGCCGACCCGTTCCGCGCTCTGCGGCTCACCCCGCGCGACAAAACCCGCGTCGTGATCCTGGGCCAAGACCCCTACCCCACCCCCGGCCGTGCCACCGGGCTCGCGTTCTCCTTCCCAAAGGACGCGCCGCCGAGGCATTCCTTGAAAAACATTCTCACCGAACTGGCCACCGACATCGGCCAAACCAAGCCCGACGGTGACCTCACGGCTTGGGCGGCGCAAGGGGTGCTCCTGCTCAACACGGCCCTCACCGTGCCCTGCAATCAGGCGAACGGCCACAAAGACTGGGGATGGCAGCCCCTCATCACGCAAATCCTCGCCGCCCTTGCCGGCGATGGTCCCAAAGCCTTCCTTCTGTGGGGCGCACCCGCCCAAACTCTCTGCACGCGCCTGCCCCGCGACGGCCACCTCTTTGTGCACAGTCCCCACCCCTCACCCCTCTCGGCCCATCGCGGCTTCTTTGGCTCACGCCCCTTCTCGGCCACGAACCGCTGGCTCATCGCCCAAGGTCAGCCCCCCATCGACTGGGCGGCCTGAGGCTTCCCTTCCGCATGCCCAAAGGCTAAACCCACACTGGACCCGGCCTTCAATGTGGCCCAAATATCCCACGGGCGTCCGGGGGTGTGAAACCCCCGGCCGCCAGCCAAAGGAACCGGCCGGAAGGAAGCTGACCATGTCGACCATTCTTGACCGCATCAAGGCCTACAAGCTCGAAGAGGTCGCCGCCCGCAAGGCTGCGCGCGCCTTGGCCGATGTCGAGGCGGCGGCCAAATCTGCCCCCGCCCCGCGCGGCTTTGCCCGCGCGCTTTCGGACGCTGCCGCCAAGGGCTATGGGCTGATCGCCGAGATCAAAAAGGCCAGCCCCTCCAAGGGCCTGATCCGCGCCGATTTCAACCCGCCAGACCTTGCCCGCGCCTATGAGGCGGGCGGTGCCACCTGCCTGTCGGTCCTGACCGACACCCCCTCGTTCCAAGGCGAGGACAGCTTTCTGGTGGCCGCCCATGGCGCGGTTACCCTGCCTTGCCTGCGCAAGGATTTTCTCTACGACACCTATCAGGTCGCAGAATCCCGCGCCCTGTCGGCCGATTGCATCCTTATCATCATGGCCTCGGTCAGCGACGCCCAAGCGGCTGACCTTGAAGCATCCGCCTTCGCCTATGGCATGGACGTGTTGATCGAGGTGCATGACCGGGCCGAGCTTGACCGCGCGACGCGGCTGAAATCGCCTCTGATCGGCATCAACAACCGCAACCTGCACAGCTTTGAGGTCACGCTGCAAACCACCCGTGATCTTGCGCGCCATGTGCCCGAAGATCGGCTGATCGTGTCGGAATCCGGCCTTTTCACCCCCGCCGATCTGGCCGATGTCGCCGCCTACGGCGCGCGCTGCTTCCTGATCGGCGAGGCGCTGATGCGTCAGGCCGATGTCACCGCCGCCACGCGTGCCATCCTTTCCCGCCCCCTCTCCGCCGAGGGCGGCGCATGAGCACGCCCACCGCCTCTGGCCTCACCCATTTCGACGATCAGGGCCAAGCCCATATGGTAGATGTGTCGCAAAAACTGGTGACCGACCGCGTCGCAGTGGCGCGCGGCCATGTGGTGATGTCGGCCGAGACCCTTTCGCTCATCACCGAAGGACGCGCGAGGAAGGGCGATGTCTTGGGTATTGCCCGGCTGGCAGGCATCATGGCGGCCAAGAAAACGGCCGATCTCATCCCGCTGTGCCACCCGTTGCCCATCACCAAGGTGTCGCTTGATCTGACCCCAGACCACAGCCTTCCCGGCATCGTGGTCGAGGCAACGGTGAAAACCGGCGGCCAGACCGGGGTCGAGATGGAGGCGCTGACCGCCGTGTCAGTCGCCTGCTTGACCATCTACGACATGGTGAAGGCGGTGGAAAAATCCATGCGCATCGAAGGGATTCGCCTCATCCTGAAAGACGGCGGAAAATCTGGCCGCTATGAGGCCGACGCATGATCACGGTGGATGAGGCGCTTCAGCGCTGCTTTGCCCTTATAACTCCGCTGTCCTGCGAAACGGTTCTCTTGCGCCAGGCCGCAGGCCGCGTGCTGGCTGAACCTGCCACCGCCAAGCTGACCCAACCCCCCTTTGACGCAAGCGCGATGGACGGTTACGCTCTCGGCCGTGCGGGCGACACCGGCACCACTTTTACCGTCATTGGCGAGGCCGGTGCGGGCCACGCCTTTGCAGGCACCCTTACCCCCGATCAATCGGTGCGCATCTTCACGGGTGCGCCCTTACCAAAAGGGGCGGTAACCATTGCTATTCAAGAGGATGTGAGTACGTCTTCAACTGGCATCACCCTCACCGCGCCGGCCCGCCCTGATGCCAATATCCGCAAACGCGGGCAAGATTTCGCGCAAGGTGACACCCTTTCGGCCCCCCGTCGTCTGACGTCCAAGGACCTTGCGCTCTTGGCCGCGATGAACATCCCCGATATCACGGTCACCCGCCGCCCCGTCGTCGCCCTGATCGCCACGGGCGATGAGTTGGTGATGCCCGGCGATCAGCCCGGCCCAGATCAGATCGTTGCCTCCAACCTTTTTGCGCTGGAAGCGATGGCCCGCGCGGAAGGGGCCGAGGTGCGGATGCTGCCCATCGCGCGCGACACCGAAGAAGATCTACGGCAGGTCTTTCAACTCGCCGAAGGGGCTGATCTGATAGTCACCATCGGGGGCGCATCCGTGGGTGACCATGATTTAGTGGGCAAGGTCGCATCCGATCTTGGCCTTGAACGGGCGTTTTGGAAGATTGCCATGCGGCCCGGCAAGCCGCTGATGGCTGGGCGGCTTGGCCCAGCGCTTATGCTGGGCCTGCCCGGCAATCCGGTTTCGGCCATTGTTTGCGGCCACCTCTTCCTCTTGCCCATGCTGCGCGCGATGCAGGGCCTTCCCGCCACTCCTGCCCCCACCGCCCGCGCCGTGCTGGCCGAAGATATGGGCCCCGCTGGGCCGCGCGTGCATTACATGCGCGCCCGCCTGTCCCCCACCAACAGCCTGCCCCGCATAAGCCCTTTTGCCTCGCAAGACAGCGCCCTTCTGCGCATCCTGACTGAGGCCGACGCACTTCTCGTCCGCCCGATGGACGACGGGCCGCGGCGCGCAGGCGAAATGGTGGACTATATCCCGCTGTGACAGCCCGCAGAGGTTTTTCTTGACACAAGTCGGGAACAAGGGCAGAACATAAGGGAAACAACGGGCCACGGGGTGTGGAATGCTGACGCGCAAACAGTTGGAACTTCTTGACTTCATCAAGACGCGGATGGACCGCGATGGTGTGCCGCCCTCGTTTGACGAGATGAAGGATGCGCTCGACCTGCGGTCGAAATCCGGCATTCACCGGCTGATCACCGCACTGGAAGAACGCGGATTTATCCGCCGTCTGGCCCACCGGGCGCGGGCGCTGGAAATCGTCAAACTGCCCGAGGCGATGGAAAAGCAGGGCTTCTCGCCCAAGGTCATCAAGGGCGACAAGGTCGACCCGCCGCGCGGTGCCATGCCGCTTGAGGCGGTGCATGCGATGGAGCTGCCCGTCATGGGCCGCATCGCCGCAGGTGTTCCGATTGAGGCGATCAGCCATGTCTCGCACCATGTGGCCGTGCCGGGCAGCATGCTGGCAGGGCGCGGTCAGCACTATGCGCTGGAAGTCAAAGGCGATTCTATGATTGAGGCCGGGATCAACGATGGCGACATCGTGGTGATCCGCGAACAGGGCACCGCCGAAAACGGTGACATCGTAGTGGCCTTGGTCGAAGACCATGAGGCAACGCTGAAACGCTTCCGCCGCAAGGGCAACATGATCGCGCTTGAGGCGGCCAACCCCGCCTATGAAACCCGCGTTTTTCCCGACCATATGGTCAAGGTGCAGGGCCGTCTCGTCGGTCTGATCCGCAACTACTGATCTGCAGCATCTGGTGCAGCGGCGGCCGCCGTCACGGGCGGCTCTGCTTTTATGGCCCGCAGGCGTGGCAAGACCGGTGCCTTTGCAGCCCCCATCCAAATGCGAGTACTGCGCGCAGCGGGCTCAAGTTCCCACGCGCCTGATCTGTGCCAAAGCGCCAGCGCGCCCGTCTGGCGCAGAAGGCCCGCATCGATCAGGGCGCAGCCTGCAGGCGGCATGCCAGCCACCCATGCCGGCACGATCACCAGATCAGCCACAGCACAGGCCGCAGCCACATCCCCCTCTTTGTCCACCAGCACAACACCACGCAGGGCGCCAACCGCCTCAGACCCCGGCGGTCGCAAGTCAAAGGCCCGCGCGCCCCTCGGCCCCGAAAAGCCCGCGCGCTCGAACGCGACGGCCTGCGTGGCCAGATCGCCATCCTTTTCCAGCCAATTCGTCGCGGTGAACCCTGCCCCGGTCTTGGCAGAGAGGGCCCGCCCACCATCCCCCATCAGCCCCACAAGCCGCCCATCGCTGCTGATCAGCAAAACCGGCCGCTCGGCCAGCGCCCAAAGCCCCAGCCCCACCACCAAGGGCAGCACGGCGCAGAACCGCGCTCGCCCGCGCATCAGCACCGCCCAAACCCCAGCCACCGCAATCAACGGCACCGCCCAAGGCCCAGGCGCGGGAATGGGCGTCACCGCCCCCTCAAGCCCCGCCACCCAATGGGCAACAAACAAGATCCACCGCGCGGCCAGCTCCATCAGCCACAGCGCCGGCATCGCCAGTCCGAAGGGTGCAAGCAACGCCGCCATCGCACCGGCCGCCATCAGCACACTCATCATCGGCACAGTCAGAAGGTTCGCCAACAACCCGTAATCGGTGAACCGGTTGAAATGCGCCGCCGCAAAGGGTGCGGTTGCCATCCCTGCCACCACCGAGGACAGCACAAGCGTGAAGAGCGGCATCACCCAGCGCGGCAAACGCTCACGCATCACCCGCCCATCCAGCGCATCAAAGGCCGCAATCAGCGCAACCGTGGCGGCAAAAGACAACTGAAAGCCCGGTTCCGTCAGGCTTTCTGGCTGCCAGATCAACAGCACACAGCCCGCCAGCGCCACCGACCGCAGGCTGAGCGCACGCCGGTCCAAAAGCACAGCGCCAAGCATGACCGAGACCATCAAGAACGCCCGCTCGGTCGCGACGTTCGACCCCGACAGCAAGAGGTAAAACAGCGCCACCCCAAAGGCCACCACTGCCGCCAACTTCTTGGTGTTCACCCGCAGCGCGAAAGGCGGCACCAAGGCCAGCCCATAGCGCATGAGGAAAAAGACAAAGCCAGTGAGAAAGGCCATGTTCATGCCCGAAATCGCCAGAAGATGCGCGAGGTTCGAATCACGCAGCGCCTCGACCGTTTCGCGGGAAATACCGGACCGATCCCCAGTCATCGCACCGCTGGCGAAGGCCCCCGCATCCCCCGGCAAGGCCGCCATGATGCTGCGCGACAGATGCATCCGCAGCCGGTTGACCAGATCCGCCCCCGGCTCTGGCTCCTCCCACAGCACCAAGGGTGTGCGGCTATAGCCGACCGCGCCCAAGCCGTCGAAAAACGCCATGCGCCGAAAGTCGAACCCACCGGGTTCTGTCGGACCCTCGGGTGCCGCGAGCCGCGCGGTAATCAACACCACCTGCCCCGGATCAGGCGCCACCGCCCCCGCCATCAGCGAAACGCGGACCCGCTTGGGCGTCTTGTCTGGCGCTAGGTCCAGCACCACATGGTCCAGCGTCAGGCGCAAGGCATCCGAGCCTGACCGGTCGATCTGCACGATCCGGCCCTGCACTGGCCCATAATAGGGCCGCTCCAGCATGGGGGCGGCCACCCAATGCGCCCGCGCGCCAACGGCCAGAAACCCCATGCAAAGGCAGGCCAGCACAACCGCCACCGGCCGCACCAGTTCTGCCCCCCAGCGCCCGGCCAACGCGCCAAGGCACAGGCCCAGCCCGGTAACAGCATAGGCCAGCCCCCCCGGCTCTCGCTCCAGCGCGAACCACAGCCCGATTCCGGCTGCCATAAACACTGGCACCCAAGCGAACAGCATGCCCCGCAGCTGCAACAGCGCCTCCAAAGGCCAGATAAGCCAGCGCATCAAGCCCGCCACCTTGTTTTGCGCCCCCGTATTGCCTAAAGCTCTGCCGATCCTAGCCAGCCCATGGTTTCCGAAAGGTTAATCCCGCATGTCCGCCGCCCCCGCCGCCCAGGTCGTTACCCGCTTTGCCCCCTCGCCCACCGGCTATCTGCACATCGGCGGTGGACGGACGGCGCTGTTCAACTGGCTTTATGCGCGCGGGCGCGGCGGCAAGTTCCTGCTCCGGATCGAAGACACCGACCGCGAGCGGTCGACCCCCGAGGCGACGGTGGCCATTCTCAAGGGGCTGACTTGGCTCGGTCTTGACTGGGATGGCGAGGTGGTCAGCCAATTCGAGCGCAAGGACCGCCATGCCGAGGTGGCCCATGAAATGCTGGTGCGCGGCACGGCTTACAAGTGTTTTTCCACGCCCGAAGAAATCGCCGCCTTCCGCGCCAAGGCCGAGGCGAATGGCGCAAGCTATGCCGTTTTTCAAAGCCCCTGGCGCGATGTTGACCCGGCCACCCACCCTGACGCACCCTATGCCATCCGCATGAGGGCCCCCCGCACCGGCGAGACCGAGATTCATGACGAGGTTCAGGGAATCGTAACCATCAAGAACGAAACTCTTGATGACATGATCGTTCTGCGCTCGGACAACACGCCGACCTATATGCTGGCCGTGGTGGTCGACGATCACGATATGGGCGTGACCCATGTGATTAGGGGGGATGACCACCTGAACAACGCCGCGCGCCAGCAAATGGTTTACACCGCCATGGGCTGGACGGTGCCGGTCTGGGCCCATATCCCGCTGATCCACGGGCCCGATGGCAAGAAGCTGTCCAAACGCCATGGCGCCACCGGGGTCGAGGAATATCAGGCGATGGGCTACCCGGCGGCGGGCATGCGCAACTACCTCACCCGGCTTGGCTGGGCGCATGGCGACGCCGAGATTTTCTCGACGGCTGAGGCGATGCAGATGTTTGATCTCAAGGGAATCGGTCGCGCGCCCGCCCGGCTGGACTTCAAAAAGCTGGAAAACACCTGCGGCCATCACATGGCCATGACACCCGATGCTGCGCTGCTGCATGAACTGGACGGGTTCCTGCAGGCCGCGGGCCGCCCCGCCCTGACCGACACCCAGCGCGACATGCTCTCTCGTGGGCTTTACTGCATCAAAGACCGCGCAAAGACCTTCCCTGAACTGCTTGAAAAAGCACAGTTTGCGATGACATCCCGCCCCATCGTCGCCGAGGAGGTCGCGGCCAAGGCGCTCGATACGGTATCCCGTGGTATACTGAAATCATTGACGCCGCGACTGCAAAATGCTAGCTGGACAAAAGAGGGGTTGGAGGCGATCCTTAACGATGCAGCCGCAGAAAACGGGATCGGCTTCGGCAAACTCGCCGCCCCCCTGCGCGCCGCTTTGGCGGGGCGAACTGCAACGCCCAGCGTGTTCGACATGATGCTGGTCATCGGTCGGGATGAAACGATTGCCCGGTTGACGGACGCTGCGGCCTGACAAGGCCCACGCCGACAGCCTGACGGAACGCCGCGCGGTCTGGGCCAAAGGCCCCCCGCGCCATTGATGGGGGACGGAAGATGGCCGAACAGATCAAGACCGCAACGCTCAACCTTGACGGCAAGACCTATGATTTGCCGGTCTACGCCCCGACGCTTGGGCCCAATGTGCTGGACATTGGCAAGCTCTACGCCCAGGCCGATGTCTTCACCTTCGACCCCGGCTTCACCTCGACCGCCGCCTGCGAAAGCGCGATCACCTATATCGACGGCGACAAGGGTGAGCTGTTGCACCGCGGCTATCCGATCGAACAGCTTGCAAAAGAATCCTATTACCTCGAACTGTGCTACCTGCTTTTGTATGGCGAATTGCCCACCGCCGCCCAACAGGCCGATTTCGAAGCCCGCATCACGCGCCACACCATGGTGCATGAACAGATGCACAACTTCTTCCGTGGTTTCCGTCGTGACAGCCATCCGATGGCCACTATGGTGGGCGTTGTGGGTGCCATGTCGGCCTTCTATCACGACAGCCTTGACATCAATGACCCTTGGCAGCGCGAGGTCGCGGCAATCCGTATGGTCGCCAAACTGCCGACCATCGCCGCGATGGCCTATAAGTATTCGGTCGGCCAACCCTTCGTGTACCCGAAAAACTCGCTCAGCTATGCAGGCAACTTCTTGCGCATGTGCTTTGCGGTTCCCGCCGAGGACTATGTGGTCAACCCCGTCCTCGAAAAGGCGATGGACCGCATCATGATGCTCCACGCCGACCACGAACAGAACGCCTCCACCTCCACCGTTCGTCTGGCGGGCTCTTCGGGTGCCAACCCCTTCGCCTGCATTGCTGCCGGCATCGCCTGCCTCTGGGGCCCGGCCCATGGCGGTGCCAATCAGGCCTGCCTTGAAATGCTCAAGGAAATCGGCACGGTTGACCGCATCCCCGAATATGTCGCCAAGGCGAAAGACAAGACCTCCGGCTTCCGGCTGATGGGCTTTGGCCACCGGGTCTACAAGAACTTCGACCCGCGCGCCAAAGTGATGAAGGAATCGGCAGATGAGGTGCTTGGCCTCCTCGGCGTCGAGAACAATCCGCTTTTGCAAGTCGCCAAAGAGCTTGAACGTATCGCCCTGTCGGATGAGTATTTCATCTCGAAAAAGCTCTATCCCAACGTCGATTTCTACTCAGGCATCATCCTCGAGGCAATGGGCTTCCCCACCTCGATGTTCACGCCGATCTTCGCCATCTCGCGCACCGTGGGCTGGATCTCGCAGTGGAAAGAGATGATCGGCGAAAAGAATCAAAAGATCGGGCGCCCGCGCCAACTCTACATAGGCTCGGCCAAGCGCGACTACGTCGACCTGCGCCACCGCTAAGCCATCTGGAACCAAATCCAAACGGGCGGCCCAGATCAGGCCGCCCGTTTGCTTTTGCCCTTGCCTTTCCAACGGCCCCTGCCTTCAATGCGGTCCAAATATCCCACGGGGGTCCGGGGGTGTGAAACCCCCGGTCGCAACGCTTGACCCATCCTACCGAACGCCTTCTCGGCCTCGACATCGCCCGCAGCGCCGCCCTTCTGGGGATGGTGTGTTTTCACATCGTCTTTGACCTGCAGATGTTCGGATATCTGCCCTATGGCACCACGCTGCACCCCGTCTTTTATTGGCATGCACGCCTCGTCGCAGGCAGCTTCCTGTTTCTTGCCGGCGTGTCGCTGTGGCTCGCGCATGGCCAAGCCATCCGTTGGCCCGCCTTTTGGCGGCGCTGGATCAAGTTGGCCGCCGCCGCGGCCCTGGTCAGCGCAGGCACCTACGCGGCCTTCCCCGCCTATTTTGTCTATTTTGGTATCCTGCATTGCATCGCGGCCAGCAGCCTGATCGGGCTGGCCTTCCTGCGCTTGCCCGCCCTTGTCATCGCCAGTGTCGCCGCCGCGATCATGGCTGCCAGCTATCACCTGCCTTCGGATGCCTTCAACGCGCCCCTTCTACGCTTTCTGGGCTTAGCCACCCTGCCCGCCGAAACATTGGACTTCCTGCCGCTTTTTCCTTGGGTCGGCCCCTTTCTTCTGGGCCTTGCCGTCGCAAATTTGGCAAGCCGTCTGCAGCTATTGCAGCGTCTTGACCTCGCCGACAGCCCACGAAACCGCCTGCTTGCCTGGCCCGGTCAACACAGCTTAGCGATCTATCTGGTTCACCAACCCATTTTGATCGGTGCGCTGCAAGTTTTCACCATCTTGTCGATCTGGGTGTTCTGATACCGCCCCTGCGATAAGCCGACGCATCCCCTTTAGCTTGGCTCCCCCGCTCCCATATCCTATGTGTCAAATACAGGAATGTGAGCCATGAAAGACGCTTTAAAAACCACCCAACTTGACAGCCACCACGCCCCTGCCACCTTTGGTGACCGCGTGGCCCTGCGCACAGTCAAATTCATGCGGATCTTTGCTGACGCGTTCTTTTCCAAACGCTACGGCCACCGCGCCGTGGTCTTGGAAACCGTCGCCGCCGTGCCGGGCATGGTGGGGGGGCTTTTGCAGCACCTCAAGGCCCTGCGCCACATCCGCGACGATCAGGGCTGGATCCGCGAGCTTCTGGACGAGGCGGAAAATGAGCGCATGCACCTGATGACCTTCATCGAAATCGCCCAGCCCTCGCGGTTTGAACGCGCGATCATCATGCTGGGACAGGCGATCTTTTATAACGCCTATTTCTGGCTGTACCTCTTCACGCCCCGCATCGCCCATCGCATCGTGGGCTATCTCGAGGAAGAGGCCGTGGTCAGCTATACCCAATATCTGGCCGAGATCGATGCTGGACGGGTCGGAAACGTCCCGGCCCCTGCCATTGCCCGCGATTACTGGAAACTTGCCGCCCATGCGCGCTTGCGCGAGGTAGTCATTGCGGTACGCGCAGATGAGGCCGGTCACCGCGACCGCAACCATGAGATGGCGGACGAGTTGCAGGACGCCTGACCGTCGCGTCCTCGTTCAAAAGAACCGTGTCAGGGGCCAAGGCATCCAACCCCGGGCGCGGGCGCCCTCTGCGCTGGGGTGGATGGCCTCCGACACATCGCGCCCCACCACGCGCGGGCGGCGCAACAGGAAAATCTTGGCCCAGCCCCGCCTGGTGCCCAGCATCGGCGCGTTTGGATCGCAGGGAAACCGCCCGCGCCAGCCTGCAGGCAGATGCAGCCCCACCGCCTCGGCCCGCTCCAGCATCCACACCAAGGGGAGATTCGCCAAAGGCCGGGCAGCCGGAAAGGTGCCGACCTGCCCACCTACATCGGAATGCCCACCACGAAACCAGACCTGCTGCACATTGCCCTCCCAGCCCGGCGGACACTCCCACATCACGGGCTCAAACACCGCTCGCGTCTCATTCAGCGCCAGCGCCTGAAACCCATGGCGGATCGAGGGCCCAAGATGGTGGTTGTGAAACCGATGCTGCTTGTCGGTCAGCATCCATAACAAGGGCAGCCGCAGACCCAGCGCCTTGACCGTGTCCCAAACCCCGACCATCTGGATTGGTGCCTCAAGATGACAATAGCTGCGCGTAAAGGCCTGCGCGGCTGGGCTGAGTGGCCCATCGCGGTAGTGACGATAGGCCTGCCTGATCGCCCGCTCCGTCGCCAAATCGCGCCGAACAAGCCCCACCCGGTCAATCACCCCGGCCAGACTGCGCACCGCAAAGGCACCGCGCGAATAGCCAAACAGAAAGATCCGGTCACCCGGCCGGTACTGGCTGGCAAGCCAGCCATAGGCCCGCGCGATCTGCCGGTTGATGCCGCGTCCCTGCAAAAAGCCAAAGGCACGCCGCATCCCCTCCCATTGCAGGCCTTGCTCATAGTAGACGCGCCGCTGTCGGTCCCGCGTATCTTCCGACAGCAGTTTCAGCAAAAGCCCTGCGTTGGTCTCATGCCCCGGCTCCAGCAAGGACAGCGTGCCGTCCAGAATGATGACGTGATCGACCGCGCCACGTTGCCGACCGGGTTCTGGCGGCGCAGCCGGTTCCACGGTGGCTACAGGCCGCCCCTTCCACCACCGCGAAAATCCTTCAATCAGCGACGTGACACACCCTCCACACAACAAAAACCGTGACCGACAGCCTAAAGATCACAAGGTTAACAAGACGACGCAAAACGGGCGCCCACAAGGGGCGCCCGTTGAAAAAGCGATGATCGGCCACTGCTGTTACAGCGTCAAGCCCAGAACCGTGACCAGACCCAACTCACCAAAGCCGTTGAACCGGCTGTTGGTCACGGTGGAATAGGCCCCCATCCCTTCAAAGATCACGAAGTCACCCTCGGCAATATCCTTGGGGAAGGGCAGATCGCCCGGCAAACGATCCACCGAATCGCAGGTCGGACCAAAGCAGATGCGGCCATGCACCGCCCCCTTGCGCGGCGAGCCCGCCGGGGTCAGCACCGTGATCCGGTCGATGATGCCAATCTGTCCAAGCTCGAAGAGCGAGCCATAAAGCCCGTCGTTCAAGAACACATGGCTGCCATCGCGCACCGCCTTGACCCGGGCAGCCAGCGTGTAGCAATCGCCGCACATCGCGCGGCCCGGCTCGCAAACCAACTCAGGGCGATCTGCGCCAAAGGCTGCGGTCGTCTCGCGGTCGATTGTGGCGAAGGTTTCTTCCAACTGCGGCAAGACTCCGATCGCACGATGATTCGGGAACCCGCCCCCCACATTCAGCCGTGCAATCCGCACGCCCGCCTTCTGCGAAATCACCGCCGCTGCACGGATATAGGACGCCCAAGCGGCAGGATCAGTGCATTGTGTACCAGGATGGAAGGTGATCGACGGGATGAAGCCCGCCTTTCCAACGATCTTCAAAAGCTCGGCCGCCACCTCCTCGGTCGCGCCGAACTTCGCCCCAAAGTTATAAGCAGCACCCGCCACCGGCAGCTTGAAGCGCACCGAAATCTCGCAATCCTCGGCCGGAACCATCTCGATCAGCTTGGCCAATTCGCTGTGGCTGTCGACCGACCACGACTTGACCTGCCGCGCCACGCCATGGACAATCTCAGCACGCGAGCGCACGGGGTTGTTGTAATGAATGGCCGCATCCGGCGCGAGACGGCGGATCAGATCAATCTCGAAAGGCGAGGCGCAATCAAAGCCCTTGACCCCCGCCGCGACCAGATTTTCCACCATCTCTTCGCCCGGATTGGACTTGACCGCATAGGTCACAAGTCCCGGAAAGCCGACCAAGAATCGCCGCGCCACCGCCTGTACGGCGCTGGGTGCGAAAAACAGCACCGGGTTCTCCGGCTGCTGATGTTTCAGGAATTCGGTCGGGTTGGTCCAAATTGTCTTAGACAGTCCCATCGGCTTGATCCTTTCTGCCAACAAGATGCGTGTCCTCCTCCGTTGCCACACCAGATATGGTATGAACGGCCTCGGCACCCGCGCGGTTTTTCCAAACCAGGCCAGGTGCGTATGAGCCGCCCTTTTCCTGCAACTGAGGATGCCGCGTATGGGTGACAAACTCACCGAACAAAACTATATATTCGTCGTGAATTATCGTCATAATGACTAAAATTGTGGGCAAAATGCATGGATGACCTCGATCGCAACATTCTGACGCTCCTTGGGGCCGATGCACGGATGTCTGTGGCCACCTTGGCGCGGCGGCTGAAGGTGGCGCGCTCCACCATTCAGGCCCGGCTTGAGCGGCTGGAGACCTCGGGCATCATCGCCGGCTACACACT
>JBILYK010000098.1:0-13161 GCA_044377735.1 Paracoccaceae bacterium | reverse complement strand
GGCACAGATCGGCGCGCAGGACGGGGTGGTGCGTGACCGCATCCGTTTGTCGCTGAATGGGCTGGTCATGGTGACGATCATTCTGGACGAACAGAACCAACCCTTGGGTGAGGCATGGGTGGAGCTGATGGGCTTGCCCGCCACCGGCTTGGGCGAGCGGGTGCTGAATGAAACCATGGAAACCGAGTTGACCGAGTTTCTGGAGCGCGCATCCGGCAAGATCTTGTCTGACGATGATAAGCTGGACGAGGCGCTCAAGCGCATTGTGCGGCAGGTGACGATGGAAGAGATTGGCAAAAAGCCCGAGGTCCGGGTGGTCATCAGCCGACTGACCGCAGAATAACGCGGCAATCAACTGAAACGCAAAAGGCCCCGCGATCTGCGCGGGGCCTTTTGCTTTGGTTATATCAGTTTTGGCGGCCTGACCTTAAGTCAGATCAGGCCTCGGCTGTTGTTTCACGGGCCTCGTCTGCCTGCGCCTCTGCCGCCATATCCTCTACAGACTGCGGTTTCAGGGCAAAGCTGCGCAGAATGAAATCGGGGACGTGGTCGCCCATGCCGATGACGCGCTGATAATCCTCACGCGGACCACGGTCGCGCCTATCCTCACGCCGTGGATCGCGGCGGTCGTCGCGCGGGCGCTCATCGCGGGCGCGGTCATCACGCGGCTGGTCATCACGCGGCTGGTCATCACGGGGCCGATCTTCACGGGGCCGATCTTCACGGGGCCGATCTTCACGGGGCCGGTCTTCACGGGGCCGGTCTTCACGGGGCCGGTCATCCCGAGCCCGGTCTTCGCGGCGCCGGTCGTCACGGCGGCGATCCTCGCCGCGCTCGCGGCTGCGCTCGGGGCGCGCAGGGCTGGCTTGGTCAGGCTCGGCCACGATGCTGACCTCGATCACCGGTTGGGCGGCAACCGGCTCCAACGATGCCATCTCGGTATGCGGCTTCACCGGGCGATCGCGCTTGTCGGCGTTGCGGTCGCGGCTGCGCGGTCCGCGCGTTTCATCGCGTGGGCGGTCGGGCCGGTCTGACAACCCCTCGAGCGCGCCTTCCGGCACCTCGCCGCGCGGGATCTCCTGTTTCACAAGCGACTCGATGGCGGCCAGATACTTGGCATCCGAGGGCACGCAGATGGAATAGGCTTTGCCAAGACGTCCGGCGCGGCCCGTGCGGCCAATGCGGTGAACGTAATCTTCCGGGTGCGAGGGCATGTCAAAGTTGAAGACATGGCTGACCGCCGGAACATCGAGCCCGCGCGCGGCCACGTCCGACGCGATCAGCAACTGCAACTTGCCGTCGCGGAACTGTTCCAGAGTGCGGGTCCGCATGCTTTGATCGAGATCACCATGGATCGGGGCCGCATCAAAGCCGTGCGACTTCAACGACTTGGACAGCACATCCACATCCATCTTTCGATTGCAGAAGATGATCGCGTTGGTGCAAGTTTCACCCTCGGCCTTGATCAGCGCCCGCAGAACGGCGCGCTTTTCGGCAAAGCTGCGGTCTTTGCGGCTGGGCGTGAACTGGATCAGCTTTTGGTCGATGGTGGTCGAGGTGGTTGCTTGGCGCGCCACCTCGATCTTGACCGCCGCCGAAAGGAAGGTGTTGGTGATCCGCTCAATCTCGGGCGCCATGGTGGCCGAGTAGAAGAAGGTCTGCCGGGTGAAGGGCGTCAGCGAGAAGATGCGTTCGATATCGGGGATAAAGCCCATATCCAGCATCCGGTCGGCCTCGTCGACCACCATGATCTGTACGCCTGTCAAAAGCAGCTTGCCGCGTTCGAAATGGTCCAGAAGACGGCCCGGCGTGGCGATCAAAACGTCTACGCCCCGGTCGATCAGCTTGTCCTGCTCGCCAAAGGACACACCGCCAATCAGCAAAGCCTTGGTCAGCTTTGTATACTTGGCGTAGATGTCAAAATTTTCCGCCACTTGGGCCGCAAGTTCACGCGTTGGCGCCAGCACTAGGCTACGCGGCATCCGGGCGCGGGCGCGGCCCTGACCCAGAAGGGTGATCATCGGCAGGGTAAAGCTTGCGGTTTTGCCGGTGCCGGTCTGGGCTATTCCCAGCACATCCCTGCCCTGAAGGGCGTGAGGAATGGCCTGAGCCTGAATTGGGGTGGGGGTTTCATATCCGGCTTCGGCAACAGCCTGCAGCACGCGCGGATCCAGCGCAAGGTCAGAGAATTTGGTCATTAGCGTCCTGAAACTGCGGGATCGGCCCGCATGGGAAAGTAGGGGACGCATCTTTCCGGGCGTCCCGGCGTCGTGGGGCTATGCCCCGTAAGTGGCGGATACTGGAAAACCGTCTCGCGGTCAAGCAAGCCGACGGAGCAAGCGCAGGAAAGGGCGCGGGTTGGCGCAGGCGCTAACCGATATCAAAGGTCACGCCCTGCGCCAAGGGCAGGCTGCGGCCGTAGTTCAGCGTGTTGGTGGCCCGACGCATATAGGCTTTCCACGCGTCTGACCCGCTTTCCCGCCCGCCACCGGTTTCCTTTTCGCCCCCAAAGGCGCCTCCGATCTCGGCACCTGAAGGGCCGATGTTCACATTGGCAATGCCGCAATCGCTGCCGCGGGCGGACAGGAAGATCTCAGCCTCGCGCATGTCATTGGTGAAGATTGATGAGGACAGGCCCTGGGGAACTTCATTATGTTTCTGAAGTACGGCGTCAAAGTCACTGTATTTCATGACATAAAGGATCGGTGCAAAGGTTTCATGCGCGACCGGGCCAATCTGGTCGGGCATCTCGACTAGCGCGGGGCGCACATAAGCGCCGCCTGCGGTTTGGATCACATCCCCGCCATGCACATTGCCACCTGCGGTACGGGCCTCGGCCAGCGCGCGTTGCATCGCGTCAAGCGCGGCTTGGTCGATCAGCGGGCCAACCAGCACGCCCTGTTCCAAAGGATTGCCCACCTTGACAGAGGCATAGGCCGCCTTCAGGCGCGGTAAAAAGACGTCATAGAGGCTGTCATGCAGGAAAAGGCGGCGCAGGGTGGTGCAGCGCTGGCCGGCGGTGCCCATGGCCGAAAAAGCCACGCCGCGCAGGGTCAGGTCAAGGTTCGCGGTGGGCGAGACAATGGCGGCATTGTTGCCGCCGAGTTCCAGCAAGCTGCGGCCAAAGCGGGCGGCCACCCGCGGGCCAACCTCGCGGCCCATCCGGGTGGAGCCTGTGGCCGAGACCAGCGCAACCTTGGGGCTGTCCACCAAAACTTCGCCAAGGCTGCGACCGCCAATCACAAGGGCGGTCAGACCGTCTGGTGCCGCGCCACCCTCGGCATTGTACCGGATGATCGCACGCTCCAGCATGGCATGGGCGGCAAGGGCTGACAGGCTCGACTTCTCTGAAGGCTTCCACACCACCGCATTGCCGCACACCAGGGCAAGCGCCGTGTTCCACGCCCAGACTGCGACCGGGAAGTTGAAGGCAGAGATTACCCCCACCACGCCCAAGGGGTGCCAGGTTTCCATCATGCGATGATCGGGGCGCTCGGATGCAATTGTATATCCGTACAACTGCCGAGACAGGCCCAGTGAAAAGTCACAAATATCAATCATTTCCTGCACTTCGCCAAGGCCCTCAGACAGAACCTTGCCAACCTCGATCGACACAAGGCGGCCAAGGTCCGCCTTGTGGGCGCGCAGCTCCTCGGCCCAAAGCCGCACCAACTCGCCCCGTTTCGGGGCGGGAACGATCCTCCAGTGGTGAAAGGCGGCATGGGCGCTGTTAATGCGGTCAGTGGCAATGGCCGGGCCGTCCTCGGCGATCTGGGCAAGTACCTCGCCGGTGATCGGCGAATGGGTGGGCATAGTTCCCTGGGTCAGGCTCACGCCAAGGCGGGCCAAGAGCGGGGCAACATCTTTGGTCAGGGTCATGCAAGGCCTCAAAACTGGGATTTGTGTCACTAAGACCTCGATGCCAATCAGGTTCAAGGCGGGTGAAATGACGGAAAACCGGGCATTTTGATGCGAGTTGTGGTGATCTGCTCTATCTGGGTGGCGGATTGGCTTATCCCTGAGGGCAGGGTTGTCATTCCGACACCCGCCACCGATCAAGCTGCCAGAAGAATATTTTTAACGTGTGAAGATCAGCGACAACCCGGCAATGGCCAGAACGGCACCGAGCGCGCTGAGCACGCTGGGCCGCTGCCCCGTGCGGAGCCACATAAGCGGCAGGATGATGACAGGAGAGGTGGCTGACAGGGTGGCGATGATGCCGGTCTCGCCACCTTTTAGGGCATAAAGGAAGAGGGTCATGCCCAGCAAAAGGCCAATGATCGCAGTCGCGGCTGTCAACCCAAGGGTCAGGCGCGAGATTGGGGTCGGGCGCGCAGGGGAGAAGGGCAGGGCGGCGATCAGCCCCATCGCGAACCCCGAAGCCCCAACACGCAACAAAGAGGCCAACCATGGATCCAGCCCCGCCGCCATCACAGGGCGGGCAATCAGGCTGCCAGCCGCCTGACCCGCCGCCGCCGCCAAACCAAACAGCACCCCAACCAAAAGTCCGCCCTGCAACCGTTCAAACCGGTGGGCATCGGGGCGTGGGCGGCCGAGGATCGCCATGGCCACCCCGCCGACCGTCACCGCAATGCCAAAGCCCGCCTGCAACGACAATGTCTCATTCAGAAATGTCCAACCCATGATGGCCGCCATGGGCGCATTCAGCGCAAAGATCGCACCCGCCCGGCGGGGGCCAAGCCGGGCAACGGCAGCAAAATTGAAGGTGTCGCCCAGAAGGATGCCGATAATCCCTGACAACGCCAAAATTGCAGCCGTCGGTGCGTCCATGCCGTGCCAGCCACCTGTTGCCGTCAGGATCAGTGCCAAAAGCAACGTCACGAAAGCTTGTCGCAGCAGGTTAAACCAGAACGGCCCCAAGGCCCGCACGGCATCGGCTGCCATCAACCCCGTGGTGGCCCAGCAGGTTGCGGTACCAAGGGCTGCAAGTTCGTGAAGAGGAAAGGACATGCACGCGTCGATGACTTTGTCACGCCTCGTGGGCGCCTCGACGAGAAGCCGAAGGCGCCCGAGGAGAGCCTTAGACCATCATCTCCTTGGTCGCCGTCAGCTTCAGCGCCGGATAGTCACGCTCGATCCGGTCGATGTCCCATTTCAGGCGGGTGAGGAACACGGTTGCGCCGTCATTGTCGACTGCGATATGGCCCTTGTTGACGTTGATGAATTTCTCCATCTCGTCCTTTGGCCCCGCCACCCAGCGGGCGGAGGTAAAGTTTGACGGTTCAAACCGCACCGGCAGCGAGTATTCCTGCTCGATCCGGCTCGCCAGCACTTCAAACTGCAAGGCCCCGACGACGCCGACGATAAAGCCCGACCCGATCATCGGCTTGAACACCTTGGCGGCCCCTTCTTCGGCGAACTGCATCAGCGCCTTTTCCAGATGCTTGGCCTTCATCGGGTCCATCGCGCGCACGCCGGACAAAAGTTCGGGCGCAAACGACGGGATGCCGGTGAAATGCAGCATTTCACCTTCGGTCAGCGCATCGCCAATGCGCAGCTGTCCGTGGTTCGGGATACCAATGATGTCCCCGGCCCAAGCCTCCTCGGCCAGTTCGCGGTCAGCGGCCAGAAACATCACTGGGTTGGCAATCGCCATCGGCTTTTTCGACCGCACATGCAAAAGCTTCATACCGCGTTCAAAATGCCCCGAGGCCAGCCGCACAAAGGCCACGCGGTCGCGGTGCTTGGCGTCCATATTGGCCTGCACTTTGAACACGAACCCCGTGACCGGCTTTTCTTCCGCCGAAATCTGGCGTTCCGCCGCCTTTTGCGGTTGCGGCTGGGGGCCGTATTCGCCCATGCCGTCCATGAGTTCCTTGACCCCGAACGAGTTGATGGCCGACCCGAACCAGATCGGCGTCATCGACCCGTTCAGGAAGGACGCGCGGTCAAAGGCGGGCAGAAGTTCGCGCGCCATTTCAATCTCTTCGTGGAACTTCGCCAAAAGATCCGCTGGCACATGTTCGGCCAGTTTCGGGTCATTCATGCCCGAGATCTTGATCGATTCTGCCACCTTGTTGCGGTCGGCGCGGTCCATGATCTCCAGCCGGTCATGCAAGATGTCATAGGCCCCGACAAACTCGCGCCCAACCCCGATGGGCCAGCTTGCCGGTGTCACGTCAATGGCCAGATTCTCCTGAATTTCGTCAATGATCTCAAACACATCGCGGCTTTCGCGGTCCATCTTGTTGCAAAAGGTCAGGATCGGCAGGTCACGCAAACGACAGACCTCGAACAGCTTTTGCGTCTGGCTTTCCACACCTTTGGCCCCGTCGATCACCATGATCGCGGCGTCAACCGCCGTCAGCGTGCGGTAGGTGTCCTCAGAAAAATCCGAGTGGCCGGGGGTGTCGACCAGATTGAACCGAAACTCGCGGTAGTCAAACGACATGGCCGATGCGGAGACCGAAATGCCGCGCTCTGCCTCGATCTTCATGAAGTCAGACCGCGTGCGCCGCGCCTCGCCCTTGGCGCGCACTTGGCCAGCCATCTGGATCGCACCGCCGAACAAGAGGAATTTTTCGGTCAGCGTGGTCTTGCCTGCGTCGGGGTGCGAGATGATCGCAAAGGTCCGGCGGCGGGCAATTTCGGGCGGGAGGGAGGGCGTGTTGGTCATGCGCGGGGCTTTACCCTAAAGCGCGCCCCCCTGTCCAGCGGGCGTCCCGCAGGCGTCCCGCACGCGTCCCGCACGCGTCCCGCAGGCTAGCGGCGTGGACGGTTTGGTTTGAACAGACTTTCCGCACCCACAGCGTCCAGAAACTTCCGTCCCGCTTCGGTGCCGAAATGTTGCACTTGTCGAAGACCCGGAAACCGCGCCTTTACATCGGCCGAAAGCTCGGATGGCAACCGGTTCACGGTGGCATCGTTCACCATCAGACTTTCTGCCGGAACACCCTCGGCATAGATGATTTCATGGCGATCAAAGACCAGCGACAGGTAATCAACAAAGCCGCCTTCGCGCAGGAACACCCGCTCGCCATCCACCAAATGCTTGGCCTGAACCAACAGCTCGGATGTGGGCAGTCCGGCCATCCGCTCACGTTGATAAAGGAACATGCGGTGATGCTGGCTGACAATCAGATCGCCCGCGTTGCCCAAGGTGCCGGCCGTAATGACCACAGGCGCAAAGGGACCAACGGCCTTGAGCGTCGCACGCCCGATCCAGCAGATCGGCTGGCCGCCATGGTCGCGCGTCAGCACCTTGTCGCCAGGGCCAAGATCCTCGATCGGTTTCTGCGCGCCGGTGGCCAGCGTGATCATGGTTCCGCGGGCAAAGGAGATGCACAAAAGGTCGGACAGGCCCGCATCACCGGGGGCCTGTTCCACCTTCAAGAGTGTATAATCGGTGGCCGTGGCCATGGGGGACAGCGGCAGGGCAAAGCGGCTGCCATCGGGCAGGACCAGCACCAACAACTCGACCCGGTCGCCCTCTTCGCCCATCAGAGCATACCGGGCCTCGAGCCGGATCACCTCGCCCTCTTGTCCCACAGCAGAACCCGTCGCCACGCGCTGCTCGGTGCCTTCTGTCCGGGTGACAACAAGACGGCGCGGAAGGTGACCGGGTTCAAGCTGATAGATGTCACCAGGGCAGACATCGGCGGGGCCCATCAATCCGTCGCCCTGCGCTGCCCCGTGGCTGACATAAATGTCATCGGCCGCCAGAACCTGACAGGCATGACCGGGAAGTGCGGAAAAAGGCTCGTCTGTCATCAAAAGCCACGACTTACAGAAATGTGCGATTGATCTAGTTGGCTTGCGCCCCAGACACAACCCGGATGGACCAATTGCTAAGCTGCTATTGCGGCGGATTTTTGGCCTGCTAAGGTTTTGCTTCACAACGCAAGAGGGGCGACGGCATGGATCTGGGCGTGCGCGGCAAACGGGCTTTGGTGACGGCGGCCTCCAAAGGGCTGGGGCGGGGCTGTGCCATAGCCTTGGCCGAGGCGGGGGTTGATCTGGTGCTGAACGCCCGCGGGGTTGAGGCGCTTGAGGCGACCGCCGCCGCGATCCGTGCGGCCCATGGCGTGCAAGTCACCACGGTTGCGGGCGACATCACCACCGAGGCCGGGCGCGCGGCTGTGCTGGCCCATGGCCCCTTTGACGTTCTGGTCACCAATGCCGGTGGCCCACCGCCCGGCATGTGGCATGACTGGAGCCGGGATGATTTCATCAAAGCGATTGACGCCAACATGCTAACCCCCATCGCGCTGATGCAAGGCTGCCTGCCCGGAATGATCGAACGCGGCTGGGGCCGCGTGGTCAACATCACCTCGCAATCGGTGAAATCGCCGATCCTACAGCTGGGCCTGTCGAATGCCGCGCGGGCGGGGCTGACGGGGTTTGTCGCGGGCACCTCGCGGCAGGTGGCGCCTCATGGGGTGACGATCAACAACCTGCTTCCCGGCATCCATGACACCGACCGCGCCACGGCGCTGGATGGTGGGGTCGTCAAGGCGCGGGGCATTTCGATGGAGGAAGCCCGGGTCGAGCGGATGGCCACAATCCCCGCCCGCCGCTATGGCACGGCCGAGGAATTTGGCGCAGCTTGCGCCTTTTTGTGCAGCCAGCATGCGGGGTTCATTGTGGGCCAGAACATCCTGTTGGATGGCGGGGCGGTGAATACGACGCTCTGATGTGTCACACTTGCCGGGTTGGGGCGGGCCTGTTAGGTAACGCCTGATAAAATCTGTCGGATACCGCCTGTGACCGCATCCACGCCTCGCCTTGTCGTAGAACAGCTTAGCCGCCGGTTTGGTGGTCAGCTGGTGGTGTCGGATGTCGCTCTGTCGATAGAGGCGGGCAAGGTGATGTGTCTGCTAGGTCCCTCGGGCTGCGGCAAGTCTACCACCTTGCGGATGATCGCCGGGGTGGAACGGCCTGACACCGGCCGCATCTGGATTGACGGGGCCGAGGTCTTTGGTCCCACGGTCAACCTGCCGCCCGAGGCGCGTGGTGTTGGACTGATGTTTCAGGATTTTGCGCTGTTTCCGCATCTGACGGTGGCGGGCAACATCGCTTTTGGCCTGAAGGGCGATGCGGCCCAAAAGGCAAGGCGGGTGGCCGAGCTTTTGGACAAGGTCAATCTGCCCGGCTTTGCCGACAAGCACCCGCATGAGCTGTCGGGGGGTGAGCAGCAGCGCGTCGCCTTGGCCCGCGCGCTGGCACCGCGCCCGCGCATCATGCTGATGGACGAGCCCTTTTCGGGGTTGGACAACAGGCTGCGCGACGGGGTTCGCGATGCCACCTTGGCGCTTTTGAAAGAAGAGGGTGCTGCGGTTCTTTTGGTCACCCATGAGCCGGATGAGGCCATGCGCATGGCCGATGAGATTGCGCTGATGCGGGCCGGTGTCATCGTGCAACGTGGCGCGCCCTATAACATCTATAACTCCCCCGTAGACCGCGCCGCAGCAGGGTTTTTCAGCGACATCAATGTCATTCAAGGTGTTTCCAAGGGTGCTTTGACCGAAACCCCGTTTGGTGCCTTTCTGACGCCCGGTCATGCCGATAGCGCGCCGGTGGATATCATCATCCGGCCTCAGCATTTGAAAATCGACTTTGATCGCGCAGGCCGCGGGCCGAACCCCACAATGCAAGACGGCACGCCCGCGCGCGGCACGGTCACGCGTGCGCGCTATCTTGGCCGAGAAAGCCTTGTGGATTTTGCCATGGACGCAGGTCCATTAACCCTGACTGCCGCTGTTCCGGGGGTGTTCTTGCCCAAGCCCGGCACTGTTCTTTGGCTGATGATCCGCCGCGACCGCTGTTTCGTCTTTCCAGCCAGCGCCTAGGGCGCGATCTTGGGCCGAGGCTTGTGCCTCCAGGGCGCGATAGTCGGCCAGCGATTGGCCCGGTTCTTGGGTAAACGCCTCACCCGTCGAGGCGATGGCCATGATCCTGTCCAGCCGGAACGCGCGAAAGCCGCCGCGCGCCTCGCACCAAGCGGCCAGCACCCAGATCTGGCCTTGCAAATCCAATGCGAGCGGGCGGATGTCGCGGTGGCTTTCCAGATCGTTCAGATCAAGATAGGCTATGCTGAGCCGTTCGTGCCCAGCGATTGCCGCACGCAAGATGGGCAGATGCGGTTCAGCTCGGGCCGTGGTGCTGCCGGTGAAGGCAAAGATGTCTTCGCGACCCGTTTCAACCGGGGCAGGGGCCACGGCTCCGATCTTGGAGGCAAGGCTGCGCGCCGCGCGCGCCAGCGCCGCATCTTCACCCGCCGCGATCAGCCGGAGGCCAGCGCGCAGCGCCTCCAACTCACTGGCTGCCAGCATCAAGGGTGGCAAGGTGGTGGGTGCGCGCAGGATATACCCCACGCCGCGTTCACCCTCGATCGGCATGCCGCTGGCCATCAGCGTGCCCATGTCGCGCCAGATCGTGCGCACCGAGACGCCGCCCGAGGCCTGCGCCAGATCCGCTGCGCGGTGCAAGCGGCCATCGCGCAGGATCTGCACAAGGTCGAACAGACGGTCGGAACGGCGCATGGGGTGGCCTTTGTTGCGGCATCAACTGACAATTAATTGTCAGTTACACCGAATGTCCAGCCCTTTGCCCCTTACGCCCGGCCCAGTTCTGCCTCTAGCATGGGATCAAGCTGCAATCTGGCCACCCTTTTGGCCACATCGGAGAGATCATCATGCTGAACAATATCGGCCTTCCCGGCCTTCTTCTTGTCGCCGTCGTCGTCCTTGTCCTTTTCGGCAAGGGCAAGGTTTCCGCTCTGATGGGCGAAGTCGGCAAGGGCATCACCGCCTTCAAAAAGGGCGTGAATGACGGCACCAAGGAACTTGAGACCCAGACCGCTGAAACGGCCAAGGATGTGACGCCGGCCGAGAAGGACAAGGTCTGACACCCGTCCATTTCGCGAAACGCAATCTGCGGAGGGGCGCATGGACTTAGGCATGTCCGAACTTTTGGTCATCGGGATCGTGGCGTTGATCGTCATCGGTCCGAAAGACCTGCCGGAAATGTTCCGCCAGCTTGGTCGGTTTACCGCCAAGATGCGCGCAATGGCGCGTGATTTTTCACGGGCCATGGAACAGGCGGCGAAAGAAACCGGTGTGGCGGATGTTGCCAAGGATCTGAACGCGGTGACAAATCCCAAATCGATGGGCATGAACGCGGTCAAGGATGCGGTCGACAAGTTCGAACGTTGGGACCCGATCAAAAACGCCGCCAAACCGACCGAACCTATGCGCTCGGGTCCACTGGTGCCGCCGCCGATGCCGCCGATGGCCAAGCCCGCCGAGGTTGCTGCCGAGGTTTCGGCCGTGACTGAGCCCACCCCGCTGACCGCCGAGGCGGTGACGCCCACCCCGGCCCCTGGCCCTACGGCTGGCCCCGCTACCGGCCCAAATACCGCTGCCCTGTATGAAAAGAAGGCTGCGAAAGAGGCGATTGTCAAAGAGGCAGCAGCCAAGTTGAAGGCCTTGGATGCTGCACCTGTTGCCACCATTGCGGCGGAAAAGCCCGCAGTTGCCAAATCTGCACGCGCGTCCAAACCGGCCGCCGCGACGGGCGTGACTGAGGCTGCCCCGAAAACCACCGCCCCGAAAACCACCGCCCCGAAAACCACCGCGCCCAAGGCTCCGCGCAAGAAGAAAGCTGCGGAAGAATGACCCAGAACGAAGACATCGACAATTCCGCTGCCCCGCTGATCGAACATCTGGCGGAACTGCGCAACCGCCTGATCTGGGCGGTCATGTCCTATATCATCGCAATTCTGGCCTGCTTTGTGGTGGCCGAGCCGATCTTGAACTTCATGCTCAATCCCATCGAGTTGTCGATGCGCGCACTGGGTGACCCCAACCCGGTGATGCAATACACCTCGCCGCAAGAGTATTTCTTTACCCTTGTGCGGATTTCGATGGTTGCAGGCTTTGCGGTGGCCTTCCCGGTGATCGGCTATCAACTGTGGCGGTTCATCGCGCCGGGTCTTTATAAGTCGGAAAAGAACGCGTTTTTGCCCTTTCTGGTTGCGTCGCCGGCGCTCTTTTTGATTGGTGCTGCGTTTTCCCATTATGTCGTGACACCGATTGCCATGGACTTCTTCCTTGGCTTTGCCGATGCCTCGTCGATTGTTGCCGCGATCATTCCGGCGCTGACGGATCTGCCCACAGATGTGCCCGCCGATGCGAGCCCGGACAGCGGAATCGACATCGTATTTCAGGGCAAGGTCAACGAAACGCTGGATATCTCGTTGAAACTCATCATCGCCTTTGGGATGTGCTTTCAGTTGCCAGTGCTGCTGACGCTGATGGGCAAGGCGGGGATTGTATCGTCTGCAGGGCTTGCGGGCATGCGTAAATATGCCGTGGTTCTGATCCTGATCGTCGCGGCCCTTGTTACGCCGCCCGATGTGATGAGCCAGCTGATCTTGTTCTTCGCCGTCTACCCGCTTTACGAAGTGTCGATACTTCTCATCCGCCGCATCGAAAAGCGCCGCGAGGCTGAACTGCGCGCCGAAGGGCTGTGGGACGAGGATGAGCCGGCGGACGAGACCGAAGGCAAGGTATGACGGACGCGCTCATTCGTATCGCCGAGGCGCTGGAGCGTCTCGCTCCGGCCCCCATGCCCGCGCCGGACTTTACCGCCGCTGGCGCCTTTGCGTGGCATACTGCACCCGACCGGCTGGAGCCGGTCGCGCGGGTGTCGCGGGTGGATATCGGGCTGCTTGTCGGCATCAACCGCTCACGCGATACGCTGTTGGAAAACACCCGGCATTTTGCGGCTGGGTTGCCCGCCAACAATGCGCTGTTGTGGGGTGCGCGCGGCATGGGAAAATCCAGCCTTGTCAAGGCGATCCATGCCAAAGTTGTCGCAGAAGGACTGCCGCTGAAAATCGTGGAACTCAGCCGTGAGGATCTGCCTTCGGTGGCGCGTCTTTTGGCCCATCTGCGCGTGGCTCCGTTCCGATTCATCCTCTTTTGCGATGATCTGTCGTTCAGCCATGACGACCAGCACTACAAATCGCTCAAGGCGGTTCTGGATGGCGGGATCGAGGGGCGGCCGGAGAATGTGCTGTTCTACGCCACATCAAACCGTCGCCACCTGATGCCGCGCGATATGATCGAGAATGAAACGCAGGCGGCCATTCATTCGACCGAAGCGGTTGAGGAAAAGGTGTCCTTGTCAGACCGCTTT
>JBILYK010000041.1:0-30466 GCA_044377735.1 Paracoccaceae bacterium | reverse complement strand
ACCGGCCCCCCCCCCGGCTCCCCAATGTGGTGACTCCCCACAAGTGGCGCGACCGCTTGCCACTTCGCTGCGGGCGTCACCACTTCTCTCCCATGAGATCCTTCAGAGCCGCGTTGTCGAGCATCGCGTCGGCGAGGAGCCGTTTCAGGCGTGCGTTCTCGCTCTCAAAGCCCTTCAGCCGTTTAGCCTCGCTTACTTCCATGCCGCCATACTTGGCTTTCTACGTGTAAATGGTCGCATCGCTGAGGCCGTGCTTGCAGCATAGATCGCCGACGGAAATCCCGACCTCGTTCTCTTTCAGAATGCTGATGATCTGGTCATCGGTGAACTGCTGCGCTTCATCTCTGGACCTTTCGGTTGGGAAAGAGGCTACCTCAAACTGGGTTGGGTAGCAGGGGCAACATCAATTCTCTTTTCATGACGGGGTCTAAGACGTAAGATCCGATAAGATAAGTTGCTCCTGAACGTAAGACCGCAGTGCTGGACCATACTGGCGGCGGTGGAGTAGCGTGTGTTGCGATCTTTCACGTAAATCCCTAGCGCTCAAAGGTCGAAGAAATGCAGGGTTTTGATGATTGGCCTAGTTAAGTTGCGTTATCTATATTGGGAACAAAGGGTCAGCAGTTGGAACGTGCGCTGGTAGCAAGAAGACCGGGAGCGGGAAGGAAGCAAGTCGCCGCGCCTGAATTGCCGGAAATTTCGGGCGACGAAAGCCTATCGCTTGCGCATCGGGTCTACGCGGCGCTAGGCGAAGGACTTATGGCGGGTGCCGTGCCGCCGGGCTCTTCGTTAACCTCTCGTTCCTTATCGACTGCGTTGGGCGTAAGTGCAACGCCCGTCAGAGAAGCTCTCAAGCAGCTTGAGGCTGATGGTGCGATCACCTCACGCAGCAAAAGCGCGTTCTATGTCAATGATCCCGATCAGCACGAATACAAGCAGATACTTGAACTTAGATTGGCAACCGAGGGACTAGCTGTCCGGAAAGCCGCCATGGTCGCCACGTCTGCCGACCTAGACTACATCCGATCTCTCAATGATGAATATAAAAGGATACTGAGATCTGATGACAGCAGCTTTAGTTTGTCGCTGGTTCCGAATTTTCGATTTCACTTTGCGATATACCGGTTGTCACGCTCACCGATCCTAATGAATGTCATTGAGACTACCTGGCTCCGAATCGGGCCCGCTCTGCATCAGTATATGAAAATGGTTGTAGACGTAGAGCCTGGGCTAAATGCACATGAGGAAATGATCCACGCGCTCGAACGAAAGGACCCGAATGCAGCGGAATCGGCTTTGCGAAATGATTTGAGCAGCGCTGCGGGGCTGGTGCTGCCCGAATTGCGCCGCGGCAGTGGAAGTGACCAAGTTGATCTCGTCGAACCGATGTCGCTAAAAAAGCGTGCCGGGCCGAAGCCCGCCTGTGCGCGGTAGCAACAGCCTGTGCTATGCCGTGCCTAAAGCGGGGTTAAGAATTGCAAGAGTGCGGCAAATTTCAAGAACGCTCATTCGTCCTTGGGGCGGTGAAGAGAGTGTCAGGTCTTCTGTGTACGGCTGATAGGGTTCATGCTTCCTGAGAGGAGCAAGGACGATGACAATATCGAACGAACTGCTGGACGAGTTGCTGAAGGGCTGCAAGCGGCCTGACGATTTGCTGGGCGAAGCCGGTCTGATGAAGGAACTGAAGATCCGGCTGATGGAACGGATGCTCGGCGCCGAATTGACCGCTCATCTGGGCTATGAGGCTGGCGCAGAACCTCCGCCCGACCAGACCAACCGCCGCAATGGCGTTACGTTGAAGCGGGTGAAGGGCTCGGACGGTGAGATGCCACTTTCGGTGCCACGCGACCGGGCCGGCAGCTTTGAGCCGGAACTGGTAAAGAAGGGCCAGACCCGGATCGATGGTGTGGATGATAAGATCATCGGCCTTTATGCCCTAGGCCTATCGGTGCGCGATATCCAGGCCCACCTTGAGGAACTTTACGGGCTGCGGGTCTCGCCTGATTTGATCAGCCGGGTCACCGACGCCGTGCTCGACGAGGTCCGCGAATGGCGGAACCGGGCGCTGGAGCGGATGTATCCCATTGTGATCTTTGACGCTTTGCGCGTGAAGATCCGCGATGCCGACAGCCGGATGGTCAAAAACAAGGCTGTTTACATTGCTTTGGGCGTTACTCGGGAAGGGGAACGCGAGGTGCTTGGCCTCTGGATCGCCGACAATGAGGGTGCCAAGTTCTGGCTGTCGGTGATGAACGAGCTGCGCAACCGCGGGGTCCGGGACATCCTGATCGCTGTCGTCGACGGGCTGAAGGGCTTCCCTGATGCGATCACAGCGGCCTTCCCTGAGACGACGGTCCAGACCTGCATTGTTCACCTGATCCGGCATTCCATGAACTTTTGCAGCTGGAAGGACCGCAAGACGGTGGCAGCCGACCTGCGCCCGATTTATGAGGCCCCGACCGCCGAGGAAGCCGCCCGCCAGTTGGACAGCTTCGAGGGAAAGTGGGGCGACAAATACCCATCCATCGCCCCGGCCTGGCGCAGGGCCTGGGCCGAGGTGACCCCGTTCTTTGCCTTCAGCGCCGCGATCCGGAAGATCATTTACACTACGAATGCCGTAGAATCGCTGAACCGGGTGCTGAGGAAAACGCTGAAAACCAAGGGCTCATTCCCAACCGAGGAGGCCGCAACGAAGCTGATCTTCCTGGCCATCCGCAACTTTGAAAAGGGCGGTCGAAATGTCAGGGAATGGGTTGCGGCCCGCAATCAGCTGGCCATAATGTTCGCCGGGCGCTTCGACGCCTGAACGTATCTGAAAACCGCATGGGCCAGATCAGATACACAGACTTTCAGACACTCCCGCGGTGAACCTTAAGACATGACGCATCAGAGAATCTTGCAAAAAATGCTGTTAGGCATCGACCATTTTGGCGATGACCTCGATCTCAACCACAAATTCAGGGCGGGTGAAACCGCTGACGATCATCAAGGTCGACGCCGGCAAATGTGGCACATCTGCAAGCCACGAGTCGCGGGCCGCTATGTATCCGGCCATGTGCGACCTGTCGGTGACATAGGCATTCAAGCGCAATGTCCCTGCCTTAGAGGTGCCTGCCTCGGCCAGGATCAAGTCGATGTTGGACAAGATCAGCCTTGCCTGCGCCTCTGCCCCTTCGGGAATCGACCCATCAAGCCCCAAAGCCAGTTGGCCAGAGGTCATAACGATCCCGTCAGACATAACGCCGTGTGCATATCGCGCAAACGGGGGGGCCATGTCTTGGGGAGTGAGGCTTTTTATCATCGCACGCTCTGCATATCGCGGCCATTACGCCGCATCTCTCAAATCAAACCTGAAACGAAACATGACGCAAGAAGGAACAGAATATAGCGTTGAGACTGACATCCATCGCCGCTGTGGCCACCCTCGCAGGAACATCTGCCTTTTTGGATGGCCATTTGACCGAAGTCGTCTTCGGCTCAAATTGGGTGGCGCAAGCCGAACATGGCGGCTTTTATCAAGCCATGGTCGACGGCACCTATGAGGCCTGCGGCCTCAGCGTGTCCTTTCGACCGGGCGGTCCGCAAGTGAACAACCGGGCGCTGCTGCTTCCCGGTCGGATTGACTATCATATGGGCGGTGACTTGCTACAGGCTTTCAATGCGGTAGAGTAGGGTATTCCGGTTGTTGCGATGGCGGCAACCTTCAAAAAGCACCCGCAAGTGATCCTGGCCCATCCGGGTCAAGCCGAAACTTTTGAAGACCTCAAGAAGTTAGAGCTGCTGAGTGGCGACAATGGCTATCAGTCGTTCTATCAATGGATGATTGCGGAATACGGTTTTTCCGTTGAACAACGTGTATCGACCCAGCGGAATCTGCTCAGGTTAAGCCGCTAATCTGAATGCCTCGGCAGGCGTGCGCATGGCAAGAGCCTGATGAGGGCGGCGGTTGTTGTAGAAGCTGATCCAGTCGCCGATGACGCGGGTAGCGTGCTGAATGCTCTCGAAGCGATGTCGATGAACGCACTGCTCCTTGAGCGTCCGGATCACCCGCTCGACCATCCCGTTTTGCTGCGGGCAGTGCGGCGTGATGAACTCCTGCTTCAGGCCATAGCTGCGGACGATGGCCGTGAAGTGGCGACTGGTGAAGACCAGCCCATTGTCCGACCTCAGAAGGAACTCTTTCTCGACGCGGCCGAGAGTGCCGAACCTGGCGATCAGGGCATGCTCCAGGGCAGCGCTTGCCGTGGTTGCCTTTCCGGACCTCGACAGGTGCCAGCCCAGAAGCTCGCGTGTGTGGCAGTCGATCACCAGAGCGAGCGAGGCCCAGCCATCCTTTCCGGTCCAGACGCGCGCCAGATCCGTGGACCAACGTTCATTCGGTGCTGTTGCGACAGAAGGCACGGCCTGGATACGTGGGCGCATGCCGACAGCCCGTTTCCTGACCTGCCAGCCTTTGATCTGGAATATTCGCTGCACCGTGTTCTTGTTGAAGCCCAGAAGCCATGCGACCGTCCGGTAGCCGAAGGAAGGCTCCGCATCGATCATTGCCTTGATGGGCTCTGCGAGGCGGGGATCGACCTTTGGTGCCGCCTTGCTCGGCTTGTAGTAGACCGTCCGTCGCGGAACGCCGAACCAGGCGCAGAGCTTGGTCAGCGGCACCGCGATCCCGTCCGCCAGAAGGCCCTCATGGAGCGTCCGGATCAATTGCCGTCCTCCCGCTCCATGAGGGCCTGCAGCTTTTTTCGGGCACGCAGCTCCAGCATGGCCTCGCCGTAGGCTTCCTGAAGATCCTTCAGCTGCTTCTCGTATTGCTCGCGGATATCGAGGGGATTGGCCCGCAAAGAGTTCTCCATACCCCGCTTCGCGTCCTCGACCCAGCCCTCGATCTCAGACGGCGACAGATCGAACGACCGACTGGCCTCGGCCACAGTCGTCTTGCCCTGGATGATCTCGATAACCAGCGCTGTCTTCCGCTTCGCTGTCCATCGCTTGATGCTCTCGTCCATCGTCATACTCATTGCTATTTTCCTCCTTATAGCATGAGCAGGTTTTCACTGGGTCGATACAAACGCTCGCCCTATACATTCAACCCCGCACCGACTCTGTTGCACAAATCAGCTGACGGACCAGGCTCCCCATTCCCCAGACGGATTCATCCCACAGCGTTCGTGACGGGAATGCCAAGGACGGTGTAACCATTCAGGATCGCGACGCGCACGTGAACTTCCGCGACCTGTCGGTCAAAGTCCCGCGCCATCAGCCGCTGGCGCAGCAGTTTCACAAAATGCATCTTTGTCTCGACGCGGCTTCTGCGGTGGTAGCCGCTCAAATTCCGCCAGAGTGCCCGACCCAGATACTTGGATGCGCGCAAAGCATCGTTCCTAGCGACGGCACGGGCGGTGGTTGGCTGCCACGCCGGAGACACGGCGTTTGAGTTGGATCGTATTGGCCATCAGAAGAAGCCTCCGTTGATGGGAGCGTCAGTCGGAAGAATGGTGACCCCGGGCGCACCCGTGTCGCCCTTGTCACCTTGCAGACCCGTTCGCCCTTGGGGCCCGGGCTGGCCAAGAAGCCGCACAGCCACTGGGCCCGCCAGAACGCGGAGCCGGGTCGGTTCGCTGGATCGTAAATGCAGGCGGATCGGCCCGGTCAGGGGTTTGAGTTCAAGTGCGGCCGCCATGACTCATTGCCCCGCAGAGACAGCGAGCCTCGTCACGGGCAGGACCACAGGGATTTCCAGCACGAACCCGAGGTGCCGGTCGGGTGTCAGATCGGTGCGCACGAGATCGAGAACAACCATGCCAGGGTTAAGATTCGCGGTGATCACGGCCCCCAGAATGATCTCAAGGGTGCGGTCATCGAGGCGAAGCACACTTGCGGCCGCAGTCGACACCTCAGCCAAAACGGCCGTGGCGCTGATCGTGCTGCGCACTTGACCCACAAAGCTGGCCCCCTCGGGGAAGCGGTCTGCATCCGCCTGCAGCTGCACCCGGTATTCGTAGCCGATCAGGATGACCGGGCCTTCCTGGATAGTCAGGGTCATGCATGCCTCCACGGACCATCCAAGCGGCCCGGTCAGAACGAGTTCGATTGAGAATTCAGCCCATTTCGCCTAAAGGATGCGCGGCAACGGGAGGGACACATCATGGATCAGGACGACGAACGGCTCGACCGTCTGGAAGAACTCTTGCAGGCGCTGCCCGTCGAGAACGAACCGATGACAGTGAGCGAGCTCGATGGTTTTGTGACGGGACTTCTAGCCTGTCCCGAGATGATCCCGCCTTCGGACTGGCTCTCAAAGGTCTGGGGCATTACGGGTGATGCACAGTTCCCTGACCTAGAGGTGGCGCAGGAGACGATCGGCGCGGTGATGGCCCATTACAACGACGTCGCCGCAAGGATCACGCAATCGCTCTGGGTCGAGCCGATCTACGAGATCGACATGAACAGCGACGAGACCCTGTGGGAATCTTGGGTCGATGGGTTCACCCGAGCGATGGCCTTGCGGCCCAAGGCCTGGGAGGCGCTCCTTGAGCGGGCCGATGACGAGACCCGTGAGACCATGATTTTCATCATGGCGCTGCAGGATATCTACACGGGGAACAGCAAGTTCAGCGATGAAGAGATCGACCAGATCGACCAAGAGGCGCCTGATCTGATCCCGAACTGCGTGGCGACGATCCTGCACCAATCGCGCCCCGAACTGGTCGGCGGGGTCCCGGCCAATCTCCCCGGCCAGCCGTTCAAATCCGCGCCGCGCCCCGGCCGCAACGATCCATGCCCCTGCGGCTCGGGTCGCAAATACAAGCAGTGCTGCGGCAAGAACTGATCGGTGAGGTAGGTTTTCAGGGGCGCCAGCCGCAGATAGCCGCGCCTGTTTCGTTATGGGTGAGGATCTGCTGGGCAGTCCCTTCGCTCAACTGATCCGCCCGTGAGGGTCGGATCGGCTCTGCCCAATCACAGCCCGAGCTCACACCGGGATCAGTCGTGCATCCAGCGGTCAAGACGGCGATCACGCTCAGCCGCAGGCAAAGTCTCGATCTCATGGTGAACCTCGCGGTATGTGCGCAGCGCGCGGATGCGGGCCTCGGCCGCGCGAATGGCAAACTCTGCCTCGGCTGCGTGGCGCCCGCGCTGTTTTGCGATGCGCAGGGCGGAGACGAGGATCAGGAAGAGGGCGGCCCATAATGCAACGCGCTGGCCAACTGCAGTGACAATCCGTCTGAAGACAGCGATCATGGTGTCCGTCCAGTCCGATGGTCCTCGATCCGGGCCGCGCGGGCTTTCCAAGCGAGTACGATGACCCCAAGGAAGATTGCCGCCCCAAGGAGTGGCATGACGACCGGGGCGTAGCTTCCAAGCCCCACCAGGTCGAAGAGGCGCGTTGCCAAATCACGCCCCTCCTCGGCCTGTCCAACGAGCGGTGCGACATCACTGATCGCAATCCCGGCATACCCCGCAGCCCCAAGCGCGATCTGTGCATTTGACGCGGCCAAGATACGCGAGCCCTCAGGCTTGCCCGTCGCGCGCTCGATTGCCACCGGTCTCGGACGTGCCGAACCAAGCGCCTCAGTCAAAGCGACATCAATGATCGGCACCAGAGCAAGATCGTTGTCATCGCGGAAGGCCAGAATTCCGGCGCGCGTACGAGGCCCGATCTTTCCATCGATCTGACCCACCTCGTGATAGCCAAGCTCCTTCAGACGGCGCTGGACGGCCTCGACAGACATTGCCACTTGCGGCGCGACATCCCCAGCCCGCCGAACGCCCAGAAGCTTTGAGACCGGATAACGCTTCACATTGACGGCGTCGTCTTGGTTGCCGCCCAGGCCCCAGACCCATGGTCCCTCGATCCGGTCGATGAAGAACACGTGGCCCTGCCAACTGGAGGTACCGCGGGGGATTACGCCGATGTCGCCCTGCTGGGCGTCCGCCATCTCGATCGGGATGCCCCAGTCGAGATAAGACCGCGCCGTCAGCTTGCGGGTTGAGCGGATCCCTGCCCTCTCAAGGCAATGTCCAACAAAGGCTGCGCACCAGGCTACAGAGTCATGTTCCACATGAGTATGACCGACCGAGGCATACATCTCCATGATGACAGGGTTGTCGGCGAGGCCCGGCCCCTCGGTCGTACCGATGTAGCTGCGGGCGATGTTGAAGGGCGTCATGGCTATCTCCAAAAAGAAAGGCCGCCCAAGGGGCGGCCATGTGTCGTGCAACTCTCGTTGTTATCTTGGGCGGCCTTAGCCCTCTTCAAGGGCGACCCGCAGGTCCTCCACCTTTGTTCGGCGCGCTTGGATGACCCAATCCTCGACGGCCGCTTGCGCTGAGGATCCAAGCCCCGTGATGCCCGCCAACTGGATCTCAAAAAGACCAGACGCCTCCTCAATGTCCTGCCAAAAGCCACCCGTGCGCAGCACGAGATCGCGGATCACTTCGACGGGATTGCTGGATGCCGAAAGTTTCGAGAGCACGGCTGGAATATCAGGACGTCGCAAAATACCACCCTCCAAATCTGACCTAAGATTGCATCCCAGATGCACTGCTAACCGCCACCAACATCAGCGGGGCTTGAGAACCTCACATCCTCACCCGGCAGCAGTACCTGCATGGTTCCGGGCTCGAGACTCGCAATGGATGCCCCATCAAGATCTGCTGCCCCCTCCCCCATCATTGGGTCCTCGGGTGCGGTCTTGGTGATGAAGCCCGCGAACATCGCCGCGGTCTTCTTCTTCCGATCAAGTTCCGCATCGTCGTACTGGTCTAAGAGGAAGAGCCGCACCATGGCGGGAGCCACATGCGGCAGGCCGCGGATCTGGCCTGCATCAATCGGCCGATAGATGTGCAGCACCTCTTCGGCAGGAACGCGGACGGCAACGCCCTTAACAGGTGCGACCTGCGCAAAGCCAACCTGACGTGCCCAGGCATAGACGGCCGCCGTCTCATAGCCGGTGTCGATCGCCAGTCGCGCGATGGTCATCGGCGTACCGCTGGCGTGAGTCCAAGTCCGGCCAAGAAGGTCGCTCAGTTTCTGCCAGCAAGCCTGATCGCCTGGGCCGCCCTCAATGACGATATGGTCGATCAGCCAGCTTTGCAGGCCCTTGCCCCATGCCCAGACATCAACCTCGATCCGGTCCTTCTGGACGTCGACCCCGGCAGTCAGGAACAATCCGCCCGCCGGCACCGTGCCTGCATTCCAATCTTCCTTGAGCCCCTGCAACCGCTGCCAGTCTGGCGCCTCGCCGCTTTCCATCCAGGTCTCGCCCAGAGAGGTGTTGATGAATGTCTTCATCGTCTCGTCCCCACCGGCGCGCGCGGATAGAAACGCCTTGGCCATGGCCTCGAGCCGCACCCAGGGCGAATAGATCTCGTTCAGATGGAAGCCCGCCGTCCCGTTAAACGGCGCATCCGCGATCCAGCGGCCCTTGGAGATGGCCGACCAGCGGGTCTCATCCTTCCAAGCGGCGTCGCAGTCCGCGCAGTGGTAGCGCGCGGTTTCCGGACGATGGCCGCCGTTTTCATCCTTGCCCCACTTGACCTGCCCCCAGGTCAGCAGCTGTTCTGCGCGGCACGCCGGGCACGGAACCCAGAACCGGCGCTGGTCGCTTTCCTCAAACGCCGCCTCGATCCGGCTCGCGCCCTTGTTCGTCGGCGTCGACACGAGCACGATCTTGCGGTTCCAGAACGTAACCGTCCGCTTCTTCGCGAGGTTGACCGGGTCGCCCTCAGCCCCTGCGCTGAATGGATAGCGATCGACCTCATCGCACAAGAGCAGCCGGATCGGGCGGCTCGCCAGCCCTGAGGGCGCGTTGGCCCCAACGATCGTCAGATGCCCGCCCGGGAACCGCTTGTGCAGGATCTTGTTGTTACCATCGCGGGATTTGGGATTGGCAATCTTGTCCTGCAGGCACGGCGTATCGCGCGCCATCGGCGAGAACCGATCCTTCGACCAGGTCTCAGCATCCCGCTCCGTCGGCATCACCACCATGATTGGCGCCGGGTCCTGATCGATGTGGTAGCCGACGGAATTATTCAAAACCTCGGTCTTGCCCACCTGTGAACTGGACATGATAACGACCGTTTCCGTGGCCGGGTCCGAGACCGCCTCCATGATCCCACGCTGGTATTCCGCGCGGCTGGTGCGCCACTGGCCCGGCTCGGCGCTGGCCTCAGAGCTCAGCCGTCGGTTCTGGTCCGCCCAGTCGCTGATCGTCAGGTCCGGCGGCGGCTTCAGAACCGCCAGTGCCTTCACCACCGTCCGCTTCAGGATCGGCGAGCCCGTCAATCTCAGGATCGGTTTCGAATTCAATGTCTGGCTCTGCGAGATCATCGAGCACCTCGCGGATCGCAGTTCGGATCAGGTTCCGGGTATCTCCGACGGTGGGTTGGTCAAAGGCCTGTGGTGCCAGCCGGTCCGGCAGCGCCAAGAGGCGGGTTCTCAAAAGCGCGAGGACGGCAATCCAGGCCGCCTCAATCTCATCCGCTGCAATCAGCGAGCGGCGCTTTTCCTCTGCCTCCATCTCGGAAAGGTCAGCCCGCGCCCGGATGAAGCGGGCACGCTCAGCCGCATAATCCGGCGCACCGGCCTGCGCCCTCAGCGCCTGATCACGCAAGTACCGGACATAGCCGCGTACAGACCCGATCAAGTCATACTGGCCGCGCTCCGCCTTCGGGATCACACCCTCGCGGCTAAGTTGTTGTATGCGCCGTTCTGAGAGATCTAGAAGCCGCGCGATTACGCCGATGGGCTGTATGGCTGTCGACATGCGCGGTCCCAGAACCTTCGATTAACCATCTGGAATCGCGTCTAATTCACTGGATGTGCGGGCCCACTAGAGCGAAACTAAAAACAGAAGCTGACTTGAGTAAGGACGCACCCAGATGAGCAACCGCCGGACAGCCTTAGACGCGTTCATCGCAAAGAAAGCTGCGATCAACGCTATGCTTGCTCGGCTTCAGGCGCTGAGCGACGCGCACTTCAACACCCATCCCGACGAGGTCCACTGGGGGCACGTCGGCAACCTTGATTGTTACGCCGAGCTTCTGAAGCGCATCACCAACAGCGCCTTCACGGAAGGCGAACACGCGGAGTAAACCCCATGGAAACCACCAGCATTCGGCTCACCATCCGGAACCTGCCCGACCATTTTGACCGCACCCGCATTGCCACCGTTCTCGACGAGATCGAACTGGCCCTGCTGGAGGAGCGCGACGTTCACTGCAGCACCTCAGCCGACAGTTTCACGATCACGATTGTGGTGCCAACTCTCCAGCTGGTGGATGTGGCGACATGCTTGAAAGGCATTGGCCTGATCTAACCTCGCGCACCCGCAACCCGGATGTACCCCCTAGGCTGAGCGAGGCACCTCTCGACGCGCATCGAAATTCGCATTATATTCGCACTATATTCGCAATGGATTAGATGCGTTCTAGGAGCTCACCATGAACATCACCAAGGATATCAGCCCTCTCACGCAGTTCAAACGCGACTCTGCTCGTCTTATCGCCCAGATCAAGGAAACCGGTCGGCCGCAGATTCTTACGGTAAATGGCAAGCCCTCTGTCGTCGTGATGGATGCAGCCGCGTGGCAAGATATGCAGGACCAACTCGATCATGCCGAAACCGTCGCGGGCATCCGCAAGGGTCTGACGCAGGCTCGTGCTGGTGAGGGCACCGATTCTAACACGTTCTTCGATGGCCTCGCGCGGACCAAATGACTTCCTCGCTGCCCGTCATCATTACGCCAAATGCGGCAGATGATCTAAATGCGTCATGGAACTACCTGCGCGATCGCAACCCAAGGGCCGCAGATGAATGGTTAGCGGGCATCCGCGACACGATTCTCGCCCTCGGCACAATGCCGGATGCGCATCCCATTGCCCCGGAATCGCGTGAATTCGACCTACCGATCCGCCGAGCGCTCTACGGCACGGCGACGCGCTGGCGCGTCTATTACGCCGTCATCGACGGGTCTGTTCAGGTTCTACATGTCCGCCATGGCCGCCGGGCTGACTGGCAACCCTGAGCATTTCGAACAGCCGCCGCAGTAAATACCCTCGCGCCAAGGATATCGCGACAAACACCGAGCCGATAGCCAGATGCTCACCGAGCGTGACCTCAAGACCGAACCAGGGGAACACGACAATCTGCGTGACGATGGCCAAAATGTAGCCAACGGCGACATTCGTGATCGCTTCGACCAGCGACATCAGCCGGGACTGGGTCATGCCTCAAACCCCAAGCGGCTTAGGGCATGCCGAAAACTCGCTTCCTGAAACTCCCGGTTCAAGCTGCCATTTTGAAGGTAGCGCTCACCAGGGACGCGGAGGGCGATGCTTTGATTGGGACAATCGACAGCCGGCAGGTAGGCGATAGCCTGCCGATCAAGCGCAACAAGGGCATAAAGATCAAAGGCATTTTCCGGATAGCGACGCCGCCCAGGAAATGATCGACATTGTTCGCTCTAAGAGTGGCAAGCAAAACATCATCTTTATCGTCGACGAGGTTGGTCAATATGTTGCCTCGCGAGACAACCTCATCCTGAACCTGGATGGTCTTGCAAAAAATCTCAAACGCCTTGGGAACGGCAAGGTCTGGATTATCTCCACCGCCCAGCAAACACTCACCGAAGACGATCCGCGCGCAGCACTTAACTCAGATAAGCTATACAAGCTCAAGGACCGTTTTCCGATTCAGATTGATCTAGAGTCGAGCGATATCAAAGAGATATGCTATCGACGATTGCTTGGGAAAGCGCCCAAGGGAGAAGAGCAGCTCGGAAAGCTTTTCGAGGCGCATGGTCAAGCACTACGGCACAACACGAGGCTTCAAGACGCAAGATACTACGATGCCGATTTTAGTCGCGAAACTTTCATTAACCTGTATCCGTTTCTTCCCGCGCATTTTGACATTCTTCTTCACCTTCTGGGCGCTTTGGCCAAGTCGACAGGTGGCATTGGTCTGCGGTCAGCTATCAAAGTAATTCAGGATGTGCTGAAGGGTGAAGGCGGATCAACCGCGATGGCTGATCAGCCTGTTGGCTGGATAGCTACCACTGTCACGCTTTACAACGAACTCGAGAAGGACATTCGCCGAGCTTTCCCCTCAGTTCATCAAGCTGTTGGAAAGGCGCTCATACGCTTTCCGGATAGCAATCTGCATCAAGATATCGCGAAATCTGTTGCGGTGCTTCAGATCCTTGGGAACTTGCCTGTTAGCGTACAGAATGTCGCCAGCTTGATGCACCCCTCTATTTCTTCCTCGTCTCAACTCGACAAGGTGAAGGAGGCCGTGGATGAGATGTTAAGCGATGTACTGGTTCCGCTAGGCGAGAAAGACGGAAACCTAGTCTTCCTTAGCGAAAAACTCCGCGACATCGAACAGGAGCGCGGGGCGCTCGCACTTCGTGCCGTCGATGTCCGTCGGATCTTCAGCGATTCTGTACGCGAGGTATTTGATCCTTTGCCACGGGTCAGCCTCCATGGAACGTTGGCGGTTGCATCCGGGATCAAGGTCCAATCTGGCAGTGCGGTAACAAGCCTTGCCGGAGACCAGAACACCGTGCAGACGGTCCTTGAGCTGGTCGGCGCGGCTGACTACGACGCGGCGCGCAACAGGTTGCTTGACGACTCGCGCAGCCGTACTGGGCGGAACATTATCGGTCTGCTTGCGCGCTCCAATCCGGACTTAGATGATTTGGCAAATGAGATTTATCGGTGCCAGCGGATTGCCGAAGTGCACCGAAATGAACCTGATCAAGAGGTTCGCGATTACTGTTCTGGCCAATTGGACCGGGCGGTTACCCTATGCTGCCCCTGACGATAGCTCTGGATTCAGATGAGTCGGACGGACCATATTTCCGTGACAGTCCAACACCGTAGCGCACATTCCAAGTTTGAATGGGGGATGAGATGGGGGAAAGAAATCCACCAGATCATCAATAATACAATGAAAACAATGTTCTAAGATGAGATTCTGGCGGAAGCGGTGGGATTCGAACCCACGGTGGAGTTCCCCCCACGCTGGTTTTCAAGACCAGAGCCTTAAACCACTCGGCCACACTTCCATGGCGCGGCGATAGCGGGTTCAACTCGATTCTGGAAGGGTTACCGTGTCACCTCTTTCACAAAGGGTTTTCCGCCGAGCCTGCGGCTTGCCCTTCCCTGCGACGCTGCGCTTCTGTATCATCGCGAAAATTAAACCGGGCCGGGGGTGTTGGCGACATCCCCGAACCCTCAAACGCGCCACAGAACGCGCGTGAAAAGGACGTTGAGCATGGCAGGCAGCGCAAAAGTACGGGTGCTTTTTGTGGTTTCTCTGGCGGCGCTGGTTTCGGCCTGTCAAGGAGAGGGCAGCGCCTTTGGGCAAAGACAGGCACCGGGTCTGACAGAGCCCGCACCAGCTGCGGGCCAACCCGCTGCCGCGTCCACCACAAAATCCGTCAAGCTTGTGGATCGTGATGTCGAGGCCCCCGATGTGTTTTCGGTAACGGATATGGCGCTTTGGGATGGACGTCCGTCGCTTGGCGGAGTCTGGGTCGCCTCGCCCGACACGATAGACCCCGAGCGGGTGATCCTGCGCAACCCGGCGACCGGCAAGTTTGTAATCGGCGCCCTCTTCCGGCGCGAGCGCGACAACCCCGGCCCAGTTCTGCAAATCTCGTCAGATGCAGCCGCCGCCCTTGGCTTGTTGGCAGGTCAGCCCGGCAAGATCGGCGTTACGGCCTTGCGTCGTGAAGAGGCCCCAGTGTCAATGCCAGACGCCACACGCCCCATTTTGGATGCCGCCGAAACTGTCGCCACCGAAACGTTGGACCCGTCGCAAAGCACAGCCACTCTGGACGGCGCTGCGCCCGCAACCGCCGCATTCGAGGACAAGAAACCTCGGAGCTTTGGCCTTTTCAAAAAACGCCAAGCCAAGTCTGATGGCCCGGTGGCACCAGTCGTCTCGTCAGAGATCCTCGCCCCCTCGGAAACGGCGACCACCGTCGCTGCCTTGGCAGATACCGTTGCACTAGCCACGGCAGATCAAACCAAGGGCGGGCTGATCCAGATCGGGATCTTCTCGGTCGAGGCGAACGCAAAACGTGCTGTCGATACCCTGTCCAAGGCTGGCATCGCGGCCACAATCCGTCAGGAAACCGCTCAAGGGAAAGCGTTCTGGTCGGTCACCGCCACGGGGGGTGCAGACAGTCTGGCCAAGGTCAAATCGGCGGGCTTTGCTGATGCCTACATGTTGAAACGCAGCTAAGTGTCGGAGATCATGATGCGCCACTCCCCCTTGCGCCAACTCTTGTGCGGTGCCGCAGCGGCCAGCCTCCTCGCCCTGCCCGCTTACGGCTTTGACACGGCGGCCCGTTCGGCTTGGGTCTATGACATGACGACCCATACCGTCTTGATGGACAAGAACGGCAATGTGCCAGTGCCGCCCGCATCAATGTCAAAGCTGATGACGATCTTCATGCTGTTCGAAGCGCTTCGTGATGGTCGGGTGACGATGGAGACCACCTTTGGTGTTTCGTCCCGCGCCACCGAAATGACGGCGCGTGGTGGATCGACCATGTATCTCCAAGAGGGCGACCGTCCGACAGTTGAAGAACTCGTTCGCGGCATGATCGTAAACTCGGGCAATGATGCCTGCATCGTGGTGGCCGAAGGGCTGGCGGGCAGCGAAGAAGCATTCTCGGCCCAGATGACAGTCCGCGCCCGCGAACTCGGGATGGAGCATTCGAACTTTGCCAATTCCTCTGGCTGGCCCGACCCAAACCACCGCATGAGCATGCGCGATCTAGGCATCCTTGCGCGGATGTTGATCGAAGATTTCCCCGAGCATTATCCTAGGTTTGCCGAAACATCCTATGACTACAAAGATCGCGCGCCGGCCAATGCCAGAAACCGCAACCCGCTGTTGAGACTCGGGATCGGGGCAGACGGGCTGAAAACTGGCCACACCTCCGAGGCAGGTTACGGCCTTGTGGGCAGCGTCAAGCAAGGCGACCGGCGCATCATATTCGCTTTCTCCGGCACCGAAGGCGACACAGCCCGCGCCGAAGAGGCAGAGCGGATCACCTCTTGGGCGTTCCGTCAGTTTTCGCTGAAAACGCTGGCAAAATCTGGCAGCCGCATTGCCGAGGCCCCGGTACATCTGGGCGCGGCCGAGACGGTTGGCCTTGTTCCGGCACAAGACATTCAGCTGTTGCTCCCCGCCATTGCCCAAGGCAAGGTTCAGGCAGAGGTGGTTTATTCCGGCCCCTTCACAGCCCCAATCACGGCCGGCACCACGCTGGGCGAATTGGTAATCGACGTGCCCGAACTTGGCCAAACCCGTGTTCCCTTGGTGGCCGAGGCCGATGTCGCGAAGGGCGGTTTTATGGTTCGCATTAAGGCCGCAGCCCGCGCTTTGCACGCGCGTTACTTGGGCGACGAGGCCCAGGCAAGCTGATGGGACAAGACAAGCGGACCGGGCAGGACAAGCTGATAGAGCGAGGCGCATTGCTTTCCTTTGAAGGCATTGATGGATCCGGGAAATCAACCCAAGCCCGGCTTTTGACTGCAGCACTTCGCGAGGCAGGCGCGACAGTCACCTTGACCCGCGAACCGGGAGGCAGCCCCGGCGCTGAGGAAATCCGCCGCTTGGTGCTGGAGGGCGACGCTAACCGCTGGTCGCCGCAGACCGAACTCTTACTGTTCACGGCAGCGCGGCGCGACCATCTGGAAAAGACCATCCGCCCGGCTGTTGCCCGCGGCGAGGTTGTGATCACCGACCGCTTTGCCGACAGCACGCGGATGTATCAGGGCCTGACACGCGGCAATCTGGCCGACGAGGTGGATGCCTTGCATACTCTGATGATCGGGATCGAACCTGACCTGACCTTTCTGATCGACATCCCGCCCGAAGCGGGACTGGCCCGCGCCACGGCCCGCGCAGGGGCAGAGATGCGGTTTGAAGGCATGGGGCTTGAGGTGCAGACTCGCGCCCGCAACGGTTTTCTCGCGCTGGCCGCGCGCCATCCTGCCCGTTTTCGCGTGATCGATGGCCACCGCCCCGAGGCCGAAGTTGCCGCCGAGGTGCAAGCCATCGCCCACGACTGGCTTACCAAACAGCGGCAGACGGCCTAAGCATGGCCGAGGCCGATATCCCTGAAGCCGATTGCATCGAAGGCGCGCCGCATCCGCGGGCCACATCGGCCCTCTTGGGTCAGGGATCGGCGGAAGCCACGTTTTTGCAGGCCTTCAACACCGGCCGTCTTCATCATGGCTGGCTGATCACCGGGCCGCGCGGGGTGGGCAAAGCCACGCTGGCGTGGCGGCTGGCGCGGTTCCTTCTGGCCACGCCCGAGAATGACGGCGGCATGTTCGCAGCACCTCCCCCCGACACGCTGGATATCCCCGACAGCCACCCCGTGGCCCGCCGCATCGCCGCCCTGTCAGAGCCGCGTGTGTTTCTCTTACGCCGAGCCTATGACGAGAAGAAAGCCAAGCTGCAGGATGTGATTTCGGTGGATGAGGTGCGGAAGATGAAAAGCTTCTTCACCCTGTCTGCGGCCGATGGCGGGCGGCGCGTGGCGATCATCGACGCGGTGGACGAGATGAACCCGGCCGCCGCGAACGCGCTGTTAAAGCTTTTGGAAGAGCCACCAAAATCGGTGACGATGTTCCTGATCAGCCACCAACCGGCGCGGTTGTTGCCCACCATCCGCTCACGCTGCCGCGAGTTGCGGCTGGGGCCTCTGTCGGCACAAGACCTGTCGGATGCACTGACCATGGCAGGCGGCGAAGTGGTGCCAGAGGACCGTATCGCGCTGGCCGAACTTGCAGGCGGGTCGGTGGGTGAAGCGTTTCGGATGACCAACCTCGCGGGGCTGGCGCTGTATGCGCGACTGGTCAAGCTGATGGCCACCCTGCCCCGGCTTGACCGGGTGCAAGCGCTGGCCTTTGCCGAAGCAGGCGCAGGCCGGGGCGCCGAGGCGCAGTTTGATCTGATCGTCACGCTGCTGGATCTGTTTCTGGCCCGGTTAGCCCGTGCAGGCACCTGTGGGACCACCCCGCCCGAAGCCGCCAAAGGCGAGGCCGCGCTGATGGCGCGGCTTGCACCTAACCCCTGGACAGCGCGGGAATGGGCCAGTTTGGCCCAGACGCTGGGCCTTCGGGCGCGACGTGGCAAGGCGGTGAACCTTGACCCTGCCGCACTTCTCATGGATATGCTTTTGCAGATTGACGAGGCGGCAGTGGCCCTGTCTCGATTGTCCTGACGCTGGTCTTGTGCAGACCCCCGGGGGTTTCACACCCCCGGACCCCCGTGGGATATTTGGGCCGCATTGAAGGCAGAAGGCCCCGGAGTAAAAACGTGACGCGCCCCGAACTTGTCGACAGCCACTGCCATCTGGATTTTGCCGATTTCAACGGCGAGCTTGATGCCATCATCGCCCGGGCGGCCGAGGCTGGGGTGCGGCGAATGGTGACGATCTGCACCAAACCGGCGAATGCGCCGAAGGTGCAGGCGATTGCCGAAGCCCATGCCGGGGTGTTCTTTGCCATGGGCCTGCATCCGATGAGCGTGGGCGAATGCCCGCCGTTGTCGGTAACCGATCTTGTGGACTTTGCGCGGCATCCAAAAATGGTGGGCATCGGCGAGACTGGCCTTGATTATCACTACACGCCCGACAGCGCCGAGGTTCAGCAGACGTCGTTGCGTGTGCATATCACGGCGGTGCAGGAAACTGGGTTGCCGTTGATCATTCACGCGCGGTCGGCGGATGAAGACATGGAGCGCATCTTGGCTGAAGGCATGGCGGCGAAGCCCTTCACTTGTGTGATGCACTGCTTTTCTTCTGGACCACGGCTGGCCGAGGCGGCATTGGAGATGGGGTTCTATCTGTCGATGTCGGGCATCGCGACCTTTCCAAAATCAGGTGAGCTGCGCGAGATTTTCGCCCGTGCGCCGCTGAACCGGATTCTGGTGGAAACCGACAGCCCCTATCTCGCCCCGGTGCCCTATCGTGGCAGACGCAATGAGCCGGCCTATACCGCGTTCACCGCCAAAACCGGAGCTGAGGTGTTCGGGGTGAGCGAGGCCGAGTTTGCCGCCGCCACAACTGCCAATTTCGACCGTCTGTTTCAAAAGGCCGCTCAGTCGGCCAAGGCGGCGTGACGTGGCATCACTGCGCTTCACCATTCTGGGCTGCGGGTCGTCGGGCGGGGTGCCGCGCTTGGGGGGCGACTGGGGCGACTGTGACCCCCTGAACGTCAAGAACCGCCGTCGCCGCTGTTCAATGCTGGTGGAGCGCCGGAGCGGCGAGGGCATAACGCGGGTCTTGATCGACACCTCGCCCGACATGCGCGACCAGCTTTTGGATGCGGGCATCGGAACGCTAGATGCGGTGGTCTATACCCATTCACATGCCGACCATGTGCATGGCATTGATGATCTGCGCCAGATCGTCTTTAACCTGCGCCAGCGGCTGCCCGTTTGGGCGGATGCGCCGACGCAAGAGGCGCTACTGTCGCGTTTTGCTTATGCCTTCGTGCAGCCGGCGGGCAGCCCCTATCCGCCCATTCTCGATCTGAACACCATCGACGGGGCCTTTGAGATCGCCGGGGCCGGGGGGCCGATTGGCTTTCAGCCCTTCGAGGTGGATCATGGGTCGATGGCGGCCTTGGGGTTTCGCGTGGGTGGGCTGGCCTATCTGCCCGACGCGGTGGCGATCCCCGAAGAGGCCTGGGCGCATTTGCAGGGGTTGGACTGTTGGGTGGTCGACGCGCTGCGCCGCAAACCGCATCCGACCCATGCCCATCTGGCGCTGACGCTGGAGTGGATCGGCCGGGCAAGGCCTGCGCAGGCGGTCATCACCAATATGCATCTGGATATGGATTATGACACCCTGACGGCTGAACTGCCGCCACATATCCGCCCCGCCTATGACGGCATGGTGATCGGGTTCGACAACCTGCCATGAGCATGCTTTTGGATGTCATCCTGCCGGTGTTTCTGGTCATCGGCTTTGGCGCCTTGGCGGCGGCGCGGAGGTGGATTTCACAAGAGGCGATCCACGGGGTGATGCGGTTTGCGCAGAACTTCGCGCTACCGGTTTTGTTGTTCAAAGGTGTGGCCGCGCTGGATCTGGCGGTGGCCTTTCAGCCGGGTCTGATGCTGGCCTTCTATATCGGGGCATTTTCAGGCTTTGCCTTTGGCTTTATAGGCGCGCGGTACGTGTTTCACCGGCCGTTGACCGACAGTGTCGCCATTGCCTTTGCTTGCACCTTTTCAAACTCGCTGCTGTTGGGGGTGCCTATCACCGAACGGGCCTATGGTGCGGCGGCGTTGGCGGGGAATTTCGCCATCATCTCGGTGCACGCACCGCTGATCTATTCGGTGGGAATCATCGCCATGGAATGGGCGCGGTCGCGCGAGGCAGGCAGCGCGGGGCGGGGCGGTGTCGCACGGCAGGTTCTGCGCGGGGTGGTCAGCCAGCCTTTGCTGATCGGCATTGCCTTTGGTTTTGCGGTGAACCTGTCGGGGGTGGCGAAACCCGCCTTCTTTGCAGCGGCCGTCGATATGGTCGCAGCGGCCGGGCTTCCGGCGGCGCTGTTCGGGCTGGGAGGTGTCTTATGGCGCTATCGGCCCGAGGGCGACAAGGGCGCGATTGCCATGGTCGTCTTTGCCAGCCTTATCCTGCATCCGACCATTTCATACGGGCTGGCGCGGTTCGGCTTTGGGCTGGGGGTGGACGCGCTGCGATCAGTGACACTGACTGCAGCCATGGCACCCGGTGTGAACGCCTATGTCTTTGCCAATATGTATGGCGTGGGCAAACGGGTGTCAGCCTCGGCGGTTTTGGTGGCGACGGGCCTTTCGATCTTTACCACTTGGGGCTGGTTGCAAATCTTGCCGTAACGACTCTGGCTTAGCGAAAGCCGTTGGCGTGGAAGATGAAGTCAATGAACATGAGCAGAACCTGTGCGGCCAAAATCTATCGTCGTTGGCTGCGACGAAACAGGTCTCCATATCTGCCACGGTCCAGTTACAGGCGGTCAGCGGTGTCTCGTTGCGGGCGACCTTGGTGACTTCGACCCAGCCGTCTTCCTGCAGCATGCGGCAGCGCGGCTCACGATCCTTCGTCTCCGCCAAAGCACGGTTTTCGCTGGTGACGCGATAGGTCATCTCTTCGGCCCCGACCGTGATCAGGCTGTCAACGCCATCACCACCATAGAAGATATCCGTAGTGGCCAAAGGCCACCATCGTGTCATTGCCACCGTGGGCATCGACGGTGGCAATGTGCATGCTGGGTTTGATGCTGTAGGCCCCGTCACCGCCATAGATCGCATCAGAACAACCAACAGCCTTGACGGTGTCTTGCCACCATAGCAATAAATGTCATCATTGCCCGAATGGCCGGTCAACGCGCCATTGCCGTATCAGCCAGAAATGTTGCCATCGCGCGCCTGATGTCACCCGCAGGCAGGCTGCGGACCAGACCTTGTTACGCATGATCGTCCAACCTTGGGTTAAGACGAGATTTGTTTTCTAATGTTCAGGAGCTTGGTTTGCCCCGGCGAAGCACGGGGTTTTTGACCGAGGCAGATTGGTGCGGATGAAAGGACTCGAACCTTCACTCCGATTAAAGAACAGCGACCTCAACGCTGCGCGTCTACCAATTCCGCCACATCCGCACTGATCTGGCCTCGGGTGGGTGGTGTTTAGCGGCAAGGTTCAGGGAAGAAAAGGGGGATTCTGCACGCCTTTGGCAAGGGCCGCGTTGCATTCACCGCCCGCGCACGGCATTTGTGAGCATAGACGCATTAGGAGAAGGTCATGGATCAGGTCGAATGGAAAACCCTGCCCGGTCTTGCGCCTTATGCCGAAACGCTGGCCGCGATGGAGGCCCGCGTCGCCGCGATCCACCAAGGCACAGGATCTGAGGCGATCTGGCTTTTGGAACACCCCCCGCTTTACACCGCGGGCACCAGCGCCCAAGCGCAGGATCTGGTGGAGCCTGACCGCTTCCCCGTTTTTGCTGTGGGACGTGGTGGGCAATACACCTATCATGGCCCTGGCCAGCGGGTGATTTACACCATGCTGGATGTCAGCCGCCGCGAAAAGGACGTGCGTTGTTTCGTCCGGCATCTGGAGAATTGGGTGATTGCCGCTTTGGCCGAGTTCAACGTCAAGGGCGAGATCCGGCCTGGGCGTGTGGGGGTTTGGGTGACGCGGCCCGACAAGGCCCCAAACCCCGACGGCACACCACGCGAAGAGAAGATCGCGGCTATTGGCGTCAAGCTGCGCAAATGGGTCAGCTTTCACGGGATCTCGATCAATGTAGAGCCAGATCTGTCACATTTCTCTGGCATCGTGCCCTGCGGCATCCGCGAACATGGCGTGACCAGCCTTGTCGATCTTGGCCTGCCGGTCACCATGGCAGATCTGGATGCGGCCCTCATGGCAACGTTTGATGGTGCGATGCAAGCGACCTGCCCGATGTGAAGGCACGGCCTGAGGATCAGTGAGCGCCGAGGCCTGCATTTTGCACGAAAGTCACGCGCCAAACCCTGCGACATCGCTTGCTATTGCATAACAATGAGGCAAAATCCATGTCATCTGTCAGGGACGCGACCTGATCCCAACTCTTGTGAGGACACAATGACCAATTTCACGCTTGCAACAGCTTTTGCTGCCTTGATTCTGGCCACACCGGCCTTGGCAGCAGACCCGGCCGCCGGTGAAGCCGACTTCAAGAAATGCAAGGCTTGCCACGCCATCGTTGCCTCGGACGGCACAGAAGTGGTCAAGGGAGGAAAAACCGGCCCGAACCTTGGTGGCGTTATTGGCCGCCCCGTCGCCTCGGTCGCCGATTTCAAGTACGGCGAATCGATTCTGGCCGTGGGCACCTCGGGCGCTGTCTGGGACGAGGCATCACTGGCCGCCTATATCACCGACCCGACCGCATGGCTGAAGGAAAAGACCGGTGATGCGGCAGCAAAATCGAAGATGTCGTTCAAGCTGGCCTCAGGTGCTCAGGATGTGGCCGCCTATCTGGCGACCATTCAATAAGCGCGCCCAGCAAGCCGGCTAAACGGCAAACCACTTGGCGAAAGCCTTGACAGGGCGGTCTTCGGACCGCCCTTTTTGTAGGTCTACGCGGCGCATCCTGCGACATCATTGCTTGATCTTGATCAAACTCTTTCATTGCCCATCTCCCGCGCAAGCCTTAAAGACTTTGCGTAATAGGGCGCGCAGGCATGGCTTAAGCGTCCAAGGGAACACAAAATGGGAGACGCCAATGGCAGACGCAGCCATTCATGGCCATGACCATGAACAAAAAGGGTTCTTTACCCGCTGGTTCATGTCGACAAACCACAAGGACATTGGGATTCTTTATCTCTTTACCGGGGGTCTTGTCGGGCTGATTTCGGTCATCTTCACCCTCTATATGCGGATGGAGTTGATGCACCCCGGTGTGCAGTACATGTGTCAGGAAGGTGCGCGTTTCATCGCCACGGCCGACACCTGCACACCGAATGGACACCTTTGGAACGTGATGATCACCTATCATGGTGTTCTGATGATGTTCTTTGTGGTGATTCCAGCGCTGTTCGGCGGCTTTGGAAACTATTTCATGCCGCTGCAGATTGGTGCGCCGGACATGGCCTTCCCGCGGATGAACAACCTGAGCTACTGGATGTTTGTGGCAGGTGTGGCTTTGGGCGTGGCCTCGATGCTGTCACCGGGCGGCAATGGTGACCTGACCTCTGGCCTTGGGCCGGGCGCGGGCGTGGGCTGGGTTCTTTACCCGCCGCTGACCACCACCGCCGAGGGCGGCTATGCGATGGACCTTGCGATTTTCGCCGTGCACCTTTCGGGTGCCTCGTCGATCCTCGGCGCGATCAACATGATCACCACTTTCTTGAACATGCGTGCCCCGGGCATGACCATGCACAAGGTGCCGCTGTTTGCTTGGTCGATCTTTGTAACCGCGTGGATGATCCTGTTGGCCCTGCCCGTTCTGGCTGGCGCCATTACCATGCTGCTGACCGACAGGAATTTTGGCACCACCTTCTTCACGCCTTCGGGCGGCGGTGACCCGGTGCTTTATCAGCATATCCTGTGGTTCTTTGGCCATCCGGAAGTGTATATCATCGTGATCCCGGCTTTTGGAATCATCAGCCAGGTCATTGCGACCTTCTCGCGCAAGCCGATCTTCGGCTATCTGCCGATGGTCTATGCCATGGTCGCGATTGGTGTTCTTGGATTTGTCGTCTGGGCGCACCACATGTACACTGCGGGCATGTCGCTGACCCAGCAGTCCTACTTCATGCTGGCGACCATGGTCATCGCGGTGCCGACGGGTATCAAGGTGTTCTCCTGGATCGCCACCATGTGGGGCGGCTCACTGACCTTTGAAACTCCGATGCTCTGGGCCTTTGGTTTCCTGTTCCTCTTCACCGTTGGTGGCGTGACAGGCATCGTTCTGGCCCAAGCCCCGGTGGACCGCGTCTATCACGACACCTACTACGTCGTGGCGCACTTCCACTATGTGATGAGCCTTGGAGCGGTGTTCGGCATCTTTGCCGGTATTTACTTCTGGTTCGGCAAGATGTCGGGTCGGCATTACCCTGAATGGGCGGGCAAGCTGCACTTCTGGGCGATGTTCATCGGTTCGAACCTGACCTTCTTCCCCCAACACTTCCTGGGTCGTCAGGGCATGCCGCGCCGTTACATCGATTACCCCGAGGCCTTTGCCTACTGGAACTGGTTTTCGTCGGTTGGTGCGTTCATCTCGTTTGCCTCGTTCGTGTTCTTCATCGGCGTGATCTTCTACAGCCTGCTGTGGGGTCGCCGCGTGACCGAGAACAACTATTGGAACGAGCATGCCGATACGCTGGAATGGACCCTGCCCTGCCCGCCGCCCGAACACACGTTCGAGCAACTGCCCAAACGGGAAGACTGGGACAAAAGCCACGCACACTAAGGTGTAAGAAAATCAAAGGCCCCGGGGGAAACCTCGGGGCCTTTTTCTTTTGGTAGGACGGGCTATATCGTCGAACCGAGAGGTGTCTGATGCCCTATGAATGGCTTCCCCCAAATGGCGATGCCCATCGCCTACATCTTTGGCCCTACCGGTCCCTGCCCCGGCGCGGGATGGTGTGGTTTATTGGCGGCACGTCGGCGTTGATTGTGGTGCCGCTGATCGGGGTTTTGGGCACTCCGGTCCTATGGGCGCTGTTGCCCTTTTTTCTGGCCACCATTGCGGCGATCTGGTGGGCGCTGGAGCGCAGTTATCGGGATGGCGAGATCGTCGAGGATCTGACGCTGACCCGCGATCTGGTCACCTTGGTGCGTCACGGCCCGCGCGGCAAACGGCAGGATTGGCAAGCCAACTCGCATTGGGTGCGCCTGACCTTGCACGCCACCGCAGGTCCCGTGCCGCAATATCTGACGATGAAGGGCGAGGGCCGCGAGGTGGAGTTGGGGGCCTTTCTGACCGAAGAGGAGCGCCGCCGATTGTGTGCCGAGATCGGTGCCGGGCTAAAGGCCTTGCGGTAAGGTCTTGCGCTAAAGCCTGCCGGGCCTGTCGCGTTTCTTCAAGAACGGATGCGACATCCATGCCATAAAGGGACACCCCTAAGGAGCAGCCCGATGATCTTTCGCTATACCATTCTTTATGTCGCTGACGTCAAAGCCAGCCTTGAGTTCTACGGCCGGGCCTTTGGCCTGAGCCAGGCCTTTCTGCATGAGGGGGGTGATTATGGCGAGTTGCGGACCGGGGAGACGAAGCTGGCCTTTTCGGCGATCTCGCTGATGGAGGCGATGGGCAAAACCGTCTCGCGCGATCCCGGCCTGCCGCCCGCCTTTGAGATTGCGCTGGAAACCGATGATGTGGCCGCCGCATTGGGTCGCGCTTTGGCTGCGGGGGCCATTTTGGTACAGGATGTCTCGCAGATGGAGTGGGGGCAGACGCTGGCCTATGTGCGGACCCCGGATGGCACCATGGTCGAGCTGTGCACCAAGGTGGGTGGCTAAAGCGGTCTGTTCTAAAGCCCCGGGGCCAGAATGCTGGCCAGCGCGGAAGGGTCGCGCAAAAGCCGGGTCGGGGGGGCCGCGTGGAATGCCACCGCTTCCCGCGTGAAATGGGCCTGATCGGCAAAGCCTGCGGCATAGGCGGCCTCGGCCAAGGGCAGGCCGTGCTGCGCTTCTGACAGCGCCAGTCGCAACCGCATGAGACGCGCCCAAAAGAGCGGGCCCTGCCCCGTGCTTGACTTGACCTGCCTTTGCAGCGTGCGGGCGCTGACCCCCAAAGACCGGGCCAGACGCGGAACCGGCAACGAGGGTGCCGCGCGGAGTGCGCAAAGCCAGTCCCTGACGGGTTCCGGCACAGCGCAGAGCGCGGCAATTGCCGCGGCGGCCTGATCCGGCCCATCGGCATCAAACGCATGGAAAAGGTCGGGCGGAATCTGCGCGCCGGGCGTCAGGCGCGCGCCCCACAGATCGGCCCCAGCCATCGAGTAAAGGACCCGCATCCGCGCATCAAGCGGCGCGGCTTTCCAATAGGGGCGCCCTTTGGCCGGTTTGATCCAGATGACATCGCGACAGCCGTCCGGGTAGATCCGTGCCGCCCCTGCAGGCAGAGACGACACTTGCCAGATGTCTTGGATGACACCGTCCACCTTGCCAAGCCCCCGGCCTCAGCCCAGCATGTCCTTGATGCGCGGGCCTGCTGCGCCAAAGTCCATCTGGCCGGTATACTTGCCCTTCAAGACCCCCATTACGCGGCCCATGTCGCGGATGCTGGTGGCCCCCGTTTCAGCAATGGCAGCAGCGATGGCGGCGGTGACTTCGGCGGCGTCGAGCTGACGCGGCAGAAACTCTTCGATAACCTTGATTTCGGCGGTTTCTTTTTCGGCCAGTTCCAGCCGCCCGCCCTCTTCATAGGCGCGCGCCGATTCCTGACGCTGTTTGACCATGCGGCCAAGGGCTGCCAGAATTTCGGCCTCCGAAATCTCGCCTTCGCCGCCCTCACCGCGGTTGGCGATGTCACGATCCTTGATGGCGGCATTGATAAGCCGCAGCGTCGACAAGCGGTCGGCGAGCTTGGCCTTCATCGCCTCTTTCAAAGCGGTTTGAAGCTGGTCGCGCAAAGACATTCGTTTTCATCCCATGGATTTTCAAACGCAGGCATGTTACCGCGATGTGTGGCGCGACGCAACCATCGCTGATTTCCATAACCTTTTGATATTTTTGAAAATTCCCTTTACGACAAAGCCTTGACCCCGGCCCACTTGGCCCTTACGTTCCGGCAAATTTGCCTGCAGGGAGTCGCCGCAATGTCTACCCCTTCCGAAAGCCCAGCAAAACCAACGGCCTGCATCGCATTGGCCGATGGCACGGTGTTTTACGGCCACGGATTTGGGGCGGCAGGTGAGACGGTGGCGGAACTTGTCTTTAACACCGCAATGACCGGATATCAGGAAATCATGACCGATCCGAGCTATGCCGGTCAGGTCGTAACCTTCACCTTCCCCCATATCGGCAACACGGGAACCACGGCTGAGGATGACGAGACCACAGATCCGGTCGCCGCTGGAATGGTGGTGAAATGGGACCCGACCGAACCATCGAACTGGCGCGCGACGGATGATCTGGTTAGTTGGCTGGCCAAGAAGGGACGCATCGGCGTTGGCGGCATTGACACCCGTCGCCTGACCCGCGCGATCCGCCAGCAGGGTGCCCCGCATGTGGCGCTGTCCTACAATCCGGACGGCGTCTTTGATCTGGAAAAGCTGGTCGCTAAGGCCCGGGCGTGGAAAGGCCTTGTCGGCCTCGATCTGGCAAAGGGTGTGTCGTGCACACAGTCCTACCGCTGGAATGAGATGAGGTGGGCTTGGCCCGAGGGTTATACCACCCGTCAGGGCCCAGGCTTGAAGGTTGTGGCCATCGACTATGGTGCCAAGCGCAATATCCTGCGGTACCTTGCTTCGGTGGGCTGCGATGTCACTGTGCTGCCCGCCAATGCCACGGCCGAGGACGTGTTGGCGCTGAAGCCCGAGGGTGTCTTCCTTTCGAATGGCCCGGGCGATCCGGCGGCAACCGGGGCCTATGCTGTGCCGATGATTCAAGGCGTGCTTAAGGCCGAACTGCCGCTCTTTGGCATTTGTCTTGGTCATCAGATGTTGGCTTTGGCTCTTGGCGCCAAGACGGTGAAGATGAACCACGGCCACCATGGCGCCAACCACCCGGTCAAGGATCTGACGACCGGCAAAGTGGAAATCACTTCAATGAACCATGGCTTTACAGTGGATAGCCAGACCCTGCCGAAGGGGGTTTCGGAGACCCATGTGTCGCTGTTTGACGGGTCGAACTGCGGCATCGCAGTGGATGGCAAACCGGTTTACTCGGTGCAGTATCACCCTGAGGCCAGCCCTGGCCCGCAAGACAGCTTCTATCTGTTCGAACGCTTTGCCGAGGTTATGAAGGCGCGCCGCGCCACCTGATCCGTCTGCGCGGCTGAGTTGCGCTAACAGGCTTAACCTCGCGTTAACCCACCCTGCCTCATGGTGCTTGAAGGGCAGGAGGGACCATGTCAGCCGTCAGTGCATCATCAGCTTTATCCGCCGCCCCTCCACGTAGCCCGCGCGAGACAGAGGCTTTGGCAAAGGTGCTGTTGCGCGAGAGGTTGGTCCGGCCGCACGATATGGTAGAGGCACTGCGCTTGCACAAGGCGCGCGGTGGCAGATTGGCCGACATTCTGCTGGCGCGCGGACTGTTGTCCGAAGATCAGCTCTTCCACATTTTGTCAGAAATCTGGGAGGTGGCGCTGTTCACCGCCCATAGCCCCACGATTGACCCAAGGCTCATCGATGCCTTTGGCGCAGTCAACTGTTTGGCGCTGCATTTGCTGCCTTGCCGGGTGATTGGCGACGGCACTTTGGTGGCCACCGCCCACCCCGAAGATTTTCATCGCCACAGACCTCGACTAGAGCAGGTTTTCGGTCCGGTTCTTATGGTGCTTGCGCCTCGCAATGTGATCGAGGCTGCGCTCTTGGGCGCGCGGGGCGCGGGCTTGGCGCGGCTGGCTGAAACCCGCGTTCCTGAAAGTGAAAGTTGCCGCAGCTACCGGGCTGAAGCGGTGCGCCTGCCAGTGGCGGTTCTTGGCCTGATCGCACTAATTGCAACAACGGTTTGGCCGGCCTGGGTGATGCTGGGGTTTGTGGGTGTGGCACTTGTTGCCGGGGTGGCCTTTACGGGGCTCAAGCTAGCCGCTTTGTTCGGGGCGCTGCGCCACCGCGACGAACCATCGCCGCCCCTGATTGTACGATTGCCGATCGTTTCGATGATGGTAGCGCTGTACCGCGAAAGCAACATTGCGCCACGGTTGGTCAAGCGGCTGGGAAAGCTGGACTATCCGCAAGAGCTATTGGATGTGCTCTTAGTGGTCGAGGCCGAGGATCACCTGACGCGGCAGGCCTTAGAGCGGGCCGATCTGCCCGGCTGGATGCGGATCGTTGTCGTGCCAGATGGGTCGGTCAAGACCAAGCCGCGCGCGTTGAACTTTGCGCTGGATCAATGTCGGGGCAGCATCGTAGGCGTCTATGACGCCGAGGATGCACCCGAGCCCGACCAAATCCGCAAGGTGGTAGATCGCTTTCACGCCCGCGGCCCCGATCTGGCCTGCCTGCAAGGTCGGCTAGATTTCTACAACCCTCGCATCAATTGGATCTCGCGCTGCTTCACCATCGAATATGCAGCGTGGTTTCGCCTGCTGTTACCGGGGATTGAACGGTTGGGGCTGGCCGTGCCTTTGGGCGGCACAACGCTGTTTTTCCGCCGCGCCGCGCTGGAAACGCTGGGGCGATGGGATGCCCATAATGTCACCGAAGATGCCGATCTGGGCATGCGGATCGCGCGGCGTGGCTATCGGACTGAGTTGATTGACACCACCACCTTTGAGGAGGCCACGTGTCGACCGAAGTCCTGGGTGAAGCAACGGTCGCGCTGGATAAAGGGGTTCATGATGACCTGGCTTACCCACATGCGCGACCCGTGCCTGTTGTGGCGCGAGTTGGGGCCAAGAAAATTCATCGGCTTTCAGCTCTTGTTGGCCGGATCAGTGCTGCATGCGCTGTTGGCACCGGTCTTGTGGACCTTTTGGGCGCTTGCCTTGGGCCTGCCCCACCCCGTGCAATCGATTTTGTCCGATGCGGGGGTCATGGCGCTGATTTTCAGCTTTTTCGCCGTTGAGGTGGGGTTGATCGCCTTTGGCATTGTTGGCATGCGCCGCACGGGCCATGGTCTCAGCCCGCTGTGGGTGCCGACGATGATCCTATATTACCCTTTGGCCACGCTGGCGGCCTATAAGGCCGCATGGGAAATGCTGGTGCAGCCGTTTTATTGGGACAAGACCACGCATGGAGAATTTGATCAGGGGGGCTAGAGCGTATCGCGGTTTTTCGGGGTTTTCCCAAAAAAACCGC
>JBILYK010000070.1:0-18192 GCA_044377735.1 Paracoccaceae bacterium | reverse complement strand
TCGGGTTACGCCGATCAAACGCGATACGTAACGTTCCCAAGGGCTTGCCTGTCGCGGATCGCATTCAATCTGAAGCAGATCGAATGCGATCCTCTTTAGTTGCGCGGACGCGCGTCAACGCATCTTCAACTCGCCTGCGTCCACCCGCAGCCGGGTCTCAAAGGCTTTGGAGATGTGAGATTTCAGCGCCTGATAGGCCGCTTCACCGTCATGCAACTCAATCGCTCGGACGATCTGGTCATGTTCGGCCAAGGCGACCTCATCTCGACCTTCGGCAGCCAAAGATGTGTTGGCCATCAACGCCATCGACCGATGTACGAGATCCAGTTGCTGCACCAAGAACCGGTTGTGCGAGGCCAGATGGATCAGCCTGTGGAGCCGCTTGTTGGCCCGGCTAAGCGCACGAGGATCGCCTCCAAGCAGATTGCGGTCATCTTCGACCATCCCGCGAAGGACACGGATTTCCTCATCGGTGGCATGACGCGCCGCCAGCCGGGCGGCCAACCCCTCCAGCTCGGTGCGCACGGTGTAAAGTTCGGCCAGCTGGTTGTGATCCAGCGAGGCCACCATCAAGCTGCGCCCATCACGCGCCAGCATACCTTGGGTTTCAAGCCGCTGCAGCGCCTCGCGCACCGGTGTGCGCGACACGCCCAACCTCTCGGCTAGTTCGGATTCCACCAGCCGGTCGCCGGGTTTGAAATCGGCGCGCTCAATGGCATCAAGGATCAGCGAGTAGGCGTCTTTCTGCAATGCTGCATTCTCCAAGTTCGCGCGTCGACTCTAGCGGCTTTCCTGCGCCATTCAAGGCCCCCCGGTTGCCGACGCCCACGGGCTCGCCTATGGCGGCGGCATGATCAAACATCAGTTTCACCACGTCACCACCTGGGTCTTTGATCTGGACAACACGCTTTACCCACCGCGCTATCGGCTGTTTGACCAGATCGAGGTGCGGATGACCAATTGGGTGATGCAAACTCTGCGGGTCAGCCGAGAAAAGGCCAACGACCTGCGCCAGCATTATTGGGAAACCTATGGCACCACGTTGGCCGGGTTGATGCGCGAACACGGGATGGACCCCGGCCCCTATCTAACCGATGTCCATGACATCGATTTCTCACCCCTGCCCCGCGACCCCGACCTTGCCGCCCGCATTGCGGATCTTCCGGGCAGGCGGATCATCTACACCAATGCCTGCGAACCCTATGCCATGAAAGTCTTGGAGGCGCGTGGGCTGTCGGGGCTGTTCGATGCGGTTTATGGGGTGGAGCACGCCGGTTTTCACCCCAAACCCGACCGCGCCGCCTTTGAGGCGGTTTTTGACATCGACGGGCTGGACCCTGCCCGCGCCGCCATGTTCGAAGATGACCCGCGCAATCTGCGGGTGCCGCATGAGATGGGGATGCGCACTGTCCACGTCGCGCCGGAGCGGGCGCCTGGTGAGCACATTCACCACCACACCGAGGATTTGACGGCATTTCTTGCCCATCTGACAACGTGACGCAGGCCAAAGTGCCGCCTGCGGCAACATGCGCCCTGCAAGAACCATACGGGACGCACCATGAGGCCCAAAGCAAAACATGGAGCTTCAGATGTCCATTTCCCTGACCCAGCCCAAGGTCCAGATCCCGGTCCTTTCCGCCATTGCCCGCGATGTCGCGCGCGATGTGAACGTGATCTTTTACCTTCTGGTCATTGCATTGACCCTGCTTGTGCTGGCAATCAAGACATGGGGGCTGGTGGTGCTGACCATGGTCGCCCTGTGCATGGTGCCCTTGGTGTTCGCACTGTTTGTCTGGATCTCGTGGCCCTAACTGCTTTGCGGCCCCGTGACACCTTGCCCCTTCGCTTTCGCGCGGCTTCGCCCTAAGTTCAGGGGTGGATGCGAGGGGTTAACATGGACCGGATCAAGACCGATATTCTCGTCTCGGGCGGCGGTGTTGCCGGGCTGACGGCGGCGGCAGCTTTTGGTTCGGCCGGGTTTTCGGTGATCTGCACCGACCCTGAACCCCCGGTGACCGACCGCGACGCGGCTGGGGCCGACCACCGCTCCACCGCGTTCTTGCACCCGTCAATCCCGGTTTTGCAGGCCGCAGGGCTTTGGGATCGGCTGGCGCCCCATGCCGCACCCTTACAGATCATGCGGATTGTAGATGCCGGGGGCCCGGTGGCCGAGCCGCGCATCGTCAAGGATTTCGACGCTGCCGAGATTTCGGACCAGCCCTTTGGGTGGAACCTGCCGAACTGGCTTTTGCGGCGCGAGATGGTGGCGCGGCTCGGGGAGTTGCCCAATGTCACCTTCCAGCCCGGCACCGCGACCGCGCGCGTGATGACCCGCGAGGCCGAGGCGCTGGCCACCCTTTCGGATGGGCGACGGATCTCAACCCGACTGGTCGTGGCCGCTGATGGGCGCAATTCCACCGTGCGCCAAGAGGTGGGCATCGAGGTGACCACCACGCGCTATGGGCAAAAAGCGCTGGCCTTCGCCGTGGCGCATCCCGTTCCGCATAACAATATTTCAACGGAAATTCACCGCTCAGGCGGACCCTTTACACTGGTGCCACTACCCGACCGCAATGGCGGCCCGGCATCCGCCGTGGTCTGGATGGAAACGGGCCCCGAAGTGGCGCGGCTGGCGGCACTGCCAGTGGCCGAATTTGAGACGGCAATCAACGAACGCTCGTGCAGAATTCTGGGCGCATTACGGCTGGACAGCGCCCGCACCGTCTGGCCGATCATCACCCAAGCCGCCGAGCGGATGGTGGCGACCCGCGTGGCGCTGATCGCCGAGGCGGCCCATGTCATGCCGCCGATTGGTGCGCAGGGCCTGAACATGAGTCTGGCGGATCTGTCGGCCCTGTTGGATCTGGCGGTGGCGAACCCTGCCAACCTTGGCAGCGCCCAGATGCTGGCCGCTTTTGAGCGCAAGCGCCATCTTGAGGTCAAGGCGCGGCTGGCGGGGGTGGATCTGTTAAACCGCACCTCCATGCTGGGCGAGCCCTTCCTTCGCGACTTGCGCGCAGGTGCGCTGAACGCGCTCTATTCCCTTGGTCCGGTCAGAAAGACGCTGATGAAAGCGGGCCTCGGGGTGCGCTAGGCCTCCATTTCGACCGGACGCGCGCCCTTGGCCCAGGCCTTCAGGCACAGCATTTCCGCCGCGATCATGGCTGCCGCATTCGATGTCATCTCGGCATGGTCATAGGGGGGCGACACCTCGACCACGTCCATGCCTTTGAAATCCATGCCTTTCATCGCCCGTAGCATCGACAGCGCCTGAAAGCTGTTCAAACCGCCCGGCACCGGAGTGCCGGTTCCGGGCGCGGTGGAGGGGTCAAGGCAATCAATGTCAAAGGTCAGATAAGACGGCCCATCGCCCACCACGTTGCGCACCACATCGGCGACGGACTCGGCGCTCATCGCTTGCACGCGGTCGGCGTGAAGAATGGTCATGCCGTGGCTTTTCTCGCCCGAAAAACAGGTGCGGATGCCGATCTGAACCGTGCGCTTGGGGTCAATGATGCCTTCGCGCACCGCATAGTTGAACATGCTGCCATGGTCGATGCGGCCGCCTTCGTCTTCTTCGACATCGCGGTGGGCGTCGAACTGCACCAGCCCCAACGGGCCATGTTTCGCCGCATAGGCCCGCAGCGTCGGGTAGGTGGTGAAATGATCGCCGCCAAGGTTTAGCGTGGCCGCCCCGCCCGCGATCAGCGTGGCGATATGGGCCTCAATCGCCGCTGGAATGTCCATCGGCGCGCCCCAGTCGAAGGCGACATCGCCATAGTCGATGGCCGCAAGCGTGTCGAAGGGATCAAAGCGCCAAGGCCAGATAGGCCCCCAACTGTGTTGCGCCGAGGCGCGGCGGATCGCTTCGGGCCCAAAGCGGGTGCCGGGGCGGTTGCTGACCGACAGATCAAAGGGGATGCCGGTGATCGCGACATCCACCCCGGTCAGGTCTTTGGTGTATTTGCGGCGTAAAAAGCTAAGGGCACCCGAATAGCTCGCCTCGATGGTCGAGCCGTGCAGACGCGTCCGGGTAAAGGCCGCGTCCTGCAGCGCCTCGCCAACATCCTTGCCCATGGCGCCCCCTTACAGAACCTGATCGAGCGCCGATTGCAGACGAGCAACGGTGGCGGGCACATCGGCCAGTTTGTCCAAGCCGAACAGACCCAGCCGGAAGGTTCGGAACTCGGCACTCTCGCCCACCTGCAAAGGTACACCGGCGGCAATCTGATAGCCCAGCGCCTTGAACTTGGATCCGTTCTGCACGTCCGGGTCGGTGGTAAAGCTGACCACCACGCCCGGTGCCTGAAAACCTTCAGCGGCAACCGAAGGCACCCCCTTAGCCGCGAGCATGGCCCGCACCGCCCGGCCCAGCGCCCATTGCGCGGCCTTGGCCTCGGCAAATCCCATGGCTTTGGTTTCTAGCATGGCATCGCGGAACCCCACGATGGCATCGGTCGGCATGGTGGCGTGATAGGCGTGGCCGCCCTTTTCAAAGGCCTCCATGATCGCGCGCCATTTCTTCAGATCGATGGCAAAGCTGTTCGACGTGGTCTCAGCCAACCGCGCCTCGGCGCGCGGGCTCATCACAACGACCCCCGTTGCCGGGCTGGCAGACCAGCCCTTTTGCGGCGCGGTGATGACCGCATCGATCCCAAGCGCCGCCATGTCGACCCAGATGCAGCCCGATGCGATGCAATCAAGCACCAAAAGTGCGCCCACCTCATGTGCGGCGGCCGCCATGGCGGCGATATAGTCATCGGGCAGAATGATCCCGGCCGAGGTTTCAACATGCGGCGCAAAGACAGCGTCCGGCTTTGTCTCATGGATTTTGGCGACCACCTCTTCAATCGGCGGCGGCGCAAAAGGCGACTGCGCGGAATTGCCTGCCGCGCGGGCCATGACTACGGTGGTTTCCTTGGCAAAGCCGCCGGCGTCAAATATCTGCGTCCAGCGGTACGAGAACCAGCCGTTGCGCACGATCAGCGCGCGGCCTTGGCCAAACTGACGCGCCACGGCTTCCATCGCATAGGTGCCGCCGCCCGGCACAAGGGCCACAGCGCTGCCGTTGTAGACGTCGCGCAGCATGGTGGAGACATCGCGCATCACGCCTTGGAAGCGCGCCGACATGTGGTTCAGGCTGCGATCGGTGAAAACGACCGAGAACTCTTGCAAGCCACCCTCGTCAATATGGTCGTGCGGCAGTTTCATCGGGGGCTCCTGTGTTCTGTTTCGCGGGCAGATTACTGGGTTTTCTGTGGCGGGCTGCACGAAAAGCGACGTGCAAGCACGGCCTTTGATGCCGATTTCGCCCTGACGGCAAAGAAAGGCCGCACCGGGCCTGCAAAACTTCCCGACCTGACAAGCGGTTGTAAGGCTTGCGTGACAGACGTTCGGGTGTATCCTGCGACCGCAAAGAAAAGGTGCCGCAGTGCAGAAAATCCCGCCTCTCGACTATACCGAAGTCACGCCGACGGCGGCCATTTCGACCCAAGCCCATGGCTGGCGGGCGAAATGCCTGCAACGGCTGGTGCGTCTCGAGATGCCGGTGCCGCAAACTGTGGCCTTGCCCGCGCCGACCGTGCGGGCGATTGCGGCAGGTCATACTCTGGATGCCCGCGCCATTCTGACCCATTTTGGCGAGATGGCGCTGATCTCGGTGCGCCCCAGCCCCGAGAACCCCGATTGGGGTGGGCCAGGCACGGTGCTGAATGTGGGTATGAATGCCGAGCGGCATGCCGCTTTGGTGCAACGCCACGGAGCTGAGGCCGCGGATGCGCTTTATCTTCGATTTGTGCAATCTTATGCCATTCATGTGGCCCGTCTCGACCCCGATATGTTCGATGATATCAAGCCCGGCCCTGACGCCCTGCGTGAGTCTTTGCGTCAGTATGAGCGGGAAATGGACGAAGCCTTTCCCGAGGACCCCGCACAGCAGCTTAGCGAGATCCTGCGGTCCATGGCGCGGGCTTGGGAGGGCACCTCGGCGCGGCTCTTGCGCCAAGCCAAGGGTGCGCCGGTTGAGGCGGCGCTGGGGCTTGTGGTGCAGGCCATGGCGCAGGGCATTGGCCAGGGGCTTTCGGGGTCTGGTGTGATTCAATTTGTCGATCCGGTCACCGGATTGGCACAAATCACCGGGCGATATCTGGGCAACTCGCAAGGGCGCGATGCGCTGAAAAAAACCGAGGCGATGTATCTGACCCGCGATCCGCGCGGCCCCTCGCTTGAAGATCTTTCGCCTGAAATCTTTGCCGAGCTTGCCCGCCACGGCGCGGCTTGCCGGGCGCGGCTGCGCGAGGAAATGCAGATCGAGTTCACCATCGAGGATGGGCATCTGTCGGTTCTGGACGCGATCAAGGTTCAACGCTCGGCCAGGGCCGGGCTGAAGATTGCAGTGGCCTTGGCGCAGGACGGGGTGATTTCGCATGACGAGGCCGTGCTTCGGGTAGAACCTCGCGCGCTGTCTGAACTCTTGCATCCACAGGTCGATCCGAGGGTGCCGCGCGATGTCTTTGCCAAGGGCATCGCGGCAAGTCCCGGAGGCGCGGTGGGGCGGCTTGTGTTTTCCTCTCCCGCAGCGCAGGCAAGCGCTGCGCGTGGCGAACCTTGCATCTTGGTGCGGCGCGAAACCGCACCCGAGGACATTCGCGGCATGCATTCGGCGGTTGGGGTTCTGACCGAACGCGGCGGCGTCACCAGCCATGCGGCGGTGATCGCGCGCGGCTTGGGCCTGCCGTGTGTGGTTGGGGCATTGGGGTTGCGGCTGGACAGCAAAGACAAAAAGCTGGTCGCCGCGGACGGCCGGGTGTTTCGTGAAGGCGACGTCGTCACGCTGGACGGCACCACGGGCGAGGTTCTGGCAGGTGCCGCCGAGATGCTGGCGCCCGCGCTGGACGACAGTTTTCGCACACTTTTGGGCTGGGCGGATGAGGTGCGCGACATCGGCATTCGCGCCAATGCCGACACGCCCGCCGATGCCGCCATGGCCCGGCAGTTTGAAGCCCAAGGAATCGGCTTGTGCCGCACTGAGCACATGTTCTTTGACGAAGATCGTCTGGTCGTGATGCGCGAGATGATCTTTGCCGATACCTCACAGGACCGGGCGGCCGCCCTTGCGCGGCTCTTGCCGATGCAGCGCGATGACTTTGTGCAATTGTTTGAGATCATGGCCGGCCTGCCGGTGTGCATTCGCCTGTTCGATCCACCGTTGCATGAATTCCTGCCGCACTCACGCGAGGGTCTGCGCGAATTGGCCGAGGCGCTGGACAAGCCCCTGTCAGATGTGACGCGCCGCGCCGAGGCTTTGGCCGAGTTCAACCCGATGCTGGGCATGCGTGGTGTGCGGTTGGGCGTGGTCTTGCCGGAAATCTACGCCATGCAGGCGCAGGCGATCTTTGAGGCCACGGTTGTCGTGGCCAAGAAAGGCACCGCAGTGGTGCCTGAAATCATGATCCCACTTGTCAGCGCGCGGCGCGAGGTGGAACTGGTCAAGACCCATATCGACGCTGTCGCCGCCGCGGTGCGGGTGAAAACGGGCGTGCAGTTTGACTATAAGCTGGGCGTTATGGTGGAAACGCCACGCGCCGCGCTGCGTGCTGGCGAAATCGCCCAGCATGCCGCCTTCTTGTCGTTTGGCACCAACGACCTGACGCAGATGACCTATGGCCTGTCGCGCGACGATGCGGGGCGGTTCATGAACACCTATGTTCAGCAAGGCGTGTTCCCCGAGGACCCATTCCATGTGCTGGATGTCGACGGGGTGGGAGAGCTGTTGCAGATCGGCGCAGAACGCGGCCGCGCGACCCGAAAGGATCTGACGCTGAGCATCTGTGGTGAGCATGGCGGCAACCCCGAATCGATTGCCTTCTGCCGCGGGCAGGGCTTCGATTACGTGTCGTGCAGCCCGTTTCGAGTGCCTTTGGCCCGTTTGGCCGCCGCGCATCTGGCCTTGGCAGATCGTGGGGCGCGGAGCGTTTCTGACATAAAATCATGACTTTGGCGGCTACATCTGAAAAAATTCTCTAACTGTTTCGGCAATATCCCGCCGAAGTTACGGCATTTGCGGTTGTATTATGGCAACAGCGGTGGACGCGCTGGCCTTCGGCGTTTAGGCCGAGCACCCGTTGACTGGGAAAGCCCATGTCAGCACTGACTGAAACAACCGGGACCACAAGACAATGCGCTTGCACCATATATGGACCTCTGCGCTGATCGCGCTGACCGTCCAGATCGGAGCGGCCTTCGCCGAAGTGACGGTGAGCCAGTCCAACGAACCACAGGTCGTGCTCGGCCAACAATTCCGCAGCCTTTTGGGCGCGGAGCACAAGACGATTGAAGCCTTGCCCGAGGCACAGCTCACCGCACTTGCCACGGGTATTCTTGGCACGAAGAAGGCGCGGAAGGCAGCGGCTGCGGCGCAGGTCGCTGACCTGTCTTATACGCATGAATTTCTTGTCGGCCTTCCCGCCCCAACCGGCGACGCGCAGTGGCAGTGCCTGACCAAGGCGTTGTATTTTGAATCGCGCGGCGAAAGCCTGAAGGGCCAGTTTGCCGTGGCTGAGGTGATCCTGAATCGCGTCGACAGTTCACTCTACCCCAACACGGTCTGCAGCGTGGTGGAACAAGGCGGCCGGGGCGGTTGCCAGTTTTCCTACAATTGCGACGGAGCACGTGACGTGATGCGCGACCGCGAGGCTGTGGATAAGGCTGGGCGCATTGCCCGGCTGATGCTGGACGGCGCGCCACGCCAGTTGACCTATGGCGCGACGCATTTCCATACCCGTGCCGTCAATCCAAGATGGTCCCGTGTCTATGAACGGACCGCCGCGATCGGGGCGCATCTGTTCTACAAACCCTGATCCTAGGCGTATTGCTGATTTTGTCGGTCCCTGATCTTTGGCCTTAGGCGTCGTTCGGGTTGATTCCAATGCCGCCTTCGGGATAGGCGAAGGCAGGGCGAGGCATTAGCCTGTGACTGACCTATTCGGCCGGCCCATCGGAGGGCAAGATGACCAGCGACATAAGGCTTGCCTTTGCCCATCCTGAAGAGCGTTCCGTTGCCTCGGCCAGCGCCGATCCGCGCGATCGGATCAGCTTGCGCGATCATGTGGTCGAGGTGGAAATCGGCGCGTTTCAAACGGAACGCGGCCATACCCAGCGAGTGATGTTCAATGTGGTGGTCGAGGTGCGCCCCGCCCCTGCCCCCTTGGATGATGATGTTGACAAGATCCTGTCCTATGACCGGATCACCGAAGCGATTGCTACCGAGCTTGCCGCCGAGCGGCTGAACCTTTTAGAGACGCTGGCCGAGCGGGTGGCGGAACGCATTCTGGCCGAGCCGCAGGCGATGCGCGCTTTTGTGCGGATCGAAAAGCTGGACATCGGCCCCTATAAGCTGGGCGTCGAGATTGTCCGCAGCCGCGCCGAGGCCGCCTTGAAAGTGTTGGGGCAAGATGGGCAAGAGGCGGCTTTGCACCCGCTGGTCGTTTACCTGGATAATGCCGCGATCCATGCTCCCGACCTACCTGCCCGGCTGGATGCGCTGCAGGCACGGGGTCTGCCGGTGATCTTGGCCGTCGGCCTTCCTGACATGGCTCGCCCCCAGACCGGCCACAAGCCCACCCAGCGCCGGGTGGACATGCTGGCGATTGAACAAAATGCCTGGGTCTTGGCTGCACGCGATCCACGCTGCGTGGTGATGGCGACACGGACCGAGATCGATTGGGCGGTAAAGCGTGGTCAGATGATGGTTTGGGCACCATCAAAGCTGGTGCTGGATGCGGTCGATGGCCCCCATTCGCGTGAGCCAGTGGCGCTGGCCCTGTGGTTGGCCGAAACCATGGCGGCCGAGAGGTTGATCGTTCACGGCACTGTTACACTTCCGGCAGGAAGCCGCGTGCGGGTGGAAACGGCCTGAGCTTCCCACTTGCCCGGTGGGGCGTTGGGGCTTAATCCGGCAGGCAGACCGCTTGCGGCGCCCCCGGGAGGCTTTGCGCCCCCCGGACCCCCCGCAGGATATTTTTCGCCACGTTGAAGGGCTGTTTGTGAGCCAGTATCTGCGCCCCATCTCGATGAGTGACCCTGCCCGCCCGGCCGGGGCCGTACCCTTGGCAGGGGGCTGGTGTTGGTTTGATCGGGTGGAGATCCTGTCGCGCGGTGAGGTGCCACGCGTTGTCGGTCTTGGCGATTTGACCGAGGCAGAGCGCACGCGGCTGTCTTGCCCGCGTCCTGACTTCGGTGGGTTGTCAATGGATGCGCCACGCGTCATGGGCATCTTGAACATCACACCGGACAGTTTTTCGGATGGGGGGCTCTTTCTGCGCCCCGAGGCCGCCTTGATGCAGGCCCGGCGCATGGCGGACGGGGCCGATATTCTGGACGCTGGTGGCGAAAGCACGCGCCCGGGCGCGGCAGAAGTGTCGGTCGCCGAAGAAACCCAGCGCACCGCACCCGTGATTGCCGCCTTGCGGGCGGGCGGATTGGCGCTCCCGATATCGATTGACACGCGCAAGGCCGCCGTAGCCGAAGCGGCCTTTGCGGCAGGGGCGACGATCCTGAACGATGTCACCGCCTTGCGGTTTGATCCGGCCATGGCTGGGGTGGCGGCAGCGGCAGGCGTACCGGTGGTCTTGATGCACTCCATAGAAACGCCTGCCACCATGCAGGACGATCCGCACTATGAGGATGTGCTACTGGATGTCTATGACGCGCTGGCCGCGCGCCTGGCTGTGGCCGAGGCGGCGGGCATCTCGCGGCACAAGCTGGCGATTGATCCCGGCATCGGCTTTGGCAAGACGCTTGAGCATAACTTGGCGCTTTTGGCGCGGTTGAGTTTATTTCACAATCTGGGGGTGCCGGTGCTTCTGGGCGCCAGCCGCAAACGGTTCATCGGCACCATCGGTGCCGAGGCGGAGGCCGCGCGGCGCATGCCGGGGTCACTTGCCGTCGCTTTGGCGGGTGTGGCGCAGGGGATGCAGATGATCCGGGTGCATGACGTGGCCGAAACGCGGCAGGCCCTGCGCCTTTGGCAGGCCGCTACAAGGGGATATTGACGATGACGCGCAAGCTTTTCGGCACTGATGGGGTGCGGGGCCGGGCAAACACCTATCCGATGACCGCCGAGATGGCCTTGAAGCTGGGTCAAGCCGCCGGGCAGTATTTCCGCCGTGATGGCAGCAACGCGCACCGCGTGGTAATTGGCAAGGACACACGGTTGTCGGGCTATATGCTGGAAAACGCGCTGACGGCGGGCCTGACCAGCACAGGCATGAATGTGCTTTTGCTGGGGCCGGTGCCGACGCCTGCGGTGGGGTTTCTGACCCGGTCGATGCGGGCCGATCTGGGGGTGATGATCTCGGCCAGCCACAACCCGCATCATGACAACGGCATCAAGTTCTTTGGCCCCGATGGGTTCAAGCTGTCGGATGAGGCGGAGATGGAGATCGAGGCGATGGTGGCGGGCGAGATCACGCCCGCCCAGCCCCAGAACATTGGCCGTGCCAAGCGGATTGATGACGCTTTGGGGCGTTATGTCGAATATACCAAGACCACCTTTCCCGCCGGGTTGCGATTGGACGGATTGAAGGTGGTGGTCGATTGCGCCAATGGCGCCGCCTATAAGGCCGCGCCCGATGTGCTATGGGAGTTGGGGGCAGAGGTGATCCAGGTGGGCGTCACCCCGAACGGCACCAATATCAACGAAAAATGCGGGTCCACCTACACCCAGACCGCCGCCGAAGCTGTGGTTGCGCATGGCGCACATGTGGGCATTTCGCTGGATGGCGATGCTGACCGGGTGATGATCTTGGATGAGCATGGCCAAGTGGCGGATGGTGACCAGATCATGGCGCTGTTCGCCGCGCGGTGGGCCGAGGAGGGGCGGTTGAACGGTGGCACACTGGTGGCGACCGTCATGTCAAACCTTGGGCTGGAGCGGTTCTTGGCCGCACGTGGTCTGCGCCTTGAGCGCACGGCGGTAGGCGACCGTTATGTGGTTGAGGCGATGCGGCGCGGCGGCTGGAATCTGGGCGGCGAGCAATCGGGCCACATCGTGATGACCGATTATGCCACGACCGGCGACGGGCTTTTGGCAGGATTGCAGTTTCTGGCCGAGATGGCGCGCACTGGCCAAGCCGCCAGCACACTGATCCAGCAATTCACCAGCGTGCCGCAACTCTTGAAGAACGTCCGCTTTGAGGCGGGCAAAGCCCCCTTGGACAGCGCTGCCGTTCAGGCCACGATCCGCGCCAATGAGGCGCGCATCGCCGACAAGGGCCGCATCCTGATCCGCAAATCGGGGACAGAACCGCTGATCCGCGTGATGGCGGAATGTGAGGACGCGGGGCTGTTGGCGGAGGTGGTGGGGGATATTGTGGCGGCAGTCGAGGCGGCGGTTTAAGGCTGGGGTTTAGGGTTTACTCGCGAAACGATAATCCCCCGGATAGGCGAGATTGCCGTGATGAGTAATTTTCGCGGCCTCATAACACCAGATTTCCCCTTCGCAGCCCGTAATCCAGCGTCGGCAAAAACTGGTATCCTCGCCGTGCATCACCGCGCCCCCGCGCCCGCGCAGATGACTGAAAAAATCGTGAAAATCGGCATCGGGATAACCGGGTCCGTTGAACCCCGGAACGGGGATAGCCGTGCCCGATGCGACCATCTTTTCGGGGACGGAGCGTTTCAGAAGCATAAACCCCGTGCCAGCGCCCGCGACGCGGCGGAACCCATCGCGGCGCACAAGGGGCCACGGCTCGCCCGCCTCGAACACTTGGGGGATGTTATAGCGCATGGTTTCGGCCATCAGCGCGGTGGTGCTGGCGCGCTGATCTTCGGGCTTACCCGCCTCGCGTTCGATGGCGCTGCGAAACGCCTCCCAAGGCATGCGACGCTGGGGGTAAGGGGCGACGGTGAATTCGGCGTCAAAATCCAGCAGTTTGAAGAACAGATCAGGTTCAAAACTCATGTCGCTGTCCAAAAGCAGCGCATGGCTGAACTGGGTTTTGGCAAGGAAGACGGACATCAGGTAATTGCGCGAGATAACCAAATCCGACCATTCATAGGTGCGCAGGGCAAAGGGAATCCCGCGTTTGGTCAGCGCTTGGGTCAGGCCCAGCATGGCGTGGACGCAGGGTGTGTCGATGTGCCCGCCCGTGGGCATCAAGATGAGGAGTGTGGTCATTTGGCCCCCTTTTGGGCGAGATTGTGGCAGCGGGTGGGGCGGGCTTCAAGGGGGGGGCGGGCGGATTTTGTATTTCTGACGACCCGCATTGCCATGAATTGTGTAATACACGGCTCTAGGCGTTAGATACCACAGTTTGACGCTGCGATGTTTCGCTGGAATGGAAGGAAGCAGCATGGGGCAGGTTCGTCACGGGAGCGCCACGATTGAGCCGGGAACTGGGCATCAACCCAAAGACAGTGGCGAAACGACGCAAGCGGGCGACGGTCGAGGATATAAAGACGAGCCCGTCGGTGCCTCGATCTACTGTCCAGACCGAGGCCGAGGAAGCGATGATCGTCACATTCCGGCGCCACACATTGCTGCCGCTGGACAACTGACTCTATCCCTTGCAGTCGACGATCCCGCACCTGACCGGTTCAGCGTTGCGCTGGTGTGTGCAACAGCATGGCAGCTCTGGCCTGCCTGACGTCGAGGGAGACAAGCCCAACCACCCGTGGACCAATGGCCAGGTCGAACGGATGAACCGCAGCATCAAAGAAGCAACGGTAAAACGGTTCCACTACGACAGCCACGGGTCAGCTGCGGACGCACCTCACTGACTTCCTGGCGGCCTACAACTTCGCCCGAAGGCTCACGTCCTACCAATACATCTGCGAGAACTGGACATCATAGCCAGAACGACTCATCCCAAACCCGACATACCAGATTCCAAGACTGAACACCAAACAGGTCGATTGGCAAAACAACCGCCGCCTTCTCGGTCCCATCCCGCCCGCAGAAGCAGAAGAGGCGTTCCGTGCAAATCTGAACTCACTCGATATGGTCGCCTCTTCGTTGAACAAACCATTTTCCGGTAAACCCGGCGAGGTTCACTAAGTCGATCTGCGCTACATCATATAAACTGGAGCTTTTGGGTTTTTTTATGACAAACCCAAAAGCTCCAGGTTCGCACTTGGAGCAAAAGCTCCAAGCGTTGAACGCAATCATGTCGTCAGCTCACGCGGCCCAACTGCGCGTGTTAGTTCGTTCCATTGGTTCCATTTGTACCGTTCGTGCCCAACATCAAAACACCGAGACCGACAACCAGAACAGAAATTGCTCCCACGCCCAGGTTGCCACGTGGTGCACTCAGAGCTGCAAGGCAGTCTTGGCGCAGAACAACACGATTACCGTCTGCGTCGACGACCTCACCGGCGCCGGCGGCTGACCAGCCATCACTCGCAAGTACGGTACCAACTTCGTCGACAAAAGCGCCCTCTGCCGTGTAGCCGGGGACACAGCCATCAGACTCGAACGGCTCAACTAACAAGGCTCCCGCCAAGACTGATGATGTCGAGACAATGCTCAGTGCCACAAAGACACCGGCGGACATATAACTACGCATGTTTTCTTCCTTTCATTTAGTATTTTGGGGATTTGACGAAACTAGGATCAGGGCCCCTCAGTAGGGTTAAGTCCCAGATAGCCGACCTCGCGGCCTATCCATTGGCGCGAGGCGAGGATTCGAAGTGTCTCTGGCTCCACTTTGAAGCGGTTGATGAAGGTGCCGCCCGTTTCACGGCATAACTCGGTGAATTCGCTACCATCGCTGCTCTGACGAAGGACACATGCGGCGTCGACGCGTCGTATGACCCTCTCTCCATCAAGATAGCGGAACGTACGGGCATAACTTCCACCGCCTTGCAACATCGCAACCTGAAGTGGTTCGACGTCGGCGGAGTAGAGATCATCAGAAAGTCCTGAAGTGCCGATGAGTACGCCAGCATCCAACGTGATGGTTGCACCTTCCGCAGAAGACCATTCGGTAACTGTTCCCCGTCGATCGACCAGGCCTATGTCGGCAACAATATTTCGCTTGAACAAGCTTGCAAGCAAGCGATCAGGTGCTTTTGGTTGTACGACTTCTGCTTTTGGTCCGGAGATCAACCCTGCCAAGAGTTCAACCTTGAGACTGGCGCCTTGCTCCAAGCTGCCAACATCTTGCGAAGCGCACCCGATCAGCAGCGGAACCGCTGAGACCATGAGGAGAACTGAGCGGAACTTACTCATTTCCAGAACATCCCCCAAGTACGTTTGAGATCTGAAGAATGCGCCGGTCTGATGACATCGTAGAGGCGATCGCCTGGCTCAAGTCGAGCGCCACCATCACGCTGGATAGGTTGCAGGAGAATGGTGGACTGTCGGGTATTCGGTTTCCCGAACACCCACTCCAGCGGGATGCTCAGCCTGATCCCCTTGTCAAACGAACCTTCACCAAAGGTCTCAAATGGCACATCTGTCAGCGTCGCATAGGCGCCGACTTTCCAGCCATTTGCAAAGAAGCGATCTATCGAAACGGTGGCACCGCGATCACCTGCCAGATACTGACCAACATCCAGCCTCAGGTCGTATTCTGGTGTCAGCGCATAGTACACTGATGCGTGACCGGTCAGTGTCGAATAGTCGTAGTAATCAAAGCCGAGCCCCATGCCGGGGTTGCGCTGCCAGACTTCGGCAAGCTCAAGCCCAAGGCCGAGGCGACTGGTCGGCGGCTTCCACAGGACTTCACCGACTACGCCAGCAAACATCTCCTCCAGGAGACCAATTGAAGCCCGCGTGTAGATGTTCGGGAGTGGGGCCGACACGTGGGTGAGCGCGAAACGAGTGGCACCAGCATCCCCGGCCACAGCGTAGCGCCCTACGTCAGACCTTACCGGTGGCAGTTCCGAGTTTGAAAAGCGATCCGTTTCTTTTCGATTGCCACCTAACCTTGCCCGAAAACTTCCATCCAAGAAGAAGCCGGGCGCAATCCTCAGCCGACCGTCGACTTGGGCACCAACGTCTGCCCGAACAGGCGCTATCGGGTCGAACATGGACAAGGCCATATATGGCGCTAGCGTCACCTCGTAGGGAACTGGCTCAGGCAATCGGGTACCTTCCCAATTCTGTACGGGGCCGATACGCGCCGCATGCCAGCCCATCTCCGCTCTGGCAGGATCGTCCTGTAGACCCAAGAGATCGGACCGCGATAGCATGACTTGAGAAGCGGCCGGGCCGAGGCCTGCCAACTCAACCGAAAAGTGCTCGACTTCGGGATCAAGCTCGCCAGTGAGCGCGCGTCCAACCCGACCGAGGGCCTGAGCGGGCAAGCCAAAGCGGCGGTTTTCAATCTGTACCCGAACATGATCGCCATCAAGCTGCACCTTGTGCAAGACCAAACCATCTTCGGCCAATCTTTGCCGTAAGCGGCTCACGGGATCCATGGCGACAGAACTCTGATGTGACCGCCCGAAAGCCAAGGGCGGCCTGCCGGGATTAAGCGCACTCGGGGCAAAGCGCGGATTGAACGAGAGTTGCAGGCCTAAACCAAAATTGCCGGCGCCATCCGTCCTGGCGCCAAAGGCAAGTCCGCGGCGGGCCTGCCAGCTAAGACCAAACTGCGCTAACCCTGCGGCACTTGGGCCAGCGGGTTCTTCACCTGACCATCCAAACGAAAGGCGCAGGCGATCTGTAGCGTGCCAGTCAAGGGCTCCGAATGCCGCGGCCGGCCCACGGAACCACTGACGATAGCCCGGCTCACCGCCAAGCCCGCTCCAAGTTGGTCTAGCGCCGAAAGGTGTGCCCAAATCGGCATTCGCTCCAAGTTTCCCCCAGCCAACACCGCCAGTGACACTCAGCTTTGGCGAAATGCTCTTGGTCGCGACGACATATTCGCTGGCCAGCGTGCCAGTGCCAATGAAATCGCGAAGACCAATCGCAATGCCCGGCATCCATCCGCGCTCGTGAGATAGCTGAAATTGAAGATCAAAACTGCGATCGTAGAGCGTATTTCTTGGGCGCTCAAAACTGCCATATCGGAAGGCGGTGGTCAGCCGACCAGTTGCTTGGAAGGTCAGGGTTCCCACATTGTGGACATCATCTCTGTCGAAGCTGAAGGCAATTGAACCGTCTTGAGCCGGGCGTGCGGCAGGCAGTGTTAGGCTTCCCGGCATGCCCAAGTCATTGAACCGCGGTGCCTGAAACTGCTCAGCTTGAGCTGGAACCGAGCCGACCAAAAAGACGAAAAGCGCTATAGCGGCAGCGAACCGGCCTCGGCCACGTTGCCCTTTACGAAATGCGTCTTCTCCTCGGACTATCAACTTCCCTGACCTATGCTATTTTCATTCGAAGGCCTCACCTTGGCGGTTCGCGAGGGCAAGACTTGCGACAAACGGGGGGACAAGATTGCTGGCCCGCTGTCGAGTTCATTTAAGTTGGGCCTTGATGGGAGGGCTACAGGCAACTCCGCCGATCTCGAAAATCGATGAGATTAGCACTATGTTGCTGCCACCACAGCCTTTGAAGCTTGCGAACATCAAGGAAGGGCGTCTTGGGATCCCTCAAGCGTAAGACGTTGCAGCGCCCAAGAACACATCACACGCTACAAGTTTACTTCTGAAATTCATTCCAGTGCTCCATACTGATCGAAAATCGTAGATCGAGATCAATTTTACAGGAATGGATGCAAAATAATATTAACACGATTAGCGTGCAAATTTAGTCGATAATATGTAGATTTTAAGCCTTGCAATTCCAGATCTGCCACCGGCTCTGTTGATGGCGTGGATGCCCCCTCCTGACGGCATCATGATGTGCCAATGTGATGAGTGTTGAACCGCGCCAGGTTTGTCGGAGGCTGACCTCAGCCTTGTTGACCAGGTCATTCAGGGTCTGCGGCGCGCAGCCGATCTTGGATGAAATCGACAGCACCGCCTGCCAGCGCAATCCATGCTGGCCCTGATTGTCCAGCACCAGCCGCACGGCGCGTTCGCCCACTTCGGGGGAAAACTTGTTCGTCGTCTTGCTCATGATGCTCCATCCTATTCAGAAGTTGGAGCCTCCGGCAAACCCGGCGCGGTTTAGAGCTGGCTGTTCCATCTCGGATGATCACATAGACCCTCGGCGTTCCGCATTTTTCATGGCAAGATCGGTTCTGAGGGACATTCGACGCGGGGTGCGGACATGCTGATCCATCTTCACAAGCAGGCCACGAC
>JBILYK010000095.1:0-13501 GCA_044377735.1 Paracoccaceae bacterium | reverse complement strand
ATAAAAGACTTCGCGGGTGCGTTTGGGTTGCCCCCCGCGAAGAGTGCTGCCAATTCAGGCAGGGAGACGAAACTGGAAGGGCAGGGCCGGGAAGCTGAACACTTTTGTGCGCGCTTCGTCCGGGCCGAGGCCAAGGTGCATGGCCTCAAGATCCGCGCGGGTCAGGCCGATATCGGCCAACAGCCGATCATCCCTGCGATCCAGCATAAAGCGGGTCGAGTGGCGGGTCTGGAACAGCGACATCAGGCGGGCGAACATGACAAACTCCTTTGTATGGGGTGGATATGCGCCTTGCGTTGACATTTCACAAACGAATAGGTTTTATCCCTGGCATTGACGAAACTCATGGATTGGCCCGATGACCGCCTCGTTGGACAGCGACCTGATGCGCAGCTTTCTGGCGGTGGCCGACAGCGGGTCTGTCACCGTGGCCGCGGCGCGGCTGTTTCGCACGCAATCGGCGGTGTCGTTGCAGATCAAGCGGTTGGAAGAGAGCCTTGGCCAGCCCTTGTTCACCCGGCAGGCGCGCGGGGTGGACCTGACGCCGCGGGGCGAGCAGTTGGTGCCCTATGCGCGCAAGGTGGTGGCGCTGTTGGATCAGGCGGCCATTGCGCTGCGCGAAAAGACTTTGGTCGGGCCGGTGCGCGTGGGAATCCCTGACGAGTATTCCGGCACCGTGTTGCCGCGCGCGCTGGCCGCCTTTGATGAGCGCCATGAGGGTGTGGAGGTGTCGGTGCGTGTCGACCATTCGACCGCGCAGATCAAGGCGCTGGAGGCCGATGAGATTGACCTCGCGGTGATTTATGACTGGGAATATGTGCAGGAGGGTGAGGTGTTGTGCCTTGACCCGACGGTCTGGGTCACCTCGATCACCCATCAGCAGCATTTGCGCCGCCCGGTGCCGGTGGCGGTTTACTTCAAATCGGACTGGAGCCGGGAGTTTGCCGAAGCCGGGCTGTCGCGCCAGCGGATCGACTGGCGGCCTGCGTGGTCGTGCGACATGGCGGGCGGGTTTCGGGTGGCGGTGCAAAACGGCATGGCGGTGGCGCCCTTGTCGCGGTCAACGATCCCGGTGGGATGCCGGGAGTTGTCGGCCGAGGATGGATTTCCCATCGTTGACTATGCCCGCGTGATCTTGCTGCGCAATCTGCGTGGCACCTCTCCGGCGATTGAGGGGATGGCGGTGATGCTGCGCGAGGCCTTTGCCCCCTTGGGGATGCAGGCCAGTGGGCGGGTGACGGGGGCGGCAAGCGCCAGCCGTCTTTGAGCCCTATTGCCCCCGGATCGGCCTTGCGGCGGCTGCACGGTCTTTGTAACGGTTCTGTGACAGACTGGCAGGCAAAGGAAACCGCATGAGTCTTTGGGTCATGCTGGCCGTTCTGGGCGCGGCCTTCCTGCACGCCTTGTGGAATTCCCTGCTGAAGGTTGGCACCTCGCGCATGGGGGCGATGGTGATCTTGTCGATTGGCGAGATCCCGATTGGTCTTGCCGTGGTGATGGCGCGGCCGGCTTTGGAGTGGTCGGTCGCCCCTTGGGTGATTGCGGCGGGTTGCGCGCATTTCTTTTACAAGCTGTTCCTGACCTATGCTTATGAGCGCGGCGATTTAAGCCGGGTTTACCCGATTGCGCGGGGTTCTGCCCCCTTGATGGTGGGGCTGGTGTCGCCGTTTTTCCTGCCCGATGTCATCACGCCGGTGGAATTTGCCGGGATCGCGGTGCTGGGTCTGGGTATCTTGTTGATGGCGCAGGGGGTGTTTGCCAATGGCGAGAACCGGCGATTGATCCCTTATGCGCTGGGCTCGGCCTGTGCGACGGCGACCTATACGCTGATCGACGGGCAGGGCGCGCGGGTGTCGGGCGATGCGGTGGCCTATATCGCATGGGTCTTTGTGGTGGATGGGGTGTTTTTTGCCGGAGGCATGCTGGCATGGAAGGGTTTGGCGGTGCTGCCACGTCAGCGCAAGGCTTGGGGCGTGGGGATGATCGCGGCGGCGGCCTCATTCGGGGCCTATGCGGTGAGCGTCTGGGCCATGACGATTGCGCCGATTGCCGTGGTGGCGGCTTTGCGCGAAACGTCGATCCTGTTTGCGGTGATGATCGGCTGGCTGGTCCTTGGCGAGAAGATGACGCGGGGCAAGGCATTAGCGGCGGTGGTCATCGTTGGCGGGGTGATGCTGACGCGGCTTTAAAGCGGATCGCATTCAATCTGATTCAGATTGAATGCGATCCAGGACAGGCAAGCCTTTGGGACGGTTACGTATCGCGGCTCATCGAGCCCGCTGCGGGCGCAGCGGTCACTCTTCGCGCGGCCCGCAACGAGACGGCGTCAGCCGTACGAGGCGCGTGGGTCAGGAAATTCGCCGGGGCCGGGCAGGGATGATCTGCTGGGCAATGCCTGCACCCACCAGATAGACCGAGGTTGCCACCAGACCCCAATGCGCCCAGGTGCCTTCGGCAAAATTCACCCATGCCGCCCAACCGGCAAAGGTCACCCAGGCGATTGACACCGGCAGGGTGATTTCGCGCCAACGCTCGGTGCGGGTGGGATGCACGAACTTTAAGGGCAGGAACATGCCCACGGTCAGCATCACCACGATGGCCAAGATCACGCTTTGCGAAGGGGCCACGGCAAAGAGCACCAGCACCACCATGTTCCAGCAGGCTGGAAAGCCCGAAAAGCTTTTGTCCTTGGTCTTCATCCGGGTGTCAGAGAAATAGATCACCGAGCCGTAGCAGATGGCAATGATCACCAGCCACCCTGTCCAGCCCGTCAGCATGCCCGATTTGAACAGCGCATAGGCGGGGATGAACACATAGGTCAGATAGTCAACGATGAGGTCCATCAGAACCCCGTCATAGATCGGGAAGTTCTTGGGCGTGTCGTAGCGGCGCGCCAAGGGGCCGTCGATACCATCGACCAACAGCGCGAGAACCAACCACAAGAACATGGTCTGCCAATTGCCTTCAACGGCCGCGAGCATTGCAAACATCGACAGAACTGCACCGGTGGCAGTCAGCAAATGAACCGAAAGGGCTTTGATCTTTACATCCATAGGGTCTTTTTGGCGGATCATTGCGGCGTGTCAACTGCCGACGATGAAATCAGGCCCTCGGATGCGACTTTTCGTAAACTTCCATCAGCCGCGCGGCATCAACGGCGGTATAGGCTTGGGTGGTGGAGAGGCTGGCATGGCCCAAAAGCTCTTGAATCGCGCGCAGATCGCCCCCGGCGGACAGCAGATGCGTGGCAAAGCTGTGGCGGAGGGCATGTGGGGTGGCTGTGGCGGGCAGGCCCATTTGCAGGCGGGCCTGTTCCATGACCTTTTGCACAAGGCGCGGGTTCAGGGGGCCGCCGCGCGCGCCGCGAAAGAGGGGCGCATCGGCGGTCAGGTCAAAGGGGCAGAGGGCGGCATAGCGGGCAATCGCCTGGGCCGTGACAGGCAGGGTCGGCACCAGCCGTTCTTTGCCGCCCTTGCCGAGGATGCGCAGCACGTCGGGCAGGGGATGGGCGCGGCCCGTCAGGCCCAAGGCTTCGGAGATCCGCAGGCCCGAGCCGTAAAGCAGGGTCACAATCGCCATGTCGCGGGCGGCGACCCAATCGCTGCGCGCCTGATCGCCCACCACCTGAATGATGTCTTGCGCCGCTTCTTCCGACAAAGGGCGCGGCAGTTTGCGACGGTATTTCGGGCCGCGCGCCGAGAGGGCGGCGGTGGCATCTGCCCCGGTCTGATCGGCGACAAAGGCCAGAAATCCCTTCACCGCCGAAAGCTTGCGCGCGATGGAGCGGGGCGAGATCTCATCGTTCCGCAGATTGGCCATCCAGGCGCGCAGATCGGCCTGACCGAGTGCGGTCAGCGCGCCAAGACCTGCCTGGCCACCCTGATGATGGGACAGAAAGTCAAGAAACTGGCCCAGATCGCGGGTATAGGCGGCAAGGGTATTTTCTGCCGCCCCCTTGAGCGCGCGCAGATGGTCCAGCCAGCGCGCCAGAGCCTCGCGCTGGGCGGCTGAGATCGCCAGCCCGCCCGAGGTCATGACAGCCAGCGTCGCATGGTGCGTTCAAAGATGCCTGCGAAAAACGCCAGAAGATCTGTTCCATGGGTGGGCTTGAACTGATGCGGGTCTTCGGCGCCCAGAACCAGCATGCCGGGCAAACGGCCGGTGCCAAAATCCAGCTTCATCAGGGCCTCGGAGCGGATCCAACTGGCGCGCTCGCCATAAATCACGTCCGATTGCGGCAGGACCTGGCGCAAGACAACCGGGCGCTGCGGCACATTGCGGCCCCCGGTCAGGTATTCGGCGACAAAACCGGGTGCGGCGATCGACAGCACATCCCCGACCTTGCGCAAAGCGGGATCTTCGGCCTCTTGCACCGTCTCCAACACCAGGCGCACGCAATCGACCCGCAAGGTTTGCGCCACATCCGTGGCCATGGTTTTCAGGAAATCCTCAAAGCTCAGCGGGTCCAGCATCTGCAGGATCGCGCGGTGCACCTGATTGGTGCCGGCAAGGTTTTCGTAAGCTGCGGCGATCACGGTGCGGTGGGTGTCTTCCAAGCGGTCGAGCCTGCTCTCCAGCCGCTCCATCGCGATGCCGCGCAGATCGACGACATTGCCGCCCATCAGCCGCTCATTCGCGCCAATGAGCGCGTTCATCACATCGCGGTCTTCCAGAAGCGTTTCGGGCTCTGCCAAAATGCGGTCGCGCATGTCCTGATCTATCATCTGTCCCGGGCCTCAATCGCACCGCTTCACGGGTGGCTTTGCATTTTGCAACCTTGTTACACGAAGCGCGCCCACCGCTCTAGTGTCTTTGCGCCACAGCGGCGCGGCTTTGACGGCACGCGGACGCTCCGCGGGGAGTATTTGGGCCAAGATGAAACGGTTTCATCTTGGCCCAAATACTCCCGCCGGAGGCATCCGACAGGTGTGGCCGGGGTGCTGTTACAGGATTTTCTGCCCGGTCTTGGCCCAGTCTTTCATGAACTGCTCCAGCCCCTTGTCAGTGAGGATATGGCTGGCCAGACCCTTGATGACGGCGGGTGGCGCGGTCATCACATCCGCGCCGATCAGGGCGCATTGGGTGACGTGGTTGGCGGTGCGGATCGAGGCGGCGAGGATCTGGGTGTCAAAGCCGTAATTGTCATAGATCTGGCGGATGTCGGAAATCAGCTCGAGCCCGTCAAGGTTGATGTCATCGAGACGCCCGATGAAGGGCGAGATGAAGGTCGCGCCGGCCTTGGCCGCCACCAGCGCCTGATTGGCGGAAAAGCACAGCGTCACGTTGACCATGAAACCTTCGTCCGACAGAACTTTACAGGTTTTCAGACCGTCCCAGGTCAGTGGCACTTTGACGGCGATATTGGGGGCGATGGCGGCGAGTTTGCGGCCTTCGGCGATCATCTCGTCGGCGGTGAGCGCCACCACTTCGGCCGAGACCGGGCCTTCGACGAAGGAGCAGATCTCTTTGGTCACTTCGATGATGTCGCGGCCCGATTTCAGGATCAGCGAGGGGTTCGTGGTGACCCCGTCCACCATGCCAAGGGCATGCAATTCACGGATGGCATCGACATCGGCGGTATCGACAAAGAATTTCATGGGAGCGGTCCTTTGAATGGGTTGTGATGGCGTTGCGGGGGGTTTACCCCAAGTGGGTGGCCAAGGCAAAGGGCGGCAAGGTGGCGGAGCGGGTCTATCAGGCGGGCGAGTTGGTGGGGGTTCTGACGACAGAGCCCTTGGGCCGCCTGTTGGATTACAAATCCCCTGAGGGCGGCTGTGGGGACGGTGATTTTGTCGAGGTGCCTTTGGGCCCGCGCCGGGTTCTGGGTGTGGTTTGGGGGCCGGGCGAGGGCAAGTTTGACCCGGCGCGCATCCGGTCGGTGGGGCGTGTGCTGGAGGCCGCGCCGATGCGGGCCGAGTTGCGCAGTTTTCTGACCCGCGCCGCCGATTACACGCTGACGCCTTTGGCTGCGATGTTGCGGCTGGCCACCCGCGCGCCGGGTTTGGGTGACGCGGTGTCGATGCGCAAGGTGTATCGCCTCGCGGGCCCGGTGCCCAACCAGATGACCGAGGCGCGGTTTCGCGTGGTGGAGGCGTTGCGGCGGTTTGGCAATTCTCCGGTGACCTTGGGGGAATTGGCGGAGGAGGCGGGGTGCGGGGCCTCGGTCGTCAAGGGTTTGGTCAAGCTTGGTGTCATTGCCGAGGAGGACACCCCGCGCGATCTGCCCTATCCGCCTTTGGTGGCCAAGCCTGCCAGCCATCTGAGGGGCGATCAGGTGCCTGCAGCGGATGCGCTTGTGGCGCAGATCGGTGGGGGGTTTGCGGCCACTTTGTTGAAGGGTGTGACCGGATCGGGCAAGACAGAGGTTTACTTGGAGGCGGTGGCCGAATGTCTGCGGCGCGGGCAGCAGGCTTTGGTCCTTTTGCCCGAAATCGCGCTGACGGCGGATTTTCTGGCCCGTGTTGAGGCGCGGTTCGGGGCGCGGCCTGCGGAATGGCATTCGGGTGTGACGATGACCGAGCGCCGCCGGTTGTGGAAGATGGTGGGCCAAGGGGCTGCGCAGTTCGTGGTGGGGGCACGCTCGGCCCTGTTCCTGCCCTTCCGCGATCTGGGGCTGATCGTGGTCGATGAGGAGCATGACACCTCCTACAAGCAAGAGGAGGGGGTTCTTTATAACGCGCGCGATATGGCCGTGTTGCGGGCCAATATCCTGGGCTGCCCGATTGTGCTGGCCTCTGCCACGCCCTGCCTTGAATCTTGGGCCAATGTTGAGGCGGGCAAATATGGCCGTCTGGATCTGGGCGCGCGCTATGGGGTGGCGGAGCTGCCGCAGATGAAGGCGATTGACATGCGGGCCGAAACCCTGCCGTCGGATCGCTGGATTTCGGCCAAGCTGGCGGCTGAGGTGCAGGCGCGGGTGGCCAAGGGCGAGCAGAGCCTGTTGTTTTTGAACCGTCGCGGCTATGCGCCGATCACGCTGTGCCGAGCGTGCGGGCATCAAGTGGGGTGTGATGATTGCGACGCGCGGATGGTGGAGCATCGGTTCCTGAAGCGGTTGGTGTGCCACCAATGCGGCGCGACAAAGCCTGTGCCGGTGGCCTGCCCGTCTTGCGGGGTTGAGGGGCGGATGGCCGCGGTTGGTCCGGGGGTGGAGCGGCTGGCCGAAGAGGTGGTGGCGCGGTTTCCTGACGCGCGGTTGGCGGTGTTGTCGTCGGACCTCTTCGGCTCGGCGCGGGCCTTGAAAGAGGCGGTGGTGAATATTGCCGAGGGCGGGGCTGATATCATCATCGGCACCCAGATTGTGGCCAAGGGGCATAACTTTCCCTTGCTGACGCTGGTGGGCGTGATTGACGCGGACCTTGGTTTGCAGGGGTCAGACCTGCGGGCGGCGGAGCGGACCTTTCAGCTGATGCGGCAGGTGGCGGGGCGCGCGGGGCGGGCGGACAAGCCGGGCGAGGCGTGGCTGCAGACCCACCAGCCCGAGCATCCGGTCATCCGCGCGATCCTTGGCGGGGACGAAGAGGCGTTTTGGAAGGCCGAGGCGGCGGAGCGCAAGGCCGCCGGGGTGCCGCCTTATGGCCGGATGGCGGGGATCATCCTGTCGTCGCCCGATGTGGCGCAGGTGTTTGAGTTTGGCACCGAACTCGCCCGGCGCGATGGGCCGTTGCGGCGGGTGGGCGCGCAGGTGTTTGGGCCTGCGCCCGCGCCGATTGCGCGGGTGCGCGGGCGGCATCGGGTGCGGCTGCTCGTGAAGGCAGAGAAGGGTGTGCCGTTGCAGGCGGCCTTGGCGGAATGGGTGGGGCAGTTGAAACTGCCCAACAATCTGCGGCTGGCGATTGATATCGACCCACAGAGTTTTTATTGACCGGCCCTCCTTGTCGACTTCGTCGTTCTTCGGTCTCCTCCTTGTCGACTTCGTCGCTCTTCGGTCTCCTCCTTGTCGACTTCGTCGCTCTTCGGCCTCCTCCTTGTCGACTTCGTCGCTCGTCGGTGGGGCTCGACGAGAAGACGAAGTCGCCCGAGGAGGGGTTGGGTTTTGGACCGGTGCAAATGTCTTGCAAAAGAAATCTGTCAAAATCCTTCGAAGGATTTTGTTTCTCGCCTATATCAGGTTGAACACAGACGCCGAACGAGAAGGAGACGCGCGATGTTTTTCGCCAATGCCAGCAAGATGCAGATGATCCGTCCCGAAAACGCGCTTCCCGGTCGCCCTGACCCCTTGCCGCTGACCGAGCCGCATTTCCTGTCGGGCATCGATCTGAAATCGCCGGTCCCTGCGGGCATGGCCGAGGCGATGTTCGGCATGGGGTGTTTTTGGGGGGTGGAGCGCAGGTTCTGGCAAGAGCCCGGCATCTGGCTGACCATGGTGGGTTATGCGGCCGGGTTCACGCCGAACCCGACCTACAAGGAAACCTGCACCCAGTTGACCGGCCATAACGAAGTGGTGCGGGTGATCTTTGATCCGGCGGTCATCTCTTATGAGGCGCTGTTGCAGGTGTTTTGGGAAAACCACGACCCGACCCAAGGCATGCGGCAGGGCAATGACATTGGATCGACCTATCGGTCGGGCATCTATTGCTATGACGCCGAGCAAGCGGTTGCGGCTGAGGCCTCGAAAGAGGTCTATGGGGCGCGGTTGCGGGCGGCGGGTTTGGGCCAGATCACCACGGAAATCATCCCCGTGCCGACCTTTTACTTTGCCGAGGATTATCATCAGCAATATCTGGCCAAGAACCCCAATGGCTATTGTGGGCTTGCGGGCACCGGGGTGAGCTGTCCGATCGGGCTGGCGGTCTGATTGCTTGACCGGGCCAAGCCAAGCGCCTAAGCCCCGGCCATGCAGCTTCGGAGGCCAGAATGCCCTTGTTCACCGCCCAGACCACTCTTGACGGCGAGGATGCCGCCTTTGCCTTGGCCGAGGCGCTGGAGCGGTTGCAGCCCCCGGCCCTGACGGCGGAGTGCTATGACATCGAGGGCATGGCGGGGCTGTTGCAGGTGGTGGCGACCTTTGCACTGCCCCCCAATGAGGTGATGCTGGCCGTGCTGGCCGAAGCCTTTGGTGCGGCGGCGTTTGAGGTGTCGAGCCTGTCGCAGACCACATGGTCGGCCTTGACCACGCTGCCCGGCGAAGGCCCGGCGCGGACCTTGGCGGCGGCTTTGGAAGGGCTTGATCCGGCCCCTTACGGCATTGGCGCGTTTGAGATTGAGGACAATTCGGGGCTTTGGGAGGTGGGTCTTTATCTGTCTGACGCGCCCGATCCGCAGGTGTTGAACGCGCTGTCGGCCCAGTTCGGTGGCAAGCCTTTCGTGATTTCCGAAGTGCCCGATGTGGATTGGGTGGCCCATGTGCGGCGCGAGTTGGCCCCCGTCGAGGCGGGGCGCTTTTTTGTCTATGGCAGCCATGATGCTGACCGGGTGCCGAATGATCCGGCGCGGGTTCCTTTGCAGATTGAGGCGACGGTGGCCTTTGGCACCGGGCATCACGGCACGACGCTGGGCTGTTTGCGGGCCTTTGATCGGCTGGTTGATCAGGGCATTCGCCCGGCCAAGGTGGTGGACATCGGCGCGGGCACGGCTGTTTTGGCGCTGGCTGCGGCCCGCGTGTTTGCGGAGGCTGTGGTCATTGCCTCGGATATTGATGAGGTCGCGGTGGATGTGGCCAAGGCGAATGTGGCGATCAACGGGCTTGAGGGGCGCATCGAATGTCTTGAGGCGGCGGGCTTTGCCCATCCGCGTCTGCATGAGGTCAGCCCTTATGATCTGATCTTTGCCAATATCCTGAAAGGCCCGCTGATTGAGCTGGCCCCTGACATGGGCCAGCACTGTGCCAAGGGGGGGCTTGTCATTCTGTCGGGGCTTTTGGCCGTGCAGGCCGAGGCGGTGGTTGCGGCCTATGACACGGCAGGGTTCACGCTTGTCTCACGCGAGGATCTTGGTGAGTGGTCGGCATTGGTGCTGAAACGGAACTAAATTATTTCTGTGAAATCTAAGGCTTACACCCTAGTTCCGCCCATGTTTGGCCACAATCTGACCCCACGATCAGTCATGCGTGGGACCTTTGAGTGGAGTCGCTGTCATGGATGACGCGAATTTGGTGAAATTTTACAGCCGCGTGGCAGACCATCAGACATCTCATGGCAAGGGCTATGGTCATGAGGCGCCCGGAACCCTTGGCCGCTCGGTCACCTATGGCGTGCCGAAAAAACGTCTGCGCCTGCGCCTGATGCCGGTCGTCTATGTTGCGATTGCCGCGTTTGGGCTGAAACTGGGTATCTTGAATGCGATGGGGCCTGCGGCCTATCAGGATTTCGTCGCTCAGTTGAGCCAGGGCCAAGGTTTTGGCCGTCTGGGCGGCTGGCTGTTGCAGGTGGACCCGGTGACGGCCTATGTCGCTGAGAAGATCGCGTTGGCAGCGGCGGCCTTGAACGCCTGATACCGCGCCGAGTGCAAGGTGCCCCTGCGCCGGTCGGGTGGAGGTCTTTATGCCCGACATTCCCAAGCGTGGCGCTTTGCCCCTGATCGCCGCACAAACAAAAGCCGCCGCCCAAACCTTGGGCAGCGGCTTTGTCTATTTCTGCGGCTGATGCGGCCTTAGCGGCCGATCAGCTCGATGTCACCACGGCACAGACCGATATCGTCAAGCTCACGGTCCGACAGCCTGGCCAGCGACTTGCGGGTGACGCGAGCGTCATTCCAAGCGGCAAGGGCGGTGGCTTTGTCGCTGACAAACTGGACGAAGCGGAAAATGGCGATGGCGCCAAACGGCGCCGCGCGGGACGTCTCATAGGCGGCCATAGCGGGTATCCTTTCACAAACTGCTCTATTGCGAGGCGTTCATTCGCCTTCGATGTCGGTTAAATAGCCATGCTGCAGATGCGAAGCAATGGGGGTTCAGGCATGGCCGCATTGCGCGGCACGCATGGCTCATGCCCTCAATTTCGCCATAAATTTATGGGTTGAATGCAATGGTCTGTTGAAAATGTCGCTGCGGCTGCGCGCTGCGTCGCCTTTCTGCATCTGCATAATGAACCTGCGATCACTTGCCAAGACTGCAATTCACCTTGGCGGATGTTCTCTTTTCGTGCTAATTGGATCGAAACAGGGAACACCGGTCAGTACCGGACAGTACCGGGGGCAGTATCGGGCAGTAAGGCGGGGCATGCATGCGCGTTTTGGGAATTGACCCCGGGCTGCGAAACCTTGGATGGGGGCTGATCGACGTCGCCGGGGCGCGGATTTCCCATGTCGCCAATGGCATCTGCCACTCGGCCCCGGGCGAGGGGGAGGGCGATCTGGCGCTGCGGCTGGTGTCGCTTTACAGCCAATTGACGGAGGTTCTGCGCCTTTATGCCCCCGATGCGGCGGCGGTTGAACATACCTTTGTCAACAAGGACGCGGTGGCGACGCTGAAACTGGGTCAGGCGCGGGGGATTGCCCTGTTGGTGCCCGCGCAGTTTGGGTTGACGGTGGGCGAATATGCCCCGAATGCGGTGAAGAAAACCGTGGTGGGCGTGGGCCATGCCGACAAGGGGCAGGTTGACCATATGGTGCGGGTGCAACTGCCGGGGGTCAAGATTGCCGGGCCGGACGCGGCGGATGCCTTGGCGATTGCGATCTGCCATGCGCATCATTTGCAAAGTGCGGGCCGCTTGCAGGCGGCCATGAAAAGGGCTGTGGGATGATTGGAAAGATTTCGGGTCGGCTTGACTGGCGCGGCCCCGATCATGTGCTGATCGATGTGCGCGGCGTGGGCTATATTGTCCATGTCTCTGACCGCACCTTGGCCGCGATGCCGGGCTTGGGCGAGGCGGTGGCGCTGTACACCGAGCTGGTGGTGCGCGAGGATCTTTTGCAGCTGTTCGGCTTTCCGACCATGCTGGAAAAGGAATGGCACAAGCTGTTGACCACCGTGCAAGGCGTGGGTGCCAAGGCGGCGCTGGCAATCTTGGGCACGCTGGGGCCCGAAGGGGCTGGCCGCGCGATCACGCTGGGCGATGCGCGCGCCATCCAAGCCGCGCCCGGCGTGGGGCCGAAACTGGCGCAGCGGGTGATCTTGGAGTTGAAGACCAAAGCCGGGTCGGTGATGGCGATGGGCGTCAGCCTGTCGGCCACGGCAAATGCCGATGATGTGGTGATCGAACCCATGGTCGCCACCGCCCCCGCCCGCAAAGCTGCCACCACTGCCCCGTCGCGCGCGGGCTTCAGTGCCGATGCGCTGTCGGCGCTGGTCAATCTTGGCTACGGTCAGGGCGATGCGGCCCAAGCCGTGGCAACCGTCGCAGGCGAGGCCCCTGAGGCCGACACTGCCACCCTGATCCGCGCCAGCCTGAAACTGCTGGCGCCGAAGAATTGACATGACCTCAGACCCCACCCTGCGCCCCGAAAAGCTGCCCGAAGATCTTGACCGCGCCCTGCGGCCGCAGATGCTGGAGGAATTCGTGGGCCAAGCCGAAGCGCGGGCCAATCTGGCGGTGTTCATCCAATCGGCCCGCATGCGCAACGAGGCGATGGATCATACGCTGTTCCACGGCCCCCCCGGTCTGGGCAAGACCACGCTGGCGCAGATCATGGCGCGCGAATTGGGGGTGGGGTTTCGCATGACCTCGGGGCCGGTTCTGGCCAAGCCGGGCGATCTGGCGGCGATCCTGACCAATCTGGAACCCAATGACGTGCTCTTCATCGACGAAATTCACCGCCTGTCGCCGGTGGTGGAAGAGGTGCTTTATCCCGCGATGGAAGATTTCGCGCTGGATCTGGTGATCGGCGAGGGGCCTGCGGCGCGCACGGTGCGGATCGATCTGCAGCCTTTTACGCTGGTCGGGGCCACCACACGGTTGGGCCTGTTGACCACGCCGCTGCGCGACCGCTTTGGTATTCCGACCCGGCTGCAGTTTTACACCGAGGATGAGCTGGACCATATCGTCACCCGTGGCGCGCGGCTTTTGGGGATCGAAAGCGAGCCCGCCGGCACCCGCGAAATCGCCAAACGCGCGCGTGGCACACCGCGCATCGCCGGCCGCCTCTTGCGCCGCGTGGTCGATTTCGTCACGGTTGAGGGCGATGGCCGCCTGACCCAAGCCATCGCCGACCGCGCCCTGACGCGGCTGGGGGTGGATCATCTGGGCCTTGATGGCGGTGACCGGCGCTATATGTCGCTTTTGGCCGAACACTATGGCGGCGGCCCGGTGGGGGTGGAAACCATCGCCGCCGCCCTGTCCGAGGCGCGTGACGCGATTGAAGAGGTAATCGAGCCCTATCTCTTGCAACAAGGCTTGATCCTGCGCACCCCGCGCGGGCGGATGCTGGGGCAAAAAGCCTGGACCCATCTGGGCCTTCCCGCCCCCAAACCGCCGGGGCAGAGTGACCTTTTTGAAATCTGAGGCGCGTGACATCAGGAAAGGGGGGCCGTCTGCCCCCCTCAGCGCGTGCCGCGCTTCACCCCCCGAGAGTATTTCCAAAGGCGCAATTCAAAGAGCCTTGCCTTGGGCTTGCGCCTTGCCAA
>JBILYK010000141.1:0-3542 GCA_044377735.1 Paracoccaceae bacterium | reverse complement strand
AGGATGTGGGGTGAGAGGTGTCTTGCTCTTCGGCTGATCAGTAGGAATACGGCGCCTGTTAGAAAATTGGAAATCCCAAAGACGCCGAGAAGAAAGACCTGATCTTGGGGAACAGTTGCCATGTCAAACTTGGCAAAGTTGGTAGCAGACCATTTCAGAAGGAACGTATGCATGAACCCTCTCAAAAGGTCGTATGCGCCAACAATGGAAAGGACAATCGACGGGACTCGATAGATGTCGTTGGAGTGTTTCACGAGAAGAAATTCCTTATCTCTTTGCAACAGCGGAGACGGTGTTGCCAGTCGAGTTCCTGGCTGGATGCTTCTGTCCGGCATCCTGCACGGCACCTACGAAGCTTCCAGACCATCACGCTGCCGGATCGGCCAGACCTTCGACATTGCCCAACTCACGGCGACGCCCACAATGCAGCCGAACACCACCTCGGCGACCTTGTGCAACCCGTGCTCGACGCCGTTTATCACGGAGTGGGAAGATGCACCTGAGGCGATGACGATGGCCGCCGTGATCGGCGCCTGGCGCCACATCGTCTGAACCTGAATGACATAGGACGAAAGCAGAACAGTGACACCAAGGGCCAAGGGCAGCGTCCATTCCGCGGGCCCGCCAATGATGAGGAAGAGCAAGCCGACCATGCCTCCCACCAGCACGTTGATGAGACGGCTCCTGAACATGCGTCTTGCCTCGTGCACCTGAGGATCCGCGGCGGCGACCATTGAGGCGATCGCCCAGAGCGGATTGGTGTCAGCAAGGTAAGCCAGCGCATACCAGATCAGGCTGGTCGCGATCGCCACGTTGCAGGCAAACCTAATACCCAGAATGTCTCTTGGCATGCAGGTCACCTCGGCCTCTGGAGCGGCCAGTCGGTCAAGAGCCCCCTTCCCCCATGCAGTTTCCGCCCGGCAATTCCACCTCACTGCAACTCATGATCTCTGCATTTCCGCCGGGACCGTCAGTTAGGTTTACAAAGAAGCGGCGTCCATCCCTACAATCGGCCCGCCATGACGCATAGTCACCGGGACGGTAACTTCTGAATACGAACCCCACGACAGCGCACTCCCCAAATCCGACGCTTCGCAGGTAGCTGTCCGCGATTCGCGATCTTTCGACTGATGACGACCGGGCCAGCGTGTCGTGCACACGATTGCCCGTAGCGGACGGCAGCGCTTCCTGCGAAAGGTCGTGTCCCGGGTGGTGGTGTAGGAGGCCGTTGAATCGAAGAGCCGGGATATCGCGCTCGATCTGTTTGGTGGTTCGGGTACCACCGGCTCAGAACGCTCGATTCAACGTAATTCCGATCGCGTGCGTGACGACGTTTCCGGTGTAAACGCCAATCAGCGTACCCGTGTAGGAGTTACCGCCACCGGTGCCCGGATTGTTGAAGGGAGAGATGCTCGTTATCGTCTGGGCATTCGGCGCGCTGAAAGCATAGTTGAAGTCGATGAACCAGGAGGGCGAGAGGAAATACGTGACACCGACGGTGGCCGCGGCGCCGAGGGTCCAACTCGTTGTCGAGAAGCTCTGCGGCGTGCCCGAAACGTTGGTATAGACACCACTGAACGTAGCATAGCCGACGACATCGCTGAGGGTGGTCTTAACCTGCGACAATGACGGTCCAGCGCCTGCATAGAAGAAACTCCTGTCCAGCGCATAGCCTACGAACGGCGTGAAGGACGTCTGATGGTAGACGCCGACCGTGTATCCGCCAGTGATCGACTGGCCTCCGAAAGTCGAGCTGCCGCCGGCGCTCGAAGAGCCGTACTGGGGAATGATCAGATTCTGCTGTGTCGAGCTGTTGCCGAGGTAGTTGTATAAGAACTTGGCGCCCCAGAGGAAATTGCTGTCCCCAAATCGCCGGAAATATCCAAGCTGGAACACCGGGGCAAAACCGGCAGTGGTGCCGAAACTGGGCTTGATCGGCGGCCCGTCGGCCGTGCCAGACGACGTCTGAACTCCGGCACCGTTAAAGACGTCGGAGATGCCCTTATTGTAGAGCGACTGGGTTCCGAAGTCGGCGAAATTCGCGCTCCCGCCGATACCGACATAGAAACCGGACTTAGGCACACTGGTCGTTTCCGGTGATGGTGCCTGTGCCCCAACAGCCGTGGGGCGGACGGCCGCGACAAGCAGCAAGGCGACACGTAGATAGTTCATAAAAGCTCCCTCCCGGAAAGAGTTCACGCAGCCGAATGTCTCAAGAGCAATTGGTGCCGGCCCGGCTCGTGTTCTACGGATAGTGCTGCAGGATGCGTAGAATAGGCCAAGCGTGCAATTGTTTGCAGACCGGCGCTCTAGCGCAACCTGCCGGACACACTTTGGAGCCATCTCACAAGATGCTTCTGGCCTCGTTGAATGGCCTGTTTACGGGAAGCTGTAGGCCATTGAGATCGGTGATCAATGGCGCAACTCCGAGTCCAATCTCTCTGACTAAAGCGCAAGACCCAGTCGCCAAAGCTGGCGGTCGTGGCATCAGGCGTCGCGGCGGGGCTTGCTGGAGAGGCCGGGCGTGGCGCCGTTTGCGCAAGCGCGCTTCCCGCGAACACCGCAAAGAAAAAAAAATAATGGTGTGGGTCAATTGCACAGCATTTCCTCAGCCTTTGGTCTTACTACCAAGCTGAAAAAACAACTTGTCTCTTCGTTAATGCATCTCAACCCCGATAGCTGTAAACGCCAACCGCCCCCATAATGGTTCTACCGGCAGGGATTACTTCCCGACTATCGCCCTCTCTAAGCTGACATTCCCCAGATGAACCCTTGGAACGGCGCACCCGATGGGCGCGCTCGCTCGAGGCCTTGCTCAGGCCAGCTACACCACCACCGGGGGCACGACCTTAAATGTTTAGATAGTAATACCGTACTGCCGACCAAGCAGCTTCCGCAACGCTTACTGCCGCCATTTTGGGAGCAATTTGACTGGGCCACAATCGCCGCGCGTGTGATTAAACATTGCATGATAGCCAAAGTGCCTAGACGTGTGCCGTGCCTCAAATTCGAGGAAGTTCCATGAGCCTTTCCAAGATCGAGCGCAGTGCGGCCGATCTGAAATCCGACGCCGCGCCGTTGAAGCGTTTTTGCGTCGCCCTGAACGCCTTGAGGGCGTGACATGTCGCCGGTCTCTTCGATCCGTCACCGATTTGCCGCCGCAGTGCTCGCCGCTCTGGTGACGTTCGCCGGAGTGTCCGCCCAAGCCATGGACATCACGACGGCGACGGGTGCCGACGGACGCCGTATTGTGGTCGCCTGGGGGGTGATTGGTGCGGGTGATACGGATCGGTTACGCCGCGCGCTCGCTGAGGCCGACCCCGGCCGGGACGGGCTGCGGTCGATCGCGCTCGACAGTCCGGGTGGGGCGGTCGACGAGGCCGTACGGCCAAATAATTTGTCCGACCGACGCACCATCACGCCGCCTCACGATGATAGTAGCGCAGGAGCCCACCCAATCGCTCGCGACACCGCACAGGCCCCTCGCGGTGCCGATCCGTGGTGCGAGGAAACAGCAGGATGTTGCCCTTGCCCTGGTGGTT
>JBILYK010000094.1:0-13654 GCA_044377735.1 Paracoccaceae bacterium | reverse complement strand
GCGCGCCCCGGCCGCCACGCGACTCCAGATCGGTCAAATGGGCAGCGTCTCCGGCCTGCGCCCAGCGCAGCAGAGTCCGTTTGTGCAGGACGCTGTCGAAAAACTTGCTGACCACCCCAGCCATTCTTGCCCAATCTATACCTTGTAATGCCCTTGCGGCCAAATATTTGACTAAATGGAAACGATTCTCTTATTGTCTGGGATTGTTAAAGAGTTGGCGGCAGCGGGTCCACGGGAATATCGCGCAGGGCCGCTCAAAGCCGGTTGGCACGTTGCAGCGCCGCGATTGCACGGTCAAGGACGTTCCGGCCAGCCTCAATTTCAAGCGCGTCATCTCCCGCAGCCCTGACGGAAACTGACACCAGCCGACCCCGCATCCCAATGATTGCACGCCAATAAGGCGGGCCACCACTTTCTTGCAAAAGCATGAGAAAAACATCCTCGGTCGAGCGCGCCTCAACCACACGCACAGCCGATGCCTCACCGATTGCCGAAAGGGTCGCCCGTCCTTCGTCCGAGGCAAAGAAGGCCGCAAGTTCTGCGCCACCCGCCAGCATAACGCTAGCCGACCCGGGCGCGCCTACAGAAACAGTTACCAATGCTGGCGCGACCGGGCTGTGCTGGCGGCAGCGCCCGATCAGATAGATGCCATTGTCTGCGGTTTCCCGACTAGCCTTAGCATCCATGCAATAGCCTGCGGGCGCATCAATGGTGAACCCCCCTTGCAAAACCGATCGTGCAGCGCCTCCGCCAAAGCCTATCGCCTCTACGCAGCCCGACAGGATCAATCCGCCAGCCAAAAGAGCCCAAATCGAATGTTTCAATCGCATGCCCCGCCACTGCAGCCCTGACGCAGCCATGTAGCCGCTATTCTCTTGTGGTACAGGCTAATCCACGACCCTTTTCCACAACAAGCATGCAGGCACGAGATTTTTGGACCGTTGCCACATTATGCCGTTTGGGGCTTTGACCTTGGCCAACCCGGCATGCAACACAGGCGTCAAAGGGAGAAACGATATGACACGCGCTGCCACGATCTTAGCTGCACTTGCCGGACGGGCAGATCTTTACGCAGCCCTGCGCGGTCTTGCAAAACAACTCCCAGATCTGTCGCTGACCGAGGTGCTGGCCGCAGCTCCAACGCAGGAGGCAGCTCGGTTATGTGGAGTGGATCAGGGCTTGCTGCGGGCCCTAATCCGGGCGGGCCAAGGTCTGCCCGCAGCCGTAATGGAACCAACGCTGCGCCAGTATCTTGCACAGGCCAAGATATCACCGCTTTTCTTGCCGGCCATCGACGAAGGCCCCAGTCTCGCCCTGCTGACGCGCGGCGAACATCCTGACATGCCCGCCTTTTCCGACCGCGCCTTTGACGCGTGGTTTGCCGCCAAGGGCGTGCCTTATGGGCTGGGCAGCTATGGTGAAAAACGCTCGGTCTACGCGACCGATCAGTTTGCCGACAGCGCAAGCCCGGAACGGCGGACCTATCACCTTGGAATTGATGTTTTTGCCCCTGCGCTGACCCCGGTTTACGCACCTCTGTCTGGCAAGGTGGCCTTTGTCACCTATAACGCGGATCCTTTGGATTATGGCCACACGCTCATTCTAAAGCACGAGGCAGAGGGTGTGACCTTCCACACGCTCTACGGCCACCTGGCCGGAACGCTGCCAAACCTGTGCAAAGTGGGCGATACAGTGGTGACAGGCCAGTTGATTGCCCATCTGGGCGACTGGCACGAAAACGGCGGCTGGGCAGCGCATATCCATTTCCAGATCATGGCCGATATGCTGGAACAGACCGATGGCAATTTCTTTGGTGTCGGCCATGAAAGCCTGTGGGACGTCTGGCAATCCATCTGCCCAGACCCCAACCTGATCTTGCGTCTGGCGGCCCAGCGCTTCCAAATCTGACAGGGGCAGCAGGCGCCTTATTCGTTTCCTTGCGATGAACGATCCGTGCAATTACCCCGGATAGAACGCACCTGTGCCCCGTTCCTGCCCAATTTCGAGGTCAATAACAGTCCATCTGCCCACTCTGCTCGCTTGGGGAAACAAATGGACCGACTGACTGAAATGGAAGCCTTTGCTACGGTCGTAGACCAAGGCGGCTTCACTGATGCTGCCAAGAAGATGGGGATTTCGAAATCTGCCGTTTCGAAACACATCTCGGCGCTGGAGGCACGCCTTGGTGCGCGCCTTTTGAACCGCACCACCCGCCGCGTCTCGCCAACCGAGATCGGCCTTGCCTATTACGACCGCGCCCGCCGCGTGCTGAATGACGCGGGCGAGGCTGATGCACTGGTCACCTCGATGCAATCCGCCCCTTCGGGCCTTTTGCGCGTCTCGGTCGCCACCGATTTCGGCGTGAACCTGTTGTCACCCATTCTGGGCGACTTCTTGCTGGAATACCCCGACATCACGGTCAACATGGTGCTGAACAACCGCTATGTCGAACTTATCAGCGAAGGTTTTGATCTGGCCATTCGGGTTGGAGAGCTGGAAGACAGCTCGCTGCGTGCCCGCAAGCTGACCGAAACCACCCGCCGGATGATCGCCTCGCCGTCCTATTTCCAGAAATATGGCCGACCGCTGAAGATCGACGATCTGAACGATCACAAACTGCTGCACTATTCCAACCAAGCCAACGGCAACGTCTGGAAGCTGACCGCCCCTTCGGGTGAAAAGCGGCAGGTCCGCACCGCTGGCTGGCTGACGGTGAATGACGGCCAATCGCTGTTGAATGCGGCTGTGTCCGGCCTTGGCATCGCCTATCTGCCCTCGTTTCTTTATGCAGATGCGATGAAAGACGGTCTGGTGGAAGAGGCCATTCCGGGCCTTCCCGTCGAAACCCTTGGCATCTATGCGGTGTACCCGCCGGGTCGCTTTACCCAACCCAAAGTGCGCGCCTTCATCGATTTTCTGGCGCGCCGCTACATGGACAAAGGCCCCGAGCTGTGGTGACAGCCTAAACCCGCACCGAAAAGGGGCTGTTCTTAACGTTCAAGAAGTTCGTTCGAGGTCACCATGACCTCGACCCTTCTGTTTTGGCGCCGACCTTCTTCGGTCAGGTTGGTGGCACGGGGGGACAGCGGGCCAATCCCCTCTGCCTGCACCTGTTCAGGAACAATCCTTTGGATCGACAGCAAGGCCTGCCGCACACTTTCGGCGCGCAACCGGGACAGACGGAGGTTTGCTTCGAATCCACCCGATGCGTCGGTATGCCCGACAAGAATAACCTTTCGGCGCGCGTCAGCGGCCAGCCAGCCAGCAAGTTGCACCACCGAGTCATACCGGCCCGCGGAAAGACTGGATGAGCCGGGATCGAAGACGAGATCAGCCATCACCATCGACAAGCCGGACTCAAGACCCGCCACCAGCGCAGGCGCAGCTATCGTCGTCGCTGTCTGACCAAGATCAGCCACAAGTTTTGGTGGATCAGCCACAACAAGCGGCGTCGCAGCCCCGGCCGTGGTCAGCCCCCCTGCGTTGCGCGTCACGCGCGTGACTTGCACGAACCCGCTCTGACCCGCGCGGCTGATCAACAAAGCCAAGTCCTCAACCGTGCCGCGCCGGGCGGACAGGTATCGGAAATCGTCAAGATTCACATGCATATCAGGCTCGGCCAGCACATCAAGGCCATAGCGAAAATCAAACCCGCCACAAACCTCGGCCTCACAGTCAAAGATCACCTCAAAGCCCGCAGGGGCCAACTGATCTTGCAGGATCTGCATCAATTCCAGCGTCGAGCCATTCTCTAGGGGCACATGATAGGCCGTGATATCCACCGCCCCTTCAACCCGCTCGGTCGGCAAGGCCCCGTTTGCGTATGGTCCAATCGGCAATTGCAACGATGACATCGCTTCGGCGCGACCGACCGTCGTTTCGGTCATGGCGGGAAAGGCCAACTCGATGGCGCGGGCCTGCGGTGCCAGACCCAAAAGCGCCAGCGTCGCACAGACCACCCCAACCCGGGTAGGCGACCCTGTCAGCCAGTCAAGAAACGCCATCATCATTCAGGGCCCTTGGAAGAGGCTATCGTTGCCGATAGTGATAGCGACCAACCTCGTGCATGCCCATCCGCGCATAAAGCGCGCGGGCCGGGCCATTGGCTTCGGTCACCACCAGACTTAGACTAACAGCCCTCTGCGCAAGGGCCCACCCCGCCGCAGCGCGCAGCATATCCTGCGCGGAACCTTGCCGACGCAGAGCAGGCACAACCTCCAGCGCATGCAGCATGGCCTGCGCCCCATGACATGCGACAAAGGCCACGCCAGAGGCGCGGTCATTGGCCCGCCCAAGGATCACCAATTTCGCACCTTCAACCCGCTCCATCACCGCCAGCCGTGCCGAACCGATCCCGGCATCCGCCCAGATTTGCCGCGCAATCTGCATCGGCGGCCAATGAGGAAAAGCGGTCATCCGGCGCGGACCCTCACCGATTAGGTCCTCTACCAGCGCTTCGTAGGCAATCACTGGGTCAACCACCCGATAACCACGCGCGGCCAAGGCGGCATCCAGGAACTCGTCCCCGGCGCGGATCAGAAATAGGGCGTGAGCACCCATGGCGGCCTCAGCCCGGATCAGATCATCTTGTTGCCAAGGACCCTCGACCGTTGCGGCGGACACCCGCTTGCCCCCACCTTGGCCGTCACGCAGCAGAAACGGCCCACAGGACTGCCGCGCGGCAGGCGGCCATGTGGCCTCCATCACCTCGGCCAAGGTTTGGGGATCCATGCTCATCCGAACAACGCGCAGAGCCGGGTCATTGCCTGATCCAGCCGCCCCGGATCAGTTCCCCGGATCACCAGATTGGTGCCGTAAATCCCATTGGTGTTGAACGGATAGCTGCCCATCTGCAGATCTGGGAATTCACCCGCCAGTGCTCCGAACTCCGCGGCAATCTCGCCCTCGCCCCGGTTCACCCGTAAAGACTGGCTGAGAAGCGGCGCACCCCCTGTAAGCTTTGGCAAGACGCTGGCCACCATGGCCTGAAAAATCGACGGCACTCCAGCCATGACATGCACATTCTCCAAGGTGAAGCCGGGCGCAGTAGAAATCGGGTTTTCAATCAGCGCAGCCCCATCTGGAATACGCGCCATGCGCTGACGGGCCTCATTGAAGGGCAACCCCTGCCGCTCATAGTGCGCCCCCAAAAGGGTCATGGCATCGGCGCGGTGAGTGATAGGCACGCCAAAGGCCGCCGCAATGGCATCAGCGGTGATGTCATCATGGGTGGGACCAATACCGCCGCTGGTGAACACATGATTATAGGCCCCGCGCAAGGCGTTAAGCGCATCGACAATCGAACCATGCTCATCCGCCACGACCCGCACCTCAGTCAAACGAATACCGATCCGGGTCAATTCGCCAGCCAGATAGTGCATGTTGCTGTCGCGGGTCCGCCCGGACAAAATCTCGTCGCCGATAACAAGCATCGCAGCGGTGGGGTTAGACATTGCGGGTCTCCTTGGCTTTCTCATGGGGTATAGCTCTGAGGCGGGCCAAGGCAAACCCCTCTGGCCAAGGCCCGATGCTTGGCCTATCTAGGCGCAGAACCGGAGAAAGACTGATGGACGACACCCGTGGCCGCGTGACCAAAGACGGCATCCGCATCTATGAGGACGCGGATTTTGCCGGCATGCGTGCAGCCGGTCAGGTGGCGGCCGAAATTCTCGACATGATGGGCCCCATGGTGGAACCCGGTGTCAGCACGGCTGAGCTGGACGACGTCATCCGCGAAGAGATCATTCGGCGCGGCGTGGTGTCGGCCACCATCGGTTACAAGGGTTACCAGCACGCGAGCTGCATTTCGGTCAACCATGTGGTCTGTCATGGTATTCCGGGGGCCAAAGTGCTGGCCGATGGTGACATCCTGAACATTGATGTGACGGTGATCGTGGATGGATGGTTCGGAGACACCAGCCGGATGTACGCGGCAGGCATCGCCCCGCGCAAAGCCCAACGGCTGATCGAGGTGACCCACGAATCCCTGATGCGCGGGATTGCAGCCGTGAAGCCCGGGAACACCTTCGGCGATATCGGGTATGCCATTCAGGCCTATGTCGAAGCCAACCGCATGTCGGTTGTGCGCGATTTCTGCGGCCACGGTCTTGGCCGAGTGTTCCACGCGCCGCCGAATGTCCTGCATTATGGCCGCCCCAGCAAGGGCGCGGTACTGGAAGAGGGCATGTTCTTCACCATCGAACCCATGGTGAACCTTGGCCGCCCAGAAACCAAGACCCTGGCCGACGACTGGACGGCAGTCACCCGCGACAAGTCGCTTTCAGCGCAGTTCGAACATTCCATCGGCGTGACCGCGACGGGCTGCGAGATTTTCACCCTCTCGCCTGCAGGTAAATTCTTCCACACCCGCTAAAGCGCCCGAAGCACGCGCATCGAGCCGTTCCGGCACTCTTTGCTTTCATCTTGGTCCAAATACTCCCCGCGGAGCGTTCGGCACGGGCCAAAGGAGCCTCCGGCGGGAGTATTTATGCCAAGATGAAATGTCGGGCCGCTTGGTGTTTTGCACGGGTCAGTGAAAATCGCGGCTGGGAAACAGCGCCTTGGCTTGCTCGCGGGGATGGTATTTGCGTGGGGCGACGGCGCGGCGGGTTTCATCGGCGCGGCCTTCGGTGGGGTCGATGAGATGGCTGCGGCCAAGGCTGGACAGTAGGGGGGAGATGTCTTCGACCTGTTCGGCGATCAGATGGGTGATGGGGCCATCGCGTTCGATACGCCCGGTGACACGCAAGAGGCGGCCTGCGATCACGGCGCGGCGGAAGGTCTCGTAGACACGCGTCCAGACCACCACGTTGGACACCCCGGTTTCATCTTCAAGCGTCAGGAAGATCACGCCCGATGCAGTGCCGGGGCGTTGGCGGGTGATAACCAACCCAGCGACGCTGACGCGGCCTTTGGTCGTGGGCAGGCGATCATGGGGGGTCAGGCCGGGCAGGCGGGGGCGCAACAGTTCCATCGGATGGCCACGCAGCGACAGGCGCAGCGCAAGGTAGTCTTCGATCATTTCCTGACCAAGGGTCATGCCGGGCAGCGTGACGACAGGTTCCACCCCGCCCTCGCCATCTGCGCCGAACAGGGGCAGAGGGGCAGGCCCGCGCAGCGCCTTAGCGGACCACAGCGCCTCGCGCCGTGTCAGGCCAAGCGGGGTGAAGGCGTCGGCCTCGGCAAGACGTTCCAGCACGTCGGGGCCGACACCGGCGCGGCGCCACAGGCTTTCGACATCCGGGTAGCCATTGCCGCGTGCGGCCACGATCCAGTTGGCATCTTCGGCCTTAAGGCCCTTGATCTGGCGAAAGCCCAAGCGCAGGGCAAGGCGGCCATCGGGGCGGGGTTCCAGCGTGCAATCCCATGTCGAATGGTCCACCGAGACTGGGCGCACCTCGACCCTGCGTTCGCGGGCATCGCGCACCAGTTGGGCGGGGGCATAAAAGCCCATGGGTTGCGCGTTCAGCAAAGCGCAGGTGAAGACTGCCTGATGGTAGCGTTTCAGCCAGGCCGAGATATAAACCAGCCGGGCGAAGCTGGCCGCGTGACTTTCGGGAAAGCCATAGCTGCCAAAGCCTTCGATCTGGGCAAAGCAGCGCTGGGCAAAATCGGCCTGATAGCCGCGTTCCAGCATGCCCGAGACGAATCGATCGCGAAAGCCGCCGATGGTGCCCATGCGTTTGAAGGTGGCCAAAGACCGCCGCAACCGGTCTGCCTCGGCCGGGGTAAAGCCTGCGGCCACCACGGCGATCTGCATGGCCTGTTCTTGGAACAAGGGCACGCCATAGGTGCGGCCCAAGACCTCCATCATGGCGGGGCCAAGATCTTCAACCGGCTCACGCCCCTGACGACGGTTGATGAAGGGATGCACCATGCCGCCCTGAATGGGGCCGGGCCGCACAATGGCGACCTCGCAGACCAGATCATAGAATTCTCGTGGCCGCATGCGGGGCAGAAAGTTCAACTGCGCCCGGCTTTCGACCTGAAAGACCCCAATCGCATCGGCGCGGCACAGCATGTCATAGACCTGCGGATCCTCGGCCGGGACATTGGCCAGCGTCAGGTCAAGGCCGCGATGTTGCGCCAAAAGGTCAAACGCCTTGCGGATGCAGGTCAGCATCCCCAAGGCCAGAATATCCACCTTCAACAGCCCCAGCGCGTCGATGTCGTCCTTGTCCCATTCGATGATGGTGCGATCCTCCATCGCGGCGTTTTCAATCGGGCACAGCTCATCCAGCCGCCCTTGGGTGATGACAAAACCGCCGACATGCTGCGACAGATGGCGCGGAAAGCCGATGATGTCGCCGATCAACTGCAAGGCCAGCATCACGCGGCGGTCGGCAGGATCAAGCCCCGCGTCACGGACCCGGTCTGCTGAGGGGGCCGAAGAGGACCAACCCCAGATCTGCCCTGCCAGACGCGCAATCACGTCTTGGGACAGGCCCATGGCCTTGCCCACCTCGCGGATCGCGGCGCGAGAGCGGAAATGGATGACCACCGCCGTCAGACCCGCGCGGTCGCGGCCATAGCGGTCATAGATCCACTGGATCACCTCTTCGCGGCGTTCATGTTCGAAATCGACGTCGATATCGGGTGGCTCGCCGCGTTCTTTCGAGATGAAGCGTTCAAAGATCAGCGTGATGGATTCGGGCGGCACCTCGGTGATGCCCAAGAGGTAACAAACTACAGAATTCGCCGCCGAGCCGCGCCCTTGGCACAGGATTCCCTTTGATCGTGCAAATTGCACGATGTCATGCACGGTGAGGAAATAAGGGGCATAGTCCACCTCGCGGATCAGGGTCAGTTCCTTGTCGACGCGAGCGGTTATCTTGGGGGGCGCACCTTGGGGATAGCGCCACAAAAGCCCCTCACGCGTCAGCCGTTCCAGCCGGGATTGTGCAGGTTCGCCGTTCTGCGCCTCATCAGGGTATTGATAGCGCAGCTCGCCCAAGCTGAAACTGCAGCGGGTGGCGATGTCCAGCGTGCGACGCATCGCGGCGGGATAGCGGTGGAACAGACGCGCCATTTCTGCGCCCGATTTCAGGCGGCGTTCACCATTGGGCAGACGGTGCTGGCCGATCTCATCAATGGTGAGCCCGAGGCGCAGGCAGGTCAGCACATCGGCCAAAGGGCGACGGGCGGCGCGGTGCATCAGCACATCGCCCACCGCCACCATCGGCAGGCCGGTCACCTGACAGGCTTGCGCCAAGGCATCCAGCCGGGGCTGATCGCGCCCATCATAGCGCGGGGCGGCCCCCAGATGGGCAAAGCCGGGAAAGCGGCGGGCAATCTGCATCAGATCAGCCTTGGGGGACGGGGTAGATAGCGGATCGGGCGGCAGGGCGATCAGCACCATGCCCTGCCCCCAATCCAGAAGATCGGCACGGGTCAGGTGACATTCGCCCTTGGGCGCGCGGCGTTTGCCCAAGGACAAAAGCCGCGTCAGCCGGGAATAAGCGGCCATGTCGGTGGGCAGCGCCAACCAGTCCACGGCGCTGTCGGTCAGCACCAGCCGCGCACCGATGATGAGGCGCGGCAAGGATTGCACAACGGGCACAGGGGTTTCGGGGGCATGTGCCTGCCGGCTGGAGGGATCGGTGCGCGCTTGCGAGCGGATGGCTGCGCCATGATCGGCAGGCTCATCACTGAGGCGGCGCAACTCTTTCAGCGCAGAGTAGGCCCGCACCACCCCAGCCAGCGAATTGCGGTCGGTGATGGCGATGGCGGCAAGGCCAAGTTCGGCGGCACGGGTGACAAGTTCCTCGGGGTGCGAAGCCCCGGTGAGGAAGGTGAAATTGGTGGTCACGCACAGCTCGGCATAAGGGGGGGCGTTGCCCCCGTCGCGACCCCGATCAGATCGGGGCCGCGACTCCCCCAGAGTATTTGGGCCAAGATGAAAATCAGGGGTCAGTGTCATGCAAACTCCCCTTGGGCATACCAGCCGGGCGATTGCGGGGTTTGGAAGAGCCACAGCCGGGGGCCTTCGCAGGTTTCGATCCGCCAATAGTCGCGCAGGCCCGTGCGCCAATTCGGGTCATCAAACCACCATTCTGGGGCGATACGTTCGGGCCCGGTGGCGCGCAGGGTGGAAAAGGACATCCGACGCCAGCGAAACCGCGCGGGCGGGGTGCCTTGGGCGGCAACGGGCTCGGGTGGAAAGAGCGTGATGGGTCGGGCCGGGCCGCTGCGCCAAGGAGCGGGCTCGGCGGGGGCATAGGCGGCAGGGGCGATGCGAAAGCTGCGTTCGGGGATCAGGCTGTCAGCGGGCAACAGGCGCAGCACCCGGTCAAAGCCGATCCGGTTGCCAAGCGACGACAGAAGATCGGCCAGCGCATCGCCCCCTTGGATCGCCGGGCCTGCGCTGATCTGTTCGGGGGCCAGCGGTTCGGTCACAGGCGCAACAAGGCGCAGCGCCTCGATGCCGAAACCGGCGTCTATCTCATCGACGCCTTTGGCAAACAGCGCCGCGATCCGGGACGCGTCGCGCATTGGGCGAGCAAGGCCGATTTCAACATGCAGGGTTGACCGATCTACCCGGCCCAATTCCAGCCGCACACGGCGCGCGCCAAGGTGATGTTCGGCCAACTTGGCGCAAAGCCGATCCAAAAGACGGGCCAGCCCCGCCATCACGTCCTCTTGTTTGCCAATCGGGTCGGGCAGGGTCATGCGCACGCCAAAATGCACAGGGTCACGGTCGGCGGCCACGGGTTCGGGTTGCACGCCCAGCGCCTGATCCAGCCGCAGCACAAGCCCCGGACCAAAGCGCCGCGCAAGGGGCGCACGCGGCTGGCCCACGAGATCGGCAATGCGTGAAAGCCCTACGCGTCCAAGAGATTCGGCGGTGGCGTGATCAATGCGCAAGGCGGCCACCGGCAGCGCACCGATGCCTTCCGCCAGACGCCCATCAGGCACAATCCCACCGCCATACCGCGCCAACGCATGGGCCGCGCCACGGGTTCCGGCAATGGCGCTGACCGCTTGCAACCCCATCCGCTCCAACTGCGCTTGGAGATCATCGCGCAGCGCCTGTTCGCCGCCAAAGAGATGCGGCACGCCAGAAATATCGGCCACCAGCCCATCGGCCCCCTCTTTGGCCACCATCGGGCCATAGCGGCCCACCCAGCGGCGCAGACTGGCCAGCGCGGTCGCCTCGCGCACCAGATCGGCGGAACGTGTGGACAGATCAGGGCAGATCGCCCGGGCATCGGCCAGCGTCATCCCTCGCGCAAGGCCCAGCGCCGAAGCCGCCGGGTTAAGGCAATGCAGATGGTCGGTGTTGCCCGACCGATGGGTCAGGGCAAAAGGCCCCTCAACGGGCCTGCGGCGAAGGCTCGTATCGCTCGCTAGCTTCGGAAACCAGATGGAAAGCAGTCGTCGCGCCATGCCAGTTCAAGATCCAATGTCCAGTTGTTCCCTTTTTGTTCTTTTTAGTGGACCATGCATGCAGAGTCGAGTCCCCCCTAGTACCTGCACAGGGTTCGCAGGCCCAGCGGGTTTCGGTGGCATTGCTGCCTGCCCCCTCACGGATCAGCATCAACCCGGTCGTCCGCCCCTCAGCCGCCACGAGTTGCAGCCGACGGCCAGCGGTCAGCGACATCGGCTTTTCCGGCTCGGCGATGACAAGGCTGATCGGCGCGGCGCGCAGGGCTTCTTCCACGCACCACAAAAGATCGGTCTCACCCGTGGGGCGCAAAAGGTGCAAGCGTTCAGCAACTCCTTGCGGCAGGCCATGCAGCATCGGCAGATCGGGCACATGCGACGGCACCACCCAAACCAGTGGTCCCGAATGGCGGGCGGCCTGAAACAGCGCAAAGGCCCGGCGTCCGCGCCCGCCCGCCTCATGCACGCGGCGGGGGCGGAGATCGAAGGGGTCGATAAGCGCCCGTTCCGTCTGTGTGATTTCAGGCCGCATCGTCACGGACACCTTCGGCCACGATGTCCAACTCGCCATCGGGCAAGGGGCGCTGGAGTTCCAGAGCCCGGGAGGTGGGAGCGGTGAGCCATTGCGCCCATTCCTCGGGCCGGGTCAGGATCACCGGCATCGCCTTGGGATGCACACGCTCCACCTCACGGTTCGGATCACAGGTGAGGAAGGCGAAACAAGGCACTGTCACCTCGCCTTCCTTCACCTTGCGCACCGAGGTCCATTCGGTCCAGAGGCCTGCAAAACAGGCCAGCGGGCGGTCAGGGCCCAGCGCGAACCAAACGGGGTGGTTGCGCGGAGCCTCAGGCCGAGTGTCGATCTCACAAAAGCTGGTGAAGGGCAAAAGGCAACGATGCTCCACCCCCAGCCAGCGGCGCCAATGCGGCGAGGCCGTGTTGCGGATATTGGTCACGCCGGGATCAGTGCGCTTGCCCGTCAGAAACTGCGGTGGCGTCGGCATGCCCCAACGCGCCCACGACAAATGGCGACCCTGGGCGCGTGCCGTGATGATTGGCGCGGGGTAATCGGGGAAAATCCCCGACAGGAGCGGCAGGTTGCCCAGATCATCACCGACCACGTCAAAGACATGGCGCATGGCATCTTGGCTTTTGGTCTGGGAATAAAGATTGCACATGACGGCCACGCTGGGGGAATCATCAAGAACAATAGCGGAACATTCGGACAATTCAAACGGGGGGCGGAATTGCCACGCCTGTGCTTTCCACATCCCGGCCTTGGGTGACAGCCCGGCAGGCTTGGGCTAAGTTGGCACCAATTTCAGCACGTACAGGTTCCCGACCGCCATGTCGAAAAGCCCCTTTGTCATCATCACCCTGCCGCGCAGCGGATCATACCACCTGCGCGCCCTTCTCGACAGCGCGCCCGACATTCGCTGCTATGGCGAGATCTTCAAGGGCAGCGAGGTGGAGTTGCCGCCAGAAGAGCTGGCCTTTGTCGAGTTGGGCAAAAAAGACACCGAAAAGCGCGACGAGATGGGCATGGCGCTTTTGAACCGCCTGCGCAAAAAGACCGATGCAGAGGAGGTGATCTTTGGCTTCAAGGATTTTCGGTTCAACCTGACGCGGGTGAAGATTTACCAGCATATGCTGAACTCAAAGGGTTGGCGGAAGGTGTTTTTGTTCCGCAACCCGATTGAGCGCTATATCTCGATGGAGCGGGCCGATCTGACGGGCGTGTTTGTGGTGACGGAAAAGAACAAGGACAAGGGCCTTGATCTGAAACGCCCGATCCGATTCGACGCGACGCGGTTTGAAAAGTCGATGGGCAGCCACCGCCGCCTGACCGAGGACGCGCAAAAGGCGTTAGACAAGAACGGGCCAGAGGTGACGCATCTTTTGGACTATGGCCGCATCAACGATGTCACCGCCCGCAAGGCGCTGATGGGGTTTTTGGGGTCTACCGGCGACGGGGGGCTTTTGGCCTCGGACCATGTGAAGCAATTCACCGCATCCCTCGAAAGCGGGGTTGAGAATTGGGACGAGATGGCGGCTTATCTGCGAGAGACACAGCAGACGGGGCTTATGCCAGGACGGTAGGGGGTTGAAACGACGGTCATAGCCCTCGCCGCCATGGTCGCTTGGAGCCTATTCTGTTGAAAAACTCTGCTTGATTGGCCCGCTGATCGCTGATTCACTTTCGCCAGGGTTGGCGGAGGTAGGCGGCGATGATGGGACCGCGGCAAGACACGCAGGGCGCAGTGTTTTATGA
>JBILYK010000129.1:0-5836 GCA_044377735.1 Paracoccaceae bacterium | reverse complement strand
CGGAAAGCAGGATCATCTCGCTCATGGCAGCACCCCCTCTGGTGCCGCAAGTGAATCAGTGAATTGCTTAACCGGCAAGAAGATTAATGGGTCCAGAGCCTAGTACCTGCAGTGCGAAAGCTACTCGGTAAAGTTGGCCTTGGAGCCCGAAAGTCCAACCAAGGCGATCTTTACATTTGCCCGTTCGCGGGAATTGGATTTTGTTATCCCAGTCGGCAGACACAAAGGATATTCGCGATCATCGTTCTGTGCGGTCGTTGCGCGAAGCGCTGGAAGACTGTGGGCACCCTATCGAGAGGGTCGCGAGGATCACCCGCGTAGGAGACGACTTTTGGCGGGCTATTGACCATTACATCGCGCGACACCCATGTCAGTCGAGCGTGCAATCGCAGGGCACGCGCCATCTTCAAGCTGAACCGTGCCGCCGTATTGAACCTTGGCGGGACATCTTCAGAAAAAACTTGCCGCTGCTTGGAAGCTCAGACATGTCGACTTTCATTGACGCCAATCCATGCTGACCTGATGCATGCTGTGCCCGTTCAGGTCAACTTGCCACGCGACGTCACGCTTGCCACTTCCTCAAGCAGATTGCCCCGGATCAGGTGGACGCGGTCGAACAGGTTGGTGACAACGCAGGCATGGTTGGGGATCACGCGCACCCTTTCGCCAACCTCAGGGCGATTGATGCAGGCAGACAGGTCGACGTGACCGTGTTCCTCTGACAATGCAGTGATCACCGCTTCGGGATAGGCGGTGATGCGGCCATGGCCGGGCAATGGGCAGAGGTCGGCGGCCAGCGCCTTGGATCCGGAGTCTAGGATGGCGCGGGTGTCGGTCGGGCGGCTGACCACGGTGGCCAAAACCGTCATCGCGCAATCGTCCCAACCGCCAAGACCAAAGGCCACTTGCATGCGGTCGCTGTAAATGTAGGTGCCTGGGCGGTGTTCGGTGGCGGCAGTCACCAGATGCGCGCGGTAAAGACCCGGACTGCCCCCGGCCGAAATCACTGGCGGCTGCAGGCCGGCCTCGGTCAACAAGGCGCGCGCGGCAATCAGCCAGGCGTCTGTCGCCGCTTCTCCGTCGCGTGCGGGGTAGGTCATCAAGCCGCCAAAGCGCAAGCCCGGCGCGGCGGCGATGGTTTGCGCCAGCGCCAGCGCCTGTTGTGGCGTCTGCACCCCGCAGCGCCCTGCGCCGGTGTCGCATTCCACCAGTACCGTTAGTGGTGCCCGTGGCGACGTGAACGCGGCGGCATATCCGGCAAGAACTGTGGCATTGTCGCAGGTAACAGACAGGGTGACACGCTGGGCAAGCGCCGCAAGTCGCGCGAGCTTTGCTTGGCCGATGATGTTATAGGGCAGGAAGATGTCGCTCAGTCCGCCATCTGCCATTGCCTCGGCCTCGCTCAGTTTCTGCGCGGTGATCCCGATCGCTCCCAAAGCGAGCTGCGCGCGGGCGAAACGCGGCAGCTTGTGTGTTTTGACATGCGGGCGAAGCCTAAGACCATGCGTATCGGCGTAGGCCTGCGCGCGCGCCAGATTGGCGTCGACACGGTCAAGGTCGATCAACACAGCGGGGGTTTCGATATCATCCAGTGTCATGAGATGGCGTCCAAGAACGGCAGGTTTCCTGCCATCAGGCCTGCATCGACCGTCAGCGTCGTGCCGGTAATGCCGCTGGCGGCGGGGGAGGCAAGAAAGGCCACGGCGGCGGCGACCTCGTCGGTGGTCACAATCCGGCCAAGTGGATAGATCGCCGCCAGCTTGTCAAGGATCGCCGGGTCGGCTTGCAGGCGGTGCTCCCATGCAGCGGTGCGGATCGAGGCTGGGATCACGGCGTTCGAGCGAATGCCGTGGCGGCCTTCCTCGACCGCGATGGCGCGTGACCAAGCCAGCATCGCAGCCTTGGCAGCAGAATAGGGCGGGTTGCCATGGTGGGTCAGGGCGTTGACAGAGGAGACGAAGACAAAGGCGCGATTGCCGGTTCCCACACGCATGGCGGGCAGGAAGGCTTGAGTGAAATGCGCGGCCCCAGTAAAGTTGCGCGTTATCTCATCTTCGACCACATCAGGCGTACAAAGCTGGAAGGTTTCCGCCCGCGTCCAGCCCGCATTCGAAATCACGACCGAGGGCGTTCCTTTAGCCAGAATGCTGTCGGCCGCCGAGAGGATTGCCGCCCTGTCGCGCAGGTCAAAGTGATACGCTTCGAGATGGGCGGAAAGGTCGGCCTCTGGCACGTCGCAAGCGATCACCTGCGCGCCGAGACGCGCCAGCGTGGCGCAGAGCGCGCGCCCGACGCCACCGCACGCGCCGGTCACCACCACTCTCGCGTCTTGCAGGTTGATCATGCGCTTCTCCTTGCGTTTCCAGGCTAGGTGGGCAGGATTACAGCCGCAACAGGAGAATATGCCATGTCCAAGGAAGTATTCGGAACCAGCCATGTGCCCTTGTCGCCTGCAGTGCGGGCAGGGGATTTCGTCTTTGTCTCGGGGCAGGTGCCCGTGGTGGGCGGTAAGGTGGTGGAGGGCGGCATCGGGCCGGAAACCCGCGCTGTGCTTGAGAATGTGAAGGCCTGCCTTGCGCTGGCTGGGGCCACGATGGGCGATGTGGTGAAGACCACCGTCTGGCTGCGCGACCGCGATGACTTCCCTGCCTTCAACGCCGTGTATGCCGAATACTTCCCGCAACAGCCCCCGGCACGGTCCACGGCAGAATCTCGACTGATGATCGACATCGCTGTCGAGATCGAGGCCATCGCCTATGCCCCGCGCTGATCTGGGCCGCCCCACACAGTAACTGGCAGCCCTTCCATGCGGGCCTTGAGTTGCAGCGCGACATGGCGCGAATAGAACCGCGACAGGGCAAGATTGCCACCATGAAACCATAGGTTCTTCACGGCGGTCGGTTTCCACATGTTGCGCAACTCGCCCAGCCAAGGCCCCGGGTCGCCGCGCACGCCAGACCCCAAGCCCCAGCAGGGGCCGACAGCCTCAGCCGCCTTATCTGAGACGATGCCCGCTACCGTACGGTGCATCGACTGATAGCCGGTACAGGCCACCACCACATCTGCCGCGACCGTCCTGCCGTCGTCCAGAACCACCCCTTCGGGCACCACCCGCGCCACCCCATGTCCTGCGATCACCCCAATCTGGCCGGTGGCGATCAGTTCTGACGCTCCCACGTCGATGTAATAGCCCGAAGCCGTGCGCAGCGCCTTCATCATCAGGCCAGAGTCGTCTTCGCCAAAGTCGAGTTGCATCCCCGAGGCGGCAAGTCGGGCGTAGAAATCGGCGTCCCGCGCGCGGATGCGCTGATACAGCGCGCGCTGGCCATCGGTGAAGCGCGAAAACGGCGTGGCGGCAGATAAAAGGTCTGCACGGTCCACGTCGATGCCGCGCGCGACAGCCTCTTCGGAGTAGATGTCAAAACCAAGGTCCATCAGCGTTTCTGACCGCACGACGCAGGTCGATGACCGCTGAATCAGTGTGACCTCGGCCCCGGCTTCCCACAGGTCAACTGCCACATCATGCGCACTTGATGCCGCACCCACGACCAGAGCACGCTTACCCGCAAAGGCCCGACCGTCCTGATAGGCGCTGGAATGGATAAGCGTTCCGGCAAAGCTTTCCGCCCCCGGCCACTCAATGGCGCGAGGTGGGCCATAGGCTCCGGTTGCAAACACCAACTCTACCGGGCGTAGGGTGGTGATGCCCTCTGGTCGGCGAACCGTCACCTCCCAGTGATCGCCCTGCCAGACTGCACTTTCGACGGATGAGGACAGCCACAGGTCAAGGCCAAGCGCCAGCGCATAAGCCTCAAGCCAGTCACCCATCTGGTCCTTGGGGCAGAAGACCGGCCAGTGTGCTGGGAAGGGGATATAGGGGAGGTGATCGTACCAGACCGGGTCATGCAGTACGAGGCTGCGATACCGGTTCCGCCAGCTGTCACCCGCGCGCGGGTTCTTTTCGACCACCAGCGCGGGAACGTTAAGCGACTTGAGCCGGGCGGCCAGTGCCAGCCCACCCTGACCGCCGCCAATGATCAGAACCTGCGGCTGCTCCTCGGCCCCTAGCTGCGCGCGGCGGCGGGTGCGGGCTTCGGACCAGGTCTCGCGTGTGCGGCTGGCCTTGTGTATGACCCCTTTGGGACGGGTGGCCCCGCGCTTTTCTTCATGGTCTGTAAGGTCAGCGATGGCGGTGAATAACACATCTGCCAACCCGTCGCGCAAGGTCAAGCGCCCGGTGCCCTGTGCCGTGGCGGTGGTGAATGAGATCCATGCGCTGGTGGCCTCGCCGTCGCTCTCGGCTGGACCAACCCGGTGCCAGCCTGTCGGGGTGGTGCGCGCGAGGCAGTCGTCCAGCATCGCCGCAATCCGGGCGGGACCTTCAAGCGTGACGATGTTCCAAGTAAAGGCCAGCAGGTCGCGCCAGGCTGCATCCGGGCGGAACAGCGCTACCGCTCCTGCCACGTCGCCTGCCTCAAGTGCAGTGTCAAACCGAGTTAGCCAAAGGTCGATGGCGTCTTCGTTCATGCTTAATCCCCAAGTGGTTCCAGCGCCGCACCCTTGCGATGCGTCTGGATGGCATATTTGATCCGCCGCAGGTTTTCTCGCGCGGGCGGGCCGATCGTATAGCCAGTGGCGGCGGCCATGAGGTCAATCACCGCTAGAAAGGCAAAACGCGAGGCAGAAGGCTTCAGCGTGTCGGGGTATTCCGGCATGGCTACGGTCAACGCCACATCTGCCGCGCGGGCGAGGTCGCTATCAGGTGTGGTGATGGCGATGGTCGCTGCGCGGTGATGGCGTGCCATCTCGACCGCCTCGATCACCTCGCGGGTACGCCCAGTCGACGAGATGGCAACAAAGGCGTCACCGGGACGGCAGGTCGCTACCATCATCCGAGCCAGGTAAGGGTCCTTGAGCGCGGTGACGCCAAGGCCATAGCGGAACAGCCGGTTCTGCGTTTCCTCGGCCAATGACGACGAGGACCCGCCAAGGCCGAGGACAAAAACCCGGCCACCCGATTGCGTCAAGAGCTCCGCTGCCTGCATGAGCTTGGCAGGGTCCAGCTGCCGTTCCACGGCGAGGATCGCCGCGCGCGCCTCGGACAGGACCGATTCCCAAAATGGTGGCAGCGCAGCATCAGATGGGTTTGCCGTCGTGGCATCAGCGGCAAGATACAAATCGCCCACCACCAGAGAGCGCGCTAGTTTCAGCTTGAAGTCGCGTACCCCCTCGCATCCGATGGCCCGGCAGAATCGAGTGACGGTGGGTTGGCTGACGCCTGCGCGGGTGGCGATCTCTGCATTTGAGGCCTCGACGGCAGCCTGTACGTTGGACAATACAGCGTCGGCCACTGACTGTTCAGCAGGGCGCAGATCGGGATAGCCGTCCTTGATCCGGGCAATGATGTCCGGCACAGGCACACGCGTTCTTGCGGCTTGTTGTGCTCGCATCCTGCCCTCGTCAATTGCTCATCCACACTTATACTATGTTGGTCATGCGGCATCAGCGTCAAGCCCAAGAGTTGGAAACTTACACGATTATTTGGACATATTTCCCCAAAAAATATGGTAATAAATCCCTGAATTATAGAATCGTTGACTTCTATGTAAGTCAGCAACATAGTTTACCCAAGGTCATCTTGTGCGTCAGCGGGGACCTACAAAGCGGGGGCTCATGGCGGCGGCAACAGAAGGTGCAAAGCTTAGTATTCGCGGCGCTGGCAAGCGCTATGGCGATCTTCAGGCAATCGCCGATGTCACCTTCGATGTCGGGCACAACACCATCGTATCCATTGTCGGGCCTTCGGGCTGCGGTAAGACCACGCTCTTGTGGTCGA
>JBILYK010000123.1:0-7864 GCA_044377735.1 Paracoccaceae bacterium | reverse complement strand
AGCTGGATGGCCGCACGATCAATGGCCCGCATCCCGACATCGGACTTGTGTTCCAAGAGGCGAACCTGCTGCCTTGGCGCAACTTGATGCAGAACATTCTCTTCCCTTGGGAGGTCAAGCGCCAGAAACCGGACATGGCCTGGATCGACCACCTTTTGGAGCGTGTCGGCCTGAAAGGTTTCGAAAACCGGATGCCGCGCGAATTGTCAGGCGGCATGCAGCAGCGCGCCTCAATCGTGCGGGCGCTGTCGTTGCGACCATCGGTCCTGCTGATGGACGAACCCTTTGGCGCGCTTGATGCCTTTACCCGCGAGGAAATGAACCGTCTGGTTGAAGAAATCTGGCTGGAGACCAAAACCACCATCGTCTTCATCACTCATTCGATCGAAGAGGCAATCTTCCTCTCTGACCGTGCTCTGGTCCTGTCCAAGCGCCCCGGCCGGGTGATGGCCGACTATTCGGTTCCGTTTGCGCGGCCACGTAGTTTGGAAACCATGGCCAGCCGCGAGGTGTTCGACCTGACCAACCGTATCAAGGCCGACATCTATGGCCAGACCACCCTGCGCTCGGCTGCGGAGTAACCACGATGACCGATGCCATTCCTGAATTCCGCAAGTCTCAATCGGGCACCGGTGTCGGCCTTGCGGGTGTTTCGCTGGCTGCGGGCACTGGGGCACGGACCCGCAAAGAAATCGTGATCATCATCCTGGTGGCTGTGATCGTGATTGGCAGTCTTGAGGCCCTGCTGCGCTGGTTCGAGGTGCCGCATTACATCTTGCCGCCGCCATCGGCCATCATGTCAGCACTGGTCAAAGAGTTTCCGCTGCTTCTGCCGCATCTGCGTGACACATTGATTTGTCTGTTCGCAGGCTTTGGCATCGGGGCGAGCATCGGGCTGGTTCTGGCTGCAGTGGTCACCCAGAAACCCTTCGTCGAGAAGGTGATAACCCCCTATATCCTTATCCTCGTCACCACGCCGATGCTGGCGCTGGTGCCGCTGCTGATCCTGCGCTTTGGCTTCGGCTATAGCCCGCGGATCATCGCAGTGGCGCTTGCCGCTGGGCCGATGGTGATGATCAACGCCGCGACCGGGTTCCGCCGCACCGACAGCGCCAAGATCGCTCTGGCGCGTAGCTATGGCGCATCCGTCCTGCAGATTTTCTGGAAGATCCGCGCGCCCATGGCCATGCCGATGATCCTTGTCGGGCTGATGATCGGCGCGATCTTTGGACTCTTGACCTGTGTGGGTGCGGAAATGGTGGGCGGCGGGTTCGGTCTTGGCAACCGCCTAACGACATACTCCAGCATGATCAACATGCCTGAGTTTTTTGCAGTGATCATGATCCTCTCGATCATGGGTATCCTTCTATACGTTCTGTTTTTTCTTATCGGCAAGAAGTGGGCAAGCTGGGAAACCTAAAGCAAACCTGGTGCAATCCAATACAACATGGGAGTGACCGAGATGACAAATCTGAGAACCGGCCCCGGGCTTACCCGGCGGAAACTATTGCAGATCACGGGTGGCGGTATCGTGGTGTCGAGCCTTGGGCTTCGGACCGCAATGGCCGCCCCGTATGACCGCCCCTTCACCTGGATCAGCCCGCGCGGCACGCTTGAGGTGGTGGACGACTACGGCTTCTGGGTGGCCAAGAAGATGGGCTATTTCGGCGACCTGTCGATCGACATTCAGCCCGGCCCTTCGGATGGCACGTCCACGGTAAAATTCGTCGATGTGGGGCAGGCCGATATGGGCTTCCCTTCGCCTGGCGTGTTCTCTTACGCACTGCGCGAAGGAATGAAGCTGAAGTCGGTGTTCCACGAGGCGGCCGCCGACGGGTTCTCGTTCGCGTTCCGCAAGGGCGAGGGGCTTGCGAACCTCAAGGACATCGAGGGCAAGACGATCCTGCTCGGCTCGGCCGCGTGGCAGTCGATCACCGACCCGATGCTTGCAGCGCAGGGCGTCGATGTGTCCAAGGTCAAGTACGTCGAGGCCGGCTGGCCGACCTGGGGTACAGCCCTGGCCGCAGGGCAGGGCGACGCGGCACTGTCATGGGAAGGGCTGCGGGCCGAGTGGATCTCGACCGGGCTCGATTTCGAATACTGGCTTGGGGTGCAGCGGTCGAATTTCCCGATGAATACCTTTGTCGTGCGCGCCGACGATCTTGAGGATGCCGACAAGCGTGCCTTCCTGGAGCAGTACCTGCGCGGCTGGGCCATGGGCCTCGAATTCGCCGAGCACAATCCCCGCGCGGCCGTTCAGGCGGTGTTCGAGCAGTTCCCGACGCTTGCCCAGAACGTTGGGCCAAAGCTTGGCACCATGTCTTGCCTGCAACTGATGAACGTGATGCGCGGCGACTGGGCAAAGCGTCAGGGCTGGGGCTGGCACGACATGGCGAGCTGGCAGAATTTCTTTGATGTGTCGGCCTCGATCGGCCAGAACCAGACCCCGATCAGCGCCGCCGACGTCTGCACGAATGATCTCATCCCCGGCGCAAACGCCTTCGACGCGGCAAAGGTCAAGGCCGATGCAGAGGCGGCAGGGGTGCCCGCAGGGTTCGAAGATGTCAGCGTCGACGAAATTCGCGCCACGATGTTCGATCAGGCGGTCGGCGCGAAAGGCTGAACCACGACAGGCGGCACCCGTCCGGTGGGATGAGTGCCGCCCGCTGCCCAACCAGAGGAGACCGCGATGACCGAGCCAGTACGCATCCTTGTCGTCGGCCTGGGCAACATGGGCGCGTCCCATGCCAGCGCCTATCACCGCAACCCCGGCTTCCAGATTGTCGGCCTGTGTTCCCGCACGATCAAGTCCAAGGCGATTCCCGAGGATTTGAAGGGGTATCCGCTGTTCGAGGACTATGAGGCGGCGCTTGCTGCGCTGAAGCCCGACGCGGTTTCTATCAACACTTGGCCCAACACCCATGCCGACTATGCCATCAAGGCAATGGAGGCGGGCGCCCATGTGTTCATGGAAAAACCCATCGGCACGACGAATGCCGAGGCCGAGGCGGTGGTGGCCACCGCCAGACGGCTGAAGCGGAAGCTGGTGTTGGGATACATCCTGCGGGTTCACCCAAGCTGGGAGAAGTTCATCGAGATCGGCAAGTCGATGGGCAAGCCCTTGGTGATGCGGCTGAACCTGAACCAGCAGTCGTCAGGAGATGCGTGGTTCTGGCACAAGAACTTGATCGATAGCCTGATTCCCATCGTGGATTGCGGCGTGCATTACGTCGACGTTATGTGCCAGCTGACGGGGGCAAAGCCTGTCCGCGTCCATGGCATCGGCGCAGCCCTTTGGGCCGAAGCTGACAAGCAGAACTATGGCCATTTGCATGTGACCTTCGACGACGGCTCGGTCGGCTGGTACGAGGCGGGCTGGGGGCCGATGATGTCGGAAACCGCGTTCTTCGTGAAGGATATCGTGGGGCCCAAAGGCTCGGTCAGCCTTGTCCCGGATGATCACGCGCGGTCGGGCGAGGAAGACCTGTCGGACAGCGCCAATATCGACAAGCATACCAAGACCGATGTCATTCGGGTCCACCATGCCGCTGTGGGCACCGACAAGCATTTCCTCAAGAAGGACGAGATTCTACGCATGGCCGACGAACCCGGCCATCAGGAATTGTGTGACCGCGAGCAGGCCTATTTCCTGCGTGCGATTCGCGAAGACCTAGATCTGTCAGAAAGTATGGATGCTGCGGTCAACTCACTGCGCATCGTGCTGGCTGCAGAACAGTCTATTGCCGAGGAACGGGTCATCCGTCTGGATTAAACCGCGTCGCTACCAGGCGCATTGGGGGAGCCATGGGCAGCATTGACGACCTCTACCGCAGCGCCGATGCGGTGGCGCTTGCCGGTCACGTCCGGGCGGGTGAAGTGAGCGCGGCCGAACTGACCGAGGCCGCTCTCCGCGCCATCGAGACGCTAAACCCGCGCCTGAACGCCGTCATCCACCGACTTGATGACATGGCGCGGGCGCAGGTGGCGATGGGTGTGTCCGGGCCGCTGGCGGGTGTGCCCTATCTGTTGAAGGAGCTTGCCTCTAGCTGGACTGGGGCGCCGGTCACCAATTCCAGTCGCTATCTGCGGGATCAGGTTGCGACGGCCGACAGCACGGTCGTTAGCCGAGTTAAAGCGGCAGGGCTGGTGCTGGTGGGCAAATCGAACGCGCCGGAAAATGGCTGGTCCATCTCGACCGAGCCCGTTTTGTACGGCCCGACGCTGAACCCATGGGACGCAAGCGTGACCCCCGGTGGGTCCAGCGGTGGGACAGCAGCGGCGGTGGCGTCGGGTATGGTTCCCATCGGCGAATCCAGCGATGGGGCGGGGTCTATCCGGGTTCCAGCCTCGTGCTGCGGGGTGGTGGGGCTGAAACCTTCGCGTGGGCGGGTGACGCTTGCGCCGCTGGCTGACTACTGGATGGGCGGGGCCTATTTCCTGTGCAATTCGCGCACCGTGCGCGACACGGCCACCTACCTGGACGCCGTGGCCGGTGGCCTGCCGGGTGACCCTTACCCTTGTCCATTGCCCGACCGCCCCTTTGCCGATTTGGCACGCGAAGTGCCAAAGGGCCTGCGCGTTGGTTTCACGGTGTCTGATCCAACTGGAAACCCGGTGCATCCCGATGTCGCTGCTGTGGTCCGCGCCACGGCCCGTGCGCTGGAAGGACAGGGCCATCACGTCAGCGAATACGACATGACGACCGACCTTGGCCTTCTGTGGCGCAGTTACACCGACATGTCGGTTGTCGAAGCGGCAGGGTTCTGGGACTGGATGGAAACCGTCACAGGTCGGCCTGTCACCCCGGAAGAGGTCGAGCCGGTGACCTGGGCGATCATCAAGCGCGGCCGTGCCACCATGGCCACAGCTCATGCCGGGCGAGTGGAGCAATTGCGCCAGACCTGCCGCGCCATCGTGACCGAGCTTTTGCCCTTCGATATCTACCTGACCCCCACGCTGACCCAGCCGCCCCGGCTCGCGGGATTTTACGACATGTCACTGACCGATCTGGACGCTTACAACGCGCTGTGGGCGGATGCGGTGTTCATGACGCCCTTCAACGTCTCGGGCCAACCGGCGATGTCGTTGCCGCTTGGCATGGCGGGTCATGTGCCGGTGGGCGTGCAGGTGGTAGGGCGTCCCGGCGATGAGGTGACGGTGCTGCAGGTGGCAAATTTGCTAGAGCAGGTGATGCCTTGGCGCGACCGGCGACCGCCGGTCCGGTTGTAGGGGGTGACGATGCACGATTTTGTGTTAAAGGGCGGACGGGTGATCGACCCGGCCAACGGGTTGGACGGTCTGGCCGACGTGGCCTTTACCGGTGGTCGGGTGGCCGCTGTCGGGCAGGTGCTGGCGGGCCGCGAGGTGCAGGACGTCAGTGGCTTGATCGTGACGCCTGGCCTTATTGACCTGCACACCCATGTTTATTGGGGCGGCACCTCGCTGGGGGTCGAGGCTGACGCCTATTCCCGCCAGTCCGCCATCACCACCGTTGCCGATACCGGCAGCGCGGGGCCCGGCAACTTTCCCGGTTTTCGCGCCCATGTCATCGACAAGGCACGGGTGCGGGTGCTGGTCTATCTGCATGTATCCTTCGCCGGAATTTACGCCTTCTCTCCCACCATCATGGTGGGTGAAGCGCATGACATGCGGCTGATGGCATCGCGCGAGGCTCTGGCGGTGGCCCGCGCCAACCCCGACGTCATCATTGGCATCAAGGTGCGGGTTGGCCGACATGCCTCGGGCCCATCGGGCATCCAGCCGCTGGATGTGGCGTTGGATCTCGCCGACCGGGCCGGTCTGCCGCTGATGTGCCATATTGACGAGCCGCCGCCGACCTATGCCGATGTGGTTGATCGCCTGCGCCCGGGTGATGTATTGACGCACTGCTTCCGCCCCTTTCCCAACGCACCGGTGGATGGTGAAGGGCACCTGCGCGAGGCCGTGGTGCGTGCCCGAGCGCGTGGCGTGTTCTTTGACGTGGGCCACGGCATGGGCTCGTTTTCATGGGACACCGCACGTAGGGCGCTCGCGGCGGGGTTCGTGCCTGATACGATTTCCTCCGATGTCCACGCCATGTGCATCACTGGTCCCGCCTGGGATCTTTTGCGCACGATGACCAAGTTCCTAGCGCTGGGCCTCTCGCTGAGCGAAGTTATCGCCGCCACCACCACCCGCGCGGCCCTGGCGCTCCGCCGACCCGAGCTTGGGCATCTGGGTGCCGGGGCTGCGGGAGATGCGTCTGTGCTGGACCTGGCCCAAATGCCAACACCGCTTGAGGATGTTCTGGGCGAGGTCGTTGATTACCCTCAGCGGTTGGTTCCGCGTGGCATGGTGATCGGCGGCCGATGGGAGGCACTCTAGATGACGCGCGTCTCGGTCTGGGCTTACCCTTGGGACTTGCACGACATCGGGCTTGATACCGCGCTCGACCGTGTCATGCAGGCGGGGGGCAATTGCGTTAGCCTAGCCACTTCGTACCATGCGGGCCGCTTCTTGCAGCCGGGAAACCCGCGTCGTAAAGTGTATTTCCCGCAGGACGGCACGGTCTACTACCGCCTCGACCCCACCCGCTGGCGGGGCCAAACCATCCGGACGCTGCAGGCTGATGTGGTGGCGGTAGAGGGCGACTATCTGGCGGCACTGGTCGACCGGCGCAATTCTGGTGGCCTGGGGGTTAGCTGCTGGACCGTTTGCCTGCACAACACGCGGCTTGGGGTGGCGCATCCGGATCATGTCATGCGAACGGCCCATGGCGACCCGCATATCTATGCGCTCTGCCCCAGCAGTCCCGCCGCGCGTGACTATGTGGCGACCTTGGTGCGCGAGGTGGCCGAGGTCTATGCGCCGGATCGCATCGAATTGGAAACCCCCGAATTCATGAGTTTTTCCCATGGATTCCACCATGAGAAAGACGGCCTTGGCCTGGCGCCCGAGGAAGATTTTCTGTTGGGCCTGTGCTTTTGCAACCATTGCCGACAGGCGGCAACCTCTGCCGGGGTACCTTTTGACGAGGCCCGGGCGCGGGTCGTGGCGTTGCTCGACGCGGCCTTTGCTCGGGCGCTGCCAAAGCGCAGTTTTCCCGATTTTCCAGCCGCAGGCCTTGCCGCTTTCGACGGTGAACCCGCTCTGGCCGCCTTCCTCCGTTGGCGCCCTCAGGCGGTGACTGGCCTTGTTGCGCAGGTCGCCGCCGGGGTGCCGGAGACGACCGAACTGGCGGTCATTGACTATGACGGATCATGGGCCGGCGGGCTGGACATCGCCGGCCTGGCCCCGCATCTGGGTGGCGTTCTCTACTGTGCCTACTTTGCCCCACCCGCACGGATCGGCGAACTGCTAGCCCCAGCAAAGGCGGCGCTCGGCCCGGGCAAGCGGCTAACAGCAGGGTTCCAGTTGTTCCACCCCAACCTTTCCGATGCTGAGGACCTTGCAGCGCGCGTTACTGCGGCCAAGACCTGCGCCGACGGTTTTAACTTCTACAATCTAGGCCTTGTGCCGCCAGCGCGGTTGGCCTGGATGCGCGATGCGCTGCGCTCGGCCTGAACTGGGTACATTCCAGACTCGGCCTGAGTGATCGATGGCGGCCATGCCTTGGTCCACGACCAATATTCGACAAAGCACTACCTCCAAAACCACGATTACGACGGACTGTCACGCTCCACCGCTCTCGCTGAGTGGCGCAGTCTTCTTGTGGCCTAAAGCGGTTCCAGTTTTTGTTGATTCGACGGGGATTCCCACGGGGCTTGGTTTGTGATTGATCTTGTTCAGGAGGATCACACGATGCCCAAACCCTTGTCTGCCGATATTCGAGACCGCTTCCGGAGGCTTTTTGAGAGCGGTTTGAGCGGGCGGGAGGCGGCGCGGC
>JBILYK010000093.1:0-13992 GCA_044377735.1 Paracoccaceae bacterium | reverse complement strand
GGCGTGGTGTCGGTGACGGATACCCAAGTGCTGCGGGCTGAGCGGTTCTGAGGGTGGCTTTGCTCCCCTAGGCCGCAGGTTCCCCCCACCCCCATCCCGCAAGGGGGCGGGGTTTATGGCGTTTCTCTTTGTGGCCACCGAAAGCGGCTACATCTGGCCGCCTGTCACCTCCCCTCCCCCTTTGTGGGGAGGGGTTGGGGTTGGGGGGCGGTCGAGCTGGGTGGTGCCACGGCCACAAGAAAAAAGCCCCGCCTGAGCGGGGCTTTTCTATGTTGTGATCCGGTCGCCGATTACATCGACGGATAGATCGGGAACTTTTCGCACAGCGCCTCGACCTTGGCTTTGACGGCGGCCTCGACCGCGCCGTTGCCGTCTTCGCCGTTCTTGGCCAGACCGTCGACCACTTCGACGATCCAGTCGGCGATCAGCCGGAATTCGGGCTCGGCAAAGCCGCGCGTGGTGCCGGCCGGGGTGCCAAGGCGCACGCCGCTTGTCACCGTCGGCTTTTCGGGGTCAAACGGGATGCCGTTCTTGTTGCAGGTGATATGCGCCCGGCCCAGGGCCTTTTCGGTCGCATTGCCCTTCACGCCCTTGGGGCGCAGGTCGACCAGCATCAGGTGCGTGTCGGTGCCGCCGGTGACGATATCCAACCCGCCCTTCATCAGCTGATCGGCCAAGGCCTGGGCGTTCTTCACCACCTGCTTTTGGTAGCCGACAAAATCGGGGCGCAGCGCCTCGCCAAAGGCCACGGCCTTGGCGGCGATCACATGCATCAGCGGGCCGCCCTGAATGCCCGGGAAAATCGCCGAGTTGAATTTCTTGGCCAGCGCCTCGTCATTCGTGAGGATCATGCCGCCGCGCGGACCGCGGAGCGTCTTGTGGGTGGTGGTGGTCGCCACATGGGCATGCGGGAAGGGGCTGGGGTAAATTCCAGCCGCGATCAGCCCGGCAAAATGGGCCATATCGACCAGAAGATAGGCGCCGACCTTATCGGCAATCGCGCGCATGCGCGCAAAGTCGATGATGCGCGGAATGGCCGAACCGCCCGCAATGATGAGCTTGGGGTTATGCTCGACCGCCAAAGCTTCCAGCTGGTCATAGTCCAAAAGGCTGTCTTGCGGACGCACGCCGTATTGGATGGCGTTGAACCACTTGCCCGACTGGTTCGGAGCCGCGCCATGGGTCAGGTGACCGCCGGCGTCCAAGGACATGCCAAGGATCGTATCGCCGGGCTGGATCAGCGCCTGAAACACACCTTGGTTGGCCTGAGAGCCCGAGTTCGGCTGGACGTTGGCGAAGGAACAGTTGAACAGCTTGCAGGCTCGCTCCATCGCCAGATTTTCGGCGATGTCAACGAACTGGCAGCCCCCATAATAGCGCTTTCCGGCATAGCCTTCGGCGTATTTGTTGGTCATCACCGAACCCTGCGCCTCCATCACGGCGCGCGACACGATGTTTTCCGAGGCGATCAGCTCAATCTCATGGCGCTGACGGCCCAGTTCTTGCGTCACAGCCCCGAAAATCTCGGGGTCGCGCATGGCAAGGGTATCGGTGAAAAAGCCGGTGGATACATTGGGGGACACGGTCATGGCGGCGCTCCTGAGGATGTGGGTTAAGGGTTATCTAGGTCAAAGACCGGGGGCAAGGAAGGTGCGAAAACGACGCGTTCTGGTCTTAGGGCGAAAAAAGTTTCGTATCGGAAACACGACAGCGCCGTCGAAAGCTGTGGTTTCGCCCCCCTGACAGGGCTTGAGTTTGCCGCGTTGCCCCGCCAAGGTTGGCGGGCAACTTAGGAAACAAGCTCGTGGCAAGTCCGCACATCGCCTTTCTGGCCAGCCCGGTTCCCGCCGCCCAAGAGGCGCTGGAGGTGCTGACCGGCCTGCACGGCCAATGCCCGCCCTATGCGGCCGATGTAATCGTGGCCTTGGGGGGCGATGGGTTCATGCTGCAGACCCTGCATGAGACCCAAGGGCTGGGTCTGCCGGTTTATGGCATGAACCGGGGCACGGTCGGTTTCTTGATGAATGAATATGCCGCCGAAGGATTGGCCGAACGGCTGGCGGCGGCGGAAGAGGCGGTGATCAACCCCTTGGCCATGCGCGCAGTGGATGCGCAGGGCAAGATCACCGATGCGCTGGCGATCAACGAAGTGTCTTTGCTGCGCGCGGGCCCGCAGGCGGCCAAGCTGCGCATCCTGATCGACGGCAAAGAGCGGATGGCGGAGCTTGTCTGCGATGGTGCCTTGGTGGCCACACCTGCCGGGTCCACCGCCTATAACTATTCCGCCCATGGCCCGATCTTGCCGATCGGGGCCGATGTGCTGACCCTGACCGCGATGTCGGCCTTCCGCCCGCGCCGCTGGCGCGGGGCGCTGATCCCGAAATCGGCGGTGGTTCGGTTTGAGGTCTTGGAGGCCGACAAGCGCCCGGTGCGCGCCGATGCCGACAGCCGCCCGGTGCCCGATGTGGTCTCGGTTGAAATCCGGTCAGAACCGGCGGTGCGTCACCGCATCTTGTTCGATCCCGGTCATGGGCTGGAAGAGCGGCTGATCGTCGAGCAATTCGTTTGATCCGCCCTCTGCGAGGGCCTTAACTGATCTGCTTGGCCACCCACCAGCTGACCGGCAGCGCCAGAACGGCGCCCAAGGTGGCGGCGATAAGGATGGGCTGCAATGTGTCGTTGCCAGTGGTCAGTGCGATCACGACTGCAGATCCGGCAAGGGCGGTGCCGATCATCGAAAATAAGATCATCGTAAGACGGGTCATGTGAACCTCCATTGCGCGCGTTGGGCCGCTTATGGCAGGTTGCGGCCCCCAGTACCTTGATCGGTATCAAGATACTGGAGCGTGACGGCCGGGGTCAGTCCAAAGGTCGCTTCATGCGCAGCAACAGCCCGTCTTTCAACCAAAAGTGATGCCAGAGCGCGGCCAAAACATGCCCGGCGATCAAGGCCAGAAGGACGATTCGCAGGACTTCATGCACCTCGGCGGCAGGCTCCAGCCCGCCAAACCAAGCCGCCATACCCGAAAGCGGCATCGCGATCATCAGCGCATAAAGCGCCAGATGGCCGAAATGGGCCGCACGGGCCAAGACGGGCGGCTCGGTCAAGGGCGCGGGTGGCACGCCGCGTGTGGCGCGCAAGGCCAGACGCCATAGGGCAAAGATGAAGACCAGCACACCGCCGATCACATGCGACAAGACCAGCCAATGAAAGGCCGGGGTCTGGCCATCTTCGATCAGATCCCAAGCCTCGGACATCGCGTCATGCAGCACGAATTGCAGCACGATCAGCACGGTGACGATCCAATGCAGCCGGATCTGGCGGACGGAATAGCCTTTGGGTGCGGTCATGTGCTGTCCTTTCAATGAAATAAGGTGCCAAGCCTAGGCCCCGAGCCCGCCCATAACAAGCGATGTACGCAATGGTCGGGCAGAAAGGCGGGTCAGTTCTTGAAGGTGATCGGCAGGGAAAAGCTGTAGCTGGCCTCAGTTAGCCCTTTCGGTGCACGGGCGAAAGGGGCAGCGGATTTTGCAGCTTTCAGCGCGGCAGCATCCAGCGCTGGTTGGCCCGAGCTTTGGGCGATGCCAAGGGCGAGAAGCGCGCCCGTGGGGGCGATTTCCAGCCGCACCTTGACGGTGCCGGGGGCTGTGTCGGCAGGCAAGGCGACTTTGCGGTTGATGCGGGCGCGGACTTTGCTGCCCCAGTCGGCCTTAAGTGCCTTGGCCTCGCCCGCGCTGGCAGCGGGGGCGGATTTGGCGGCAGATTGGGCAGCAGGCTGGGGCGCCGGGGCGGCCGCAGGTTCGGCGGCTTTGGCTGTGGCTTTCTGAGCGGGCTTAGCCGGGGCCTCTACCATCGCCGTTTTGGTCACGGGTTTGCCCTCGGGCAGCGCTTCAGCGGGCGGGGCGGGCGCTGGGGCTTTTGGCGTCACCACTTTGGGCTTCGGCGCGGGCACGGGCTTTTGGGCAACAGCCTCAGGCATCGGCGGGGGAGGCTCGGCGGCGGGCAGCGCGCTCTGCGGTGGGGCGGGCGCGAAAGCCGCCACTTCGGGCAGCGGCGCCAAAACGGGCATGACCGCCGCCGTGGCCGCGGCAAGGGCGGGCGCGGAGATGGCGGGTGCGGCGGCCATCGCCAGCACCGGCTGCGGCGCGCTCATCGCCAGAAACTGCGCCTCGGAAACCAGCGACACCTCGGCAGTGGTCAGATCGGGCACCAAAAGCGGCCGGGCTGGGCTGGCAAAGACCGCATAGCCCCCCAAAAGCCCCAGATGCAGCGCAGTTGAGATCAAGGCCGCCCCACGCGGGCCGTTGCGGCGCGCAGGTGCCTGCGCAGGCGGCGTCAGCGGCGCGGGCGCGATAATCTTGGGGGCCTTCGACGACAGCGGCAGATCGCGCGCAGGCACGACCGGGCACGGCGCTGCCGCCAGATCAACCGGCCGCGCGAGAATGGGCAAGCCCTTGGCCTTTGGCAAAGGACGAGCGACAGCCCAAAAGGGCTGGCGAAGGGCTTGGACAAGGGGCGGGCTTGCGGTCATGGGCGGGGCTGGCCTGTAAACGCGAATCGGCAGAAGGGATCGGAGATTTTGGCGCTGGTGTCTTGTGCGCGGCAAGGCTTGTCAATGCAGGCCCAAGGGCGACCGATGATACCCTTTGCCCGACCGAGGGCACCATGTTGGCTGAGCGTTCAGCCGGTCAGAACCACTGGCCCGGCTCCATCAGGCCCAGATCCATCAACTGCTGCGAATGCCATTCGAACCGCACCGAATTGTGCCAGCGGAAATCATGGATATCGAACATCGAGCCTGCATTCGATCGCAGCGCCTTGGCGGTGCGAAAGCTCATCACTGTGGTGGTGATGTTGTTGTGCCAGGGGCAGGCGTAGGTGTTAAATTCTTCGTCGTTGAAAGTGTAGTCGGGCCGTAGGATCAGCCCCGGCTTGGCACGAAACAGTGCGATACGGTCAATCTTGCGGCGCAGGGCGGGGACATGTTCTTCAAACCGCCAGCGCAACCCGCCAAAGAAATCCAACTGGCGTTCCTTGGGGTAATTGTGGTTGGCCGCATCGGGACGGCCCAGCGCGTAATAGCCCGAGCGGTCCAGATGCGCCTGTTCCAAAGACACCGCGTTTTGAAAGCGCCCCAGATCATCTGCATAAAGGTCGATCACATAAGACAGCATCGCCTCGCGCCGTTCTTCGGTGTGAAAGGCCACCAACTCGCGGACATTGCGCGTCTCGCAAAACGGGTGGAACAGGTATTCGGCGTTGTAAGTGTAGTAAAGCCAGATGCCCGGCGCGGCCTCGATCAGGCGGTTGATCGCGGCAAAGAGCGCGCCCTCGGCATGTACGTCATGGTCGATGCGGTGGATCTGGGCGGCGAGTTCGGCGTGCAGCGCGATGGGTTGCGGGGCCAAGAGCAGCACTTGGGCAAAGCCTGCCGCCAGATGGTGGCGCAGGCTGGTGTCCACCTCGACCGCATCTTCGGCGAAGATCACGGCAATCGGCCCTTTGGCGAGGGCCGCCTGACCATCAATCAAAAATTGGTCGAGCGAAGGATAATGCATGGGAACCCGCAGGTTTAATTGTGTCGCAAAATCAAACAATGTCGCGGGCAATGCAAGGCATCTGTTCGCTGCAATTCGACACAAGGTCGGGAATTGACCAGTCGGGCGGGCGTTTGGCCCTAGGATTTGGCCAGTAAACTGGTGTGGAAAGGGTCAGAGGATGGGCGACGCACTGGGGCACGAGAGCGTTCATGAGGGCGGCTGTCTCTGCGGGGCGGTGCGCTATGCGGCGCGGGGGCCGTTGCGCGATGTCGTCTATTGCCATTGCAGCCAGTGCCGCCGCCAGACCAGGCTTTATTTTGCTACAACCGCCGTGGACAAGGACGATTTCACGCTGACATCGCAGGCGAGCTTGCGCTGGTATGCGGCATCAGATTTTGCCTTGCGCGGCTTTTGTGGCGACTGCGGGTCGGTCCTGTTCTGGAAGGCCCATAGCGCGCGCCACATCGCCATTCTGGCAGGCAGTCTGGACGATCCGGGCGATCTGCGGGCGGTGTCGCATATCTGCACCGAGGGGCGGCCGAGCTTTTATGCGCTGTGCGACGGGCTGCCGCAGTATCCTCACGACGCCCCCGGCCTGCCCATCGCGTAACCGCGCGTTGCGCGCCCGGCGCGTTTGGCTTATGGGCAGGGCTTGCGAACAGGTGTGGCCAGATGACCGACGTCAAGAAACTTTTCATCAAGACTTACGGCTGTCAGATGAACGTCTACGACAGCGAGCGCATGGCCGAGGCCATGGGCGCAGATGGCTATGTGCTGACCGAAACCGCCGAAGAGGCGGATATGGTTTTGTTGAACACCTGCCACATCCGCGAGAAAGCGAGCGAGAAGCTTTATTCCGACCTTGGCCGCCTAAAGCCCTTGAAGCAGGCCAAGCCGGGCATGAAGATTGGCGTCGCGGGCTGTGTGGCGCAAGCTGAGGGCGATGAGATTCTGCGCCGGATGCCCTTGGTGGATCTGGTCGTTGGCCCACAGGCCTATCACCGCTTGCCCGAGATGGTGCGGGCGGGCCGTCAGGCTGTCGACACCGAATTTCCGGCCGAGATGAAGTTTGATCTGCTGCCTGAACGCAAAGCCCCACGCGGGCCGACTGCGTTTTTGACTGTGCAGGAAGGCTGCGACAAGTTCTGCGCCTTTTGCGTGGTTCCCTACACGCGCGGGGCCGAGGTCAGCCGCCCAGTGGACCGGATCTTGACCGAGGCGCGCGATCTGGTGACGCGCGGGGTGCGGGAGCTGACGCTGCTTGGCCAGAATGTGAATGCCTATCACGGCGCGGGGCCGGGCGGCGATTACACCTTGGGTCGCCTCTTGCGTGAGATGGCCGAAATCGACGGGCTGGAGCGGTTGCGCTATACCACCAGCCACCCCAATGACATGGATGATGACCTGATCGCCGCGCATGGTGATCTGCCGCAGTTGATGCCCTATCTGCATCTGCCGGTGCAATCGGGGTCGGACCGCATTCTCAAGTCCATGAACCGCAAGCACACCGCCGAGAACTATCTGCGCCTGATCGAGCGCATCCGCGACGCCCGCCCCGACATCCTGCTGTCGTCCGATTTCATCGTGGGCTTTCCCGGTGAAACCGACGAAGACCATGCTGCCACGATGGATCTGATCCGCGCCGTGGGCTATGGGCAGGCGTTCAGTTTTCGCTACTCGGCCCGCCCCGGCACGCCCGCCGCCGAAAAGACCCCGGTGGCTGAAGATATCGCCAACGCGCGGCTTTACGAGTTGCAGGCGCTGATCACCCAACAACAGCGCGCCGTTCAAGAGGCGATGGTCGGCCGGACCGTGAGAGTGCTTTATGAAAAGCCGGGCCGTCAGCCGGGGCAGATGGTGGGCAAATCCGACCACCTGCATGCCGTGCATGTCGATGATCACACTGGCAAGGTTGGCGAATTAGTTACGGCGCGAATCATGTCCTCGGCCACCAATTCTCTGGCGGGTGAGCGGATCGGCTGATCCGCGACGCAGGATGCAATCCGGACCAACTCAGGTAGATTGAAGACAATCTGTTTCCAGTTTCTGAACAACGGCTGGGCTTTGGTGAACAAACCCCTGAAATGACGCGCTCAATCAAGCGAAAGGTCAAAAATCGCTTTACTTCGCCAAAGAGTGAATCCAAATCTCTTTTGTTAAACAGTTGCGGCCGCTGTCAGGCCGAAAGTCAATGATACAGAATGACAAAAAAGGGGGCTGCCGAATTGGATCACTTGTCCAAAGCAGTATTGGGTTTGGTGACGGGGGTGGCTTTGTCCATCGCAGGGTTTGGAACGCCGGCTATCGCGCATCCGAGTGCAACAGCGCACGAACATCCGCAAAATATGCCGGGTCCGAAGGTGTCGGGAGTTATCCAGTGGGGTATCTGGATTGACGACGACGGCTGCATGCATTGGTGGGCCGATGGCGGCGTGGAAGGCTATATGCTGGACCGCGTGAACCCCAAGACCGGCAAACCAGTCTGCGTTAAGCGCAACACCTGTCTTGTGGAAAGCACCGATCAGCTGTTTGCCACCGACAGTCACAAGCTGACGCCGCAGGGGATGCGCCGGTTGGAGGATTTCTTCCGCAGCGCCGGGGCCTTTGGGTATGCCGTCTACGGCCATACCGACAGCCGCGCGTCGGATGGATACAACATGCGCCTGTCCGAACGCCGGGCGCGGTCTGTGGCCGATGTAGCCCGCGCGATGGGTGCCATGGTTGACCGCGAAATCGGCTTTGGCGAACGCCAGCCTATCGCATCGAACTCGACGGCTGCAGGGATGCAGAAGAACCGTCGCGTCGAAGTTGTCTGCTATCGGTGGTGATGAACATGATGAACACTTTGAAAATTGCCACGGGCCTTGTGGCCATCACTGTCCTGTCGGGCTGTGTCGAGGGAGTTACACGCTATCGCGGCGCTCCCGATACTGTGATCGCCACCGCCTATGACTGGGGCCGGGATGGGGGCGTACTGAAAGCGGGCGAGGCCGCCATTGCCTATGACCCCGATGGCTGCCAAGGCTGGATCATTGATGACGGTATCGAAGGTTATTCGGGCCGCCGTTTTGATCCGGTGACCGGCCTGCCGGTATGCAACAACCTTTATCCGCCGGGCACCGTGCTGGGGGATTATCAGACGCAGTCAACGGGCAGGCGCGACCGTGTGCCGGGCTGGGTCCAGCCCAAGCGGCGCGGGGGCGGCTGAACCGCCGAGCGCGGATCAGGTGTTACGATAAAGCTTTCAGGGGCCATGGCAAATGCCATGGCCTTTTGCGTTGCCTAGGTGGCCGGGCTTAAGACACTATATCATGGGGAAATGTCACATCCCTGTGGCATGAGACGGCAAATATAGCGCCAGCCCTGCGGAATTTGCTTGCCCCGGGCCCCAAACAGGACGACGATTGACATGTTCCCTCTTTTGACCCGAACTCTCACAAGGAGACCCAATTGGGCATCAGCGCGCTGACCCCCCCGTCCCGCCCCGAGGATGTTGTCGAAACAGTCCTTGAATTTCCTGACAATCGCCTGCTGATCGGCCTGTGCGGCGAGTTTGACCGCAATCTGGCGCAGATCGAACACCAGATGGGTGTGCACGTTCTCAGGCGCGGCAACAGGTTGTCGGTGATCGGAGATGCGGGCGCGCGCGAACAGGCGGCGGCGGTTCTGCGGGGACTTTATGCCCGACTGGAGACCGGCCGTGCTGTGTCGGCAGGTGACATCGACGGCGCGATCCGCCTTGGCCGCCCGATGCCCGACACCCTGCGCCCCGATGGCGAGCAGATCGAGATGTTTTCCGGCAGCGCGATGGAATTGCGCACCCGCAAGAAACCGATCGAACCCCGGACCGAGGCGCAAAAGGCCTATGTCGCAAATCTCTTCCAGCATGAGCTGGGGTTTGGCATCGGCCCGGCGGGCACCGGCAAGACCTATCTCGCCGTGGCGGTTGGGGTGACGATGCTGATCTCGGGCGCTGTGGAAAAGATCATCCTGTCGCGCCCGGCGGTCGAGGCGGGCGAGCGTCTGGGCTTTCTGCCCGGCGACATGAAGGAAAAGATCGATCCTTACATGCAGCCGCTTTACGATGCGCTGAATGATTTCCTGCCCTCGAAACAGGTGCAGAAGCTCATGGAAGAAAAACGCATCGAAATCGCACCCTTGGCATTTATGCGGGGCCGGACGCTGTCGAATGCCTTTGTTGTCTTGGACGAGGCGCAGAATGCCACCACCATGCAGATGAAGATGTTCCTTACCCGTTTGGGCGAGGGCAGCCGCATGGTGATCACCGGCGACCGTACGCAAGTGGACCTGCCGCGCGGGGTGGCCTCTGGCCTTGCCGATGCCGAACGCATCCTCAAGGGGGTGAAGGGCGTCAGTTTCAACTACTTTACCTCGGGCGATGTGGTGCGCCACCCGCTCGTGGCCCGCGTGATTGAGGCCTATGAGCGTCACGAGGCGCAAAGCTGATCGCTTGCCGCGCCTCTGGCCCGTCTTCGGGCCTTGAGGGGCGGCGGCTTCCACGCTAGGCAGCCGCCATGGAACCGCTTGTCGATATCGTGCTGGAAGATGACCGCTGGGACGCCTTCGGGCTGGAACCGCTGGCCGATCGCGCGCTGCGCGCAGCGCTTGACGAGCTTGGCCTGCCCGCCACCGGCTTCACCTTATGTCTCATGGCCTGCAACGACACCCGCATCGCCGCGCTGAACGGCGATTTTCGCGGCAAGGCCAAGGCGACCAACGTGTTGAGCTGGCCCTCCGAGGAGCGCGGCAGCGACGATGAGGGCGGCCAGCCTGATCGGCCCGACCCCGGCCCGGCCGATGACCCCGAACATCTTGGCGACATTGCCCTTTCTTATGACACCTGCATGGCCGAGGCCGCCGCAGCGGCCAAGCCTGCGGCCGATCATGTGACCCATCTAGTCATTCATGCGCTTTTGCACCTTCTGGGCTACGACCACATCCGTGAGGCGGATGCCACGCTGATGGAAGGAATCGAAGTGCGTGCCCTTGCAAGGGTGGGCCTTTCTGACCCATACTTGTGAGGCTCGGCACCAAGCGCGGGTATTTGGGATAAAGGATCGATGGGCAGTAGTAGCGATGGGTCTCCAGCAGCGCGTGGCGCGCTGCATGATGATGACAACAGTGATGAGGCAGGCCAAGCCCCACGCGGATTTTTCGGGCGTATTCTGGATGCGCTAACCCCCTCAGACTCCAAAGGAGATGGCTCGCCAGAAACCGGCGCAGGCCAAGTTCCATTGCCTCAGGGCAGCGGCCAGTTGGGTCTGGCCAATTTGCGCAAACTGCGGGTAGACGACGTGGCGATCCCCAAGGTCGAGATTGCCGCCGTGCCTTTGGACATCGGCAAGGATGATTTGGTCGAGGCCTTTCGTCAGAACGGCTTTTCGCGTCTGCCGGTCTACAAGGGCACGCTGGACCATCCACAGGGTCTGGTGCTTCTGAAAGACCTTGCCCTGCAGCATGGCTTTGGCGCCGCCGGTCGGTTCAACCTGAAAAAGCTCTTGCGCCCGGTACTGTTTGCCCCGCCCTCGATGCCCGCCGCGACGCTGTTGCAAAAGATGCAGCGCGACCGCGTGCACATGGCGCTGGTGATCGACGAATATGGCGGGGTCGATGGTCTGGTGACCATCGAGGACCTGATCGAAACCGTCATCGGCGAGATTGAAGACGAACATGACGAAGACGAAAACACCCTGTGGAAAGAGGAAAAGCCGGGTGTGTTCGTCGCGCAATCGGTCGTGCCCCTGGATGAGTTCGAGGCCGCCATCGGTTTGACCCTGCGCGCCGATGACGATGATGCCGAAATCGACACGCTGGGCGGATTGGTCTTTGTGCGCATCGGACGGGTCCCAGCCCGGGGCGAGGTGATCCCGCATGAAAGCGGTGCCGAGTTCGAGGTGATCGACGCCGATCCCCGCCGGATCAAGCGGCTGCGTGTGCGCCTGCCCGGCGCGGGCAGCGCCATACCGACCAAGCCCGCCGAAGCGTGACAGGGTGGCTGTCCAGCCGGTTCGCGCAATGGGCCGCCTCATGGCCCGGCGCGCAGCTGGCCGCCCTTGCCTTTGGCGCGGGCGCGGTGGCAGGGCTGGGCCATGCCCCACTTTACCTTTGGCCGTTGACCCTTTTGGGGCTGGCGGCCCTGATCCGACTGGTTACACGGCCCGGCGCGCGTGCGGGCTGGCTCGGTCTTCTGGGCGGGGCTGGCTATGGCGCGGTGGTGCTGTCCTGGATCGTCGAGCCCTTCCTGATCGAGCCGGAAACCTACGGCTGGATGGCCCCCTTTGCGCTGTTTTTCATGGCGCTGGGACTTGGGGCCTTTTGGGGCTTAGCCGCGCGATTTGCCGCCGCCCTGCCCCTGCGCAGCCCGTCATTTGGCTTTGCCCTGACGCTCACCTTCGTTGAATTCCTGCGCGGCCATATCCTGACGGGCTTTCCTTGGGGCATGCCCGGCCATGTCTGGATTTCCACCCCCATAGCACAGCTTGGGGCCTATGTCGGCCCGACCGGGCTGACCCTTGGGCTCCTTTTGGCTGCCGCGGCCCTGTCGCGGCTTAACTGGCACCCGGCCTTGGCCGCGGCAGTCGCTCTGGCTGCCGCGTGGACGCAAGGTGCATGGACGCTGTCGCAGCCGATGCCTGAGGGGCCGGGGGCCACACTGCGGCTGGTGCAGCCCAATGCCGAACAGGCGCTGAAATGGGACCCCGAACTTGCCCGCCGCTTTCTGGACCGGCTGCTTGACGCCACGGCCGCCGCCCCTGATGGGACCAGAGCGCCCGATCTGGTGATTTGGCCCGAAACCGCGCTGCCCTACATGTTCGAGTATCACCCCGAACTCGCCCCGATGATCGCAGAGGTCGCCCAAGGCGCGACCGTGGTATTGGGTGTGCAACGCGCCGAAGAGGGGCGATATTGGAACAGCCTTGCGGTGATCGACCCGACTGGCAGGGTGAGCCAGACCTATGACAAGCACCACCTTGTGCCATTTGGCGAATACATGCCCTTAGGCGATCTGGCCTATGAGTGGTTTGGCCTCAGCGCCTTTGCCGCCCAGCATGGGGCGGGCTATACGGCGGGAACGGGGCCAAAACTGCTCGACTTTGGCCCGGTAATGGGCCGCGCCTTGCCGCTCATCTGTTATGAGGCGGTGTTCCCCCAAGACGTGAACGCTGCTCCTGAGCGGCCCGGCTGGCTGTTGCAGATCACCAATGATGCTTGGTTTGGCACGCTCTCGGGCCCCTTCCAACACGCCGATCAGGCGCGAATGCGCGCCATCGAACAGGGGCTGCCGCTGATCCGGGTGGCCAATACCGGGGTGACGGCGGTCTATGATGCGCGGGGCCGCGAAGTGGCCGCCCTGCCCTTTGGCAGCCAAGGCCATCTGGATACCGCCTTGCCCGCAGCCCTTGGGCCGACCTGGTTTTCGCGGTTCGGCAGCTGGCCGGTTCTGCTGTTGCTGGCCGGACTCGCCCTTGCGCTCATGCGACGTGGGCCGCGATGAAAACTTGACCTTTTCGGTGCCATCGGCCAAGCGATGGACACAAACTGCCACAACGGCTTCCTGGCGTGGCAGATTTTCTCACAACGGAGCACTTCCATGAGCAGAAAGAATTACGTTTTCACCTCGGAATCGGTGTCCGAGGGCCATCCTGACAAGCTGTGCGACCGGGTGTCGGACGCGGTTCTTGATGCCTTCCTGACCGAAGAGGCCCATGCCCGCGTTGCCTGCGAGACCTTTGCCACCACGGGCCGCGTTGTGGTCGGCGGCGAGGTTGGACTGTCGGACAAAAAAGCGCTGAAGGTGATGAAGGACCGCGTCGAAGGCATCGTGCGTGCGTGCGTCAAAGACATCGGCTATGAGCAGGACGAGTTCCATTGGAACACGCTGAAGGTGCAGAATTATCTGCACAGCCAATCGGCCCATATCGCCCAAGGTGTTGACCGCGACGGTGCAGGCGATCAGGGCATTATGTTCGGCTATGCCTGCCGCGAGACGCCCGAACTGATGCCCGCGCCGATCCAGTATTCCCACGCCATCCTGCGCCGTCTGGCCGAGGTGCGGAAATCCGGCAAGGAACCCACGCTGCGCCCGGACGCCAAGTCGCAGCTTTCGCTGCGCTACGAAGACGGTGCACCGGTTGAGGTGACCTCGATCGTGCTGAGCCATCAGCATTCGGACGAGGCGCAGGATTCGGATGCGATCCGCGCCATTGTCGAACCCTATATCCGCGAAATCCTGCCCTCGGGCTGGATCACCGAAAAGACAGAATGGTGGGTCAACCCGACCGGCACTTTCGTCATCGGGGGCCCGGATGGCGACGCGGGCCTGACGGGCCGCAAGATTATCGTCGACACCTATGGCGGCGCCGCGCCACATGGCGGTGGTGCGTTTTCGGGCAAGGACCCGACCAAGGTTGACCGCTCGGCCGCTTATGC
>JBILYK010000140.1:0-3686 GCA_044377735.1 Paracoccaceae bacterium | reverse complement strand
ATCTTGAGGTCGCGCTGCACGTCCAAAAGGGATTTGCCCAAAGTCGCGCGTTCGCCGCGCATCAGGTCGCCCAGCCGCACATCAAAGTCGTCAAAGCCCATCAGGCCCTGCGCTTCAGGTATTGTGGGTTTCGCCCACCGCCCGATCATGCAACCAGCTCCATTTGCACTCAAACCCCCTAGAGCCGCAAAACAGCACGACTCATATTTTGTTGTATTGGGGATCTTTTAACACGTTGCAAGCGATTTTACATACCCGAAAACAACTTAGGCCGAGATCACGGCACGATTCAGCGCACAATGCCGCCAAAGGCTGTCCATCGCACCAACCAGATGGTCTATATGCTTGCAATCATGGACTGGCGAGGGCGTGAACCGCAACCGCTCAGTGCCGCGCGGCACGGTCGGGAAATTGATCGGCTGGACATAGATTCCGAACTGATCAAGCAGCATGTCCGACAGCATCTTGCAATGCACTGGATCTCCCACATGCACTGGCACGATATGCGAGCCATGATCGATCAGAGGCAGGCCTAACCCCTTGAGGCGCATCTTCAAAATCCGGGCATTGGTCTGTTGGGCATCGCGCAGATGTTGGGCGGTTTTCAACACCCTTACCGAGGTGGCTGCACCGGCTGCAACGACCGGCGGCAAAGAGGTGGTAAAGATGAAGCCCGGCGCATAAGACCTGACCGCATCAACCATTTTCGCGCTGGCCGCGATATAGCCACCAAACACGCCATAGGCCTTTGCCAAGGTCGCGTTGATGATGTCGATGCGGTGCATCTGGCCATCGCGTTCCGCCACCCCGGCCCCGCGCGGGCCATACATGCCCACCGCATGCACCTCATCGATGTAGGTCAGTGCACCCATCTCTTCGGCCAGATCGCAGATTTCCTTGATCGGGCCGAAATCGCCGTCCATCGAATAGATCGATTCAAAGGCGATCAGCTTGGGCACGGCGGGATCATCCGCCGCGATCAACTCGCGCAAATGCGCCACGTCATTGTGACGAAACACCCGCTTGGCCCCGCCATTGCGGCGCACGCCTTCGATCATCGAGGCGTGGTTCAGGGCGTCGGAATAGATGATCAGGCCGGGAAACAGCTTGGGCAAGGTCGAAAGCGTGGCATCATTGGCAATATAGGCCGAGGAAAACACCAAGGCCGCCTCTTTGCCATGCAGATCGGCGATCTCGGCCTCAAGTCGTTTGTGATAGACCGTCGTGCCTGAAATGTTACGCGTGCCGCCCGAACCTGCACCGGTTGCATCTATCGCCTCATGCATCGACGCGAGCACCTCGGGGTGTTGCCCCATGCCAAGATAGTCATTGCCACACCATACGGTGATGTCTTTCTGGCTGCCGTCGGGCTTGGTCCAGACCGCATGCGGGAACTGTCCGCGCGCGCGCTCGATCTCGATAAAGGTGCGGTAGCGGCCTTCTTCGTGCAGGCGGTTCAACGCGGTATCAAGGGCGGCATCAAAGTTCATCGTCGTCTCCTGGGGCGCGCTGTGTGCGGGGGCATGGGAACCTCTCTGCAGGGCGCATCCTTGGTCATTATCTTGGTCACAGATAGAGGTGACACGGGCTTTCAAGCTGCGCTTTGATTTGCATCAACTGGCACTGGCGGCAACGGGGCAAATTGTCTCTGCCAAATGCAGGTTTTTGCAAGAAGACGCGCCAGAAGGTCAGTTCGCAATGACCAGCGCGCAATCAGTGGCCTTCTCATTCTTGGCCGCGCAATTGGCAAGCGCGGCCTCGCCCGCCCCCTCGCCCTCGGCCATCCCAAAAGCGCCGGTGCTGACAGACACCGCCAAAGCGCCGGTTTTCATGTCATAGTCTTTGAAGGCTGCCGTTGCATCGGATGACAGCGAAAATCCTGCCTCGGCCCAGCCCTTGGGGCGGATATAGGCGGCCAAAACGCAGTCTGACGCAGTTTTCTTTTTGGCGTTACATTCGGCCAGGGCGGCCACACCGGCGGCGGTGGTCTCATGAAAATTCGCCGCGGCCACCGTGGCTTCGGACATCAAACCTTCGTCAGGCGCAATGGCCACTGCGCCGTAATAGGGCTGGCCCTCGCCGACCATCACCAGCGCATCGGCCATTTCTGGCGGCAAGCCAGCCTCAGCCAAGATCTCAACCTCCGCCTTGACCGGGGCGAACAGAAGCTTCTTGGCTGCCTTGCCTGCGATCGGCTCGGCCAAGGCAGGGGTCACAAAGGTTGCGCTGGCCAAGATAAGCGCAAGGGCAAAACGGGTGCGGATCATGGCAGATATCCTAGCTGGTGGTCCTTGGCCCGCCATTTAGCGCAAGCGGTAGCCTCTGGACAGTCCCCATTCGCCTGATAGGCTTGGCCCCGCCCAACAGGACTGGAGACACCAAAATGACCCTTGAGGCCGTGCTTTCGAAGATCGACGTTTCTTTGCCGCAGGCGTTGGAGCGTCTGATGGCGCTGTTGCGGATTCCGTCGATTTCAACCGATCCGGCCTTCAAGCCAGACTGCGCCCGCGCTGCCGATTGGCTGGTGGAGGACCTGATGTCGTTGGGGTTTGACGCCAGCATCCGCCCAACCCCCGGTCATCCGATGGTCGTGGCACATGGTGGTGACGGCGGGCCGCATCTGTTGTTCTACGGGCATTATGACGTGCAGCCCGTTGATCCGCTGTCGCTTTGGGACCGCGACCCGTTTGATCCAGAACTGCAGGACACGCCCAAAGGCAAGGTCATCCGCGCGCGCGGCGCGTCCGATGACAAGGGGCAGTTGATGACGTTCCTTGAGGCGCTGCGCGCTTGGAAGGCCGTGCATGGCCGCCTGCCCTGCCGCCTGACGATCTTTCTTGAGGGCGAGGAGGAATCCGGCTCGCCCAGTCTGATCCCCTTCTTGCAGGAAAACTCCGATGAGCTGAAATCCGACATTGCGCTGATCTGCGACACGGGTCTGTTCCAAGACACCGCTCCCGCGATTGTGACCATGCTGCGCGGGCTGTTGGGCGAGGAGTTCACGATCCATGCCGCCAACAAGGACCTACATTCCGGCATGTATGGCGGGGCCGCACAGAACCCGATCCGGGTTCTCAGCCGAATTCTGGCTGGCCTGCATGATGCGACGGGCCGCATCACCATTCCGCAGTTTTACGATGGGGTGACCGAGCTTCCCGACGCGATCCGCAGTCAATGGCAGGCCTTGGCCTTTGACCACGCAAAGTTTCTAGGCGATGTCGGCCTGTCGGTGCCTGCGGGCGAACAGGACCGCACGCCGCTTGAGATGATCTGGTCGCGTCCAACGGCCGAGATCAACGGCATCTGGGGCGGCTATACCGGCGACGGGTTCAAGACCGTGCTTCCCGCCGAAGCCCATGCGAAGGTATCGTTCCGCCTTGTGGGCGACCAAGACCCCCACGCCATCCGCATCCAGTTCCGCAAATGGGTAGAGGCCCAACTGCCCGCCGATTGCACCATCGAGTGGAAGGGCCACGGCAATTCCCCCGCAGGCGTGATGTCGATCGAGAACCCGGCTTTTGAGGCGGCCCGCGCGGCCCTGGGCGAGGAATGGGGTTGCTCGGCGGCCTATGTCGGCTGCGGCGGGTCGATCCCGATTGCGGGCTATTTCAAGACCTATCTTGGCATGGATGCGATGCTTTTGGGCTTTGGCCGCGATGATGACCAGATCCATTCCCCGAATGAGA
>JBILYK010000092.1:0-14118 GCA_044377735.1 Paracoccaceae bacterium | reverse complement strand
CAGCCCGATGAACAAAAAGAACCCCCTCGGCCCCACAACGCCCATCAGCCAGCCGGTCACCAAGGGACCGAAAATCGCGCCAAACCCGTTCAGGAAAATCAACCCGGCCGCCGCCGCCGCCATCTGCTCTTTCTTCAGATAGTCATTGGTATAGGCGATGATCAGCGAATACATCGGATAGGTGATGCCCCCCAAGATCGCCGCCACCACCAACAGGGCTACAAAAGGCAGCTTAACAAAGGCCGCCACCGCCATAACCAGTGTCGCCGCAACCGACATCCACAGCATGATTGTGCGTCGGTCAATCCGGTCCGACAGCCAGCCAACCGGGTATTGAAAGATCAGCCCTCCCACATAAAGCGCAGTGGTGAACATGGCGATCTGCTGAAAACTCATCAAAGACAGCGTGCCATAGACCGATGCCATGCCAAACATGGCCGAGAACACGCCGCCAGAAATCAGCATGCCCACGAACCCGACCGGCGAGATCTTAAACAACTCGCGAAACCCAAGCCGGGCAGATTCGTCAAAGGTCGGCGCAGGACTGGTGGCCAGAAGAATTGGCATAAAGGCCAGTGACACCAAGATGGACGGGATCAAGAACAGCTCATACCCAAACGGGTCGCCAAAGCCCAAAAGCGCCTGACTGGCGACAATCCCCAGCATCTGCACGATCATATAGGCCGACAGCGCCTGCCCCCGTGTCTCGTTGGTCACCGTGTTGTTAAGCCAGCTTTCCGCTGTAATATAGATGCCTGCAAAGCCAAAGCCGATGACCACGCGCATGATGGCCCAGACCTGCCACTCGACCAGCATCGGATAAAGCACCAAAACCGCCGAGATCAAGGACCCCAGTGCAGCAAACACCCGCACATGGCCCACGTTGCGGATCATCGTCGGCGCAAGGCGCGATCCGATGAGGAAGCCCAGAAAATATGCCGACATCACGATCGACATCTCAAAGGTGGAAAAGGATTCAAGCGTGCCGCGGATCCCCAAAAGCGTGCTTTGCACACCGTTGCCCACCATAAGCAACATCACCCCCACCATCAGGGGCCAGGTCTGGGCCAAGACTTTCAACATCGCGCGCGTCCCTTAGTGTCTGGTGCCGATTACCACGCGGGCGCGCGCCAATCACGCGACTTTTGCGACCATCGGCCCCCTATTGCCGCCCCCAAAGCCCTTGCGCCTTGCGAAATACTCCACGGGAGGTCCGGAGGGTGTGAAACCCTCCGGGGTCGGGCCTAGGGCGCTCGGGTCACGGGATCAGCAGTGAAGCATCGCCATAAGAAAAGAACCGATAGCCAGACGTGATCGCATGGTCATAGATCCGGTCAATCCGCTCTTTGCCCATCAGCGCCGAGACGAGCATCATCAGAGTCGATTTCGGCAGATGGAAATTGGTCATCAACGCATCAGCCACCCGGAACTGAAAGCCAGGATAGATAAAGATATCCGTCGGCCCCCGCCACGGTGTGATCTGGCCCGAAACACCCGCACTTTCGATCAGGCGCAAGGCGGTCGTGCCCACTGGTATGACCCGCCGGCCTTGCGCCTTGGCGGCAGCAATTCGGGCGGCGGCGGCCTCGGTCACCTCGCCCCATTCGGCGTGCATGCGGTGGGTGGTGACGTCTTCGACCTTGACCGGCAAAAACGTGCCCGCCCCCACATGCAACGTCACCTCAACGAATTCGACCCCCCGTGCGCGCAGCGCTTGCAGCAAGGGCGCATCGAAATGCAAGCTCGCCGTTGGCGCGGCCACGGCCCCGGCATGGCGGGCAAAGACGGTTTGGTAATCATCATTGTCAGCCGCATCCGCCGCACGCTTGGCCGCAATATAGGGGGGCAAAGGCATTTGCCCGGCCACTGCCAAAGCCGCGTCGAAATCATCGCCTGTCAGGTTAAAGCCCAGTTCCAGATCGGTTTCCGTCTTGGCCAGCACGCGTGCCGAAAGCTGATCGGAAAACACGATCTCTTCGCCGGCAAGCACCTTGCGCAACGGCTTGGCAAGGGCGCGCCAGCCCTGCGGCGTGGCCTCCAACAGCGTGATCTCCACCTTGGCCTCAGCCTCACCCCGCCGCCGCATGCCGCTCAGGCGCGCGGGAATAACCTTGGTGTTGTTCAACACAAGCACATCACCCGGCTGAAAAATCTCAACCAAGTCAGATACATGATGGTCACTGATCTGGTCGCCCTTGGCGAGCAGAAGCCGGGCCGAGCTGCGCGGGCGCGCGGGCCGGGTGGCAATCAATGCCTCGGGCAAATCAAAATCAAAGTCGGAGAGTTTCACCTTTGGTCCTTGCCTGGTTTGGGTTTTTGTCTGGGTTCTTGGCCAAGGTCAGTGTTTGGCACGCCAAAGGCATCCGGACTGCCAGACCGGCCACTGCGGAACAGGCCGCGCAGCATGCCGGGTGTCAGGATCGACAAGGGATTGACACCAACCTCAAGCGCCTCTGCCGTGCCTTGCAGGCTGTAGTTGAAGCCAAAGACGCCTTCGCCCCTTTTGGTCAGCACGGCCCCGATCCCGTTCAAAAGGTAAACCGGCGAGATAACACCTTCCATCGCCAACCGGCCTGATCCGGTCTGATAGACACCGGTCATCGACACGCCAAGGCTTGCCCCTGTCGCCGATCCCCGGCGCAGATCCACAACTTGCGGTGTGAGCAGAAACTCACCTTCCACCACGTTGAACACCAGCCCCAGCCCGTTGAGCTGTTCCAAAAGCCCAACCACCGAAATGGCGTTCAAAAGCTCGGCCAACACCGAGGCATTGCGCACGCGCACGTCGCGGATCGCAACCCGCCCGTCGTAATGGCCGGGCTGCTCGCGCGGTGTCAGCGTCATATCCATGCTGCCCCCGCGCCCAGCCAAAAAAATGCCCGCCGCTGCAAAGGTTTCGCCCGCATTGTCCGACCGCAAGCGCACTGCCGTGCCATGACGGCTGGGCACCACGGTCCCCACAACCTCAGGGCCGTCGTTCATCAGGGCGGTGAATGCGCCATTGAAGCCGCCCGCAAGGCGAAAATCGCCCCTTAGCCGGGTCAGCGCGATGTCAGAGCTGACAATCAGCCTGTCCAGATCCAGCCGCAGCGGCCCGCCCCCCTGACCGCTGACACTGGTGCCACGCGCCTTGACACCTGGCATCTGCCGCAGATCGACCGACCCATCGGTCAAAGCGATGGCCAGCGGCTTTCCCGGCCCTTGCCCCGTCAGTTCAACGCCAGCATCCAGCCAATCGTCCAACATTACCCGCGCAAAGCGGGCTGTCTCCAGGCCCCCCCCGGGCCGCAATGTGATTTCGCCCTCGGCCCGCAATCCCGCTGCATCCAGTTCCAGCCGATCCACCCTTGGCAACTCGCCCATCGTCACATCGGCCTCAAGCACGCCCTTTGCGGCCCTGGCCTTTGTCCATGCCACCTCGGGCAAGGTCAGGCCGATTCCCGCCAGATCCGACCGCAGACGCAACCGCCCCGGCGCGCCGCGTTGCAGGTCAATCTCGACCGTCGCCCGTCCCTCGCCCGAAACCATACCGACAGGCAGACCCAGCCCGAACTCCTCGGCCACATTTTGCGACAAGGTCGCCGTCCCACGAACCGTGGCGCGGCCTTTTTGGTCAGGACCAAAGCCCTGCACAAAGGTCACGTCAAAACCAACCTCACCCAGTCGGCCCTCGCCGGCAATCTCGATTCCTGCTGGACTGGCCGTGACAGCCAGCCGTTCAGCGGTGATCCGGCGCTTGGGCACCAGTTTGTCCGAGGCAAAATCGAACACCTCACCCGAGACCTGATAGCTCACATCGGACAATCCAATTCGGCCCTGCAGCGGCAGGGTCAAGCGGGTTGCAATTTCAGCCCGCCCTTCCCCCAGATCAACCGGCCGATCGGCCTTGGTCATGAAGTTGAACGGCGGCAGGTTCAAAAGCGACAGGGCCGCGGTCAGGCTTGACCGGGTCGACAGCCGAATATCGGCGATCGCGGGTTTGGCCGAGACATCTGGCACTGCAAAGACCGATCCAGCAATGTCGATCTGCCCACCTTCGGGGGCGGTGACCTGCCCTTCGGTCATGACCATGGTGTAGGTCAAGCCTTCGATGGTGGAATAGCCCTTGCCCCCTTTGATGGGCGGCAATGTGCGCAAAAACCGCACATCCGCCCCGTCAAAGCCATAGGACAAATGCAACCGCGGCTCTTGTCCGGGGCTAAGCCGCAAAGCGGCGCGGATGTCGCGCAAATTGCCCTGCAAAAGGTTCTGGCCAACCCAAGCCCGGGTTTTCCCCAAGATGGATTTTGGCCAAAGCGCGATCAGCCGATCATGCGAGATTTCATTCAGCGAGACATCCAGTGCAGTCGTCCACCCTGCCGCATCCGCACCGATCTGCCCGGCCATCACCAACCTGCGGCTGTCCTCAGCCAACGAAAACTGGCCAATCTCCACCGCAAAGGGTTGCAATCCAAGCCGAAACTCCAGCGCCCCGGTCGAAAAACGCACAGGCTCGGTGAAAACCCCGGCCGGGTCGATCCGGACATCTTCAAGGCTGATCTGCGTGACAAAGGCGGCTGGCACAGCCCCCCCAAGCGGCCCCGACAGCCGCGTGCCCGAGGCATCCACAAGATAGGTTTGCCCCGAAGCCTTCGCCCGCAGGGTGGGGCTTTCCACCTCGATCCGAGACAGGCTAACCAAACCGCTTTGCGCCTTGTAGGCCATAGCAAATGACGCGCGGTCAAAAGGCACGGCCGCCGCGGCCGGTGTCGGCCGCAAAGCCCCTTTCCCGATCTCCAGCTGACCCTCGATGGCCGTGACACCGGTTTCACCAAGCTCAGCCACCAGACGACCCGAGATGGCCGCCTCCAAACTGGCCAAAGGTGCCAAAAGCGGCGCTTGGGCCGCAAGATCCATGGCGCTGATGTCGTTGAACTCGGCATTGATCCGCGCGGATGCGCGGGCCTTCTGCGCCACAATCTGCACCACGGCGCGCCCCGGGGTCATTGCTTGGCCTTGCAGTGACACAGACAACTCGGCGGCAAGCGCGCCGGGTCGATTGTCGACCGTCAGACGCCCGTCGCCAAGCTCATAGACCCGCCCGCTGCGCCGGTCATTCACCGCCACCGACAGCCCTTCAGCCTCAATCTGTGTCAGATGCGCCAACCCTGGCAAGGTCAGAGCCCTGTTCACCTGCGCGAAGATATCGGAAAAACTGGATAGGGACGGCGTGGCACCCACCTCGGTTGTCTCGCCCACCGCCACATCAAAGCGCCCCTCCACATCGCGGGTCACCAGCAGCCGTGCCCCAGTAATGCGCAGTGAGGACAGGCGCGTCTCACCAGACAAAAGGGCGCGCCCCTGCAGCGAAATTCGCACCTCGGGCAGTGACAAAAGCGTTGTTCCGTCTGGCTTTAACAGACGCAGGTCCTGCAACAAAAGCTGCGGGATGAAATCCTCGTCCAGCGTGAGATCGACCATGCCAAGCGCCAGCGCGACATCGGGTGCCGCCGCGCTTAAGTCGCGGTTCAACCGGCTTTCCACTTCGGCCACCATCCAGACCGGCAGCGGAATCGTTCGCCCGATCAAGCCAAAGCCAACCAAAACCAGCGCCAGAATGATCGCAACACTTGCCAAACGCCATCCCAGGCCGGTTCGCCGGGTGGCGCGCTTTGGGACTTTGGGCTTTACGGCTGCTGCGGGCAAGGGTGTCACCGGATCAGGCTGCAACGCGGTTGGGCCAACAGACGCCGCCGGGATATCATCCCCCGGCGCTGCTCTGCTCTGCCCCTGCTTTGTCATCGCGATTGGCCCATCCCCGTTTGACACCGCACCAAAGCCGGCACTTTGCAGATCCTTTTCGCGGGCTTGCCTTTATCTTTGCCGAAAGGCAACTAGATCGCCAAGAGTCAGACCCACAAAAGCGAGGAGCCGCCCATGTTGACCGTCGCAGACACCGCACCCGATTTCACCCTGCCCCGCGACGGCGGTGGCACTGTCACCCTTTCGGCCTTCCGCCCCGGCAAGGTGGTTTTGTATTTCTACCCAAAGGATGACACGCCCGGCTGCACTCTGGAAGCGCAGGATTTTACCGCGCACGCCGCTGCGTTCGCCGCTGCAGGCACCACCGTCATCGGCCTGTCGAAAGACAGCGTGAAAGCCCATGACAAGTTTTGCAAGAAACACGGGCTGCAGATCATCCTCGCCTCGGATGAGGGCGGGACGACTTGCGAAGACTACGGCGTCTGGGTCGAGAAAAGCATGTATGGCAAGACCTATATGGGAATCGAACGCAGCACCGTTTTGATTGACAGCGCGGGCCGTGTCGCGCGCATCTGGCCAAAGGTATCGGTCAAAGGCCATGCGGACGAGGTTCTGGCTGCCGCGCAAGCGCTGTAACGCCGGTCATTTCGCATGACGTCACTCGCCGACATGGCGCTCGAGGTGTTGAACTGTGCCGATGGGCGCGCGAAAACCGCGTTGTCGCATGCCCATGCGGCATCGTGGTTTGCGGCGCGCACAGCAGGCCAGCCTTTGCCCATCGGCGATGCGATCCCGCCAGATTTCCCCGCCCGACCGACGCGACCCGAGCTTTTGGATCCCCGCGATGTGCCGCGCCGCCGCCTTGGCAGCCCGGCCGGGCGTCTCGCGCTGTTGCACGCCGTGGCGCATATCGAGCTGAACGCTGTCGATCTGCACTGGGACATCATCGCGCGCTTTGCCCGCAATCCGATGCCCCTTGGGTTTTATGATGACTGGGTGAAAGCGGCGGATGAAGAGTCCAAGCATTTCAATCTGGTGTCGGATCGGCTGGAGGCTTTGGGCAGCCATTACGGTGCGATGCCCGCCCATGCTGGCATGTGGCGCGCCGCCGCAGATACGGCGCAGGACTTTATGGGACGGCTTGCCGTGGTGCCCATGGTCCTTGAAGCGCGAGGGCTGGATGTCACGCCCGGGATGATCGAGATATTTGATCGTGCCGGTGACCCAGAGACCCGCGCCGCCCTTGAGGTGATCTATGCCGAAGAGGTCAGCCATGTCGCCTATGGCTCAAAATGGTTCAACTGGCTGTGCGGGCGCGAGGGATTGGATCCAAAAGAGCAGTTTCACATCCTTGTACGGAAGTACTTTCACTCGACCCTGAAACCCCCTTTCAACGAAGAAAAACGGGCCGAGGCAGGTTTGCCACCTGATTTCTACTGGCCTCTGGCCGAAAGCACACCCTCTCGGGGTTGACGCGTTCGGCAGAAACTCGCCGATTCTGACCGCCAAAGTAGGGTCATTCGGCACGCGCGGCGCAAAGCAGTTGCGAGGTGGCCAAGCCCCCGCTACTCAAGAGTTGCCGCGCCTTGGGCGTGCTTTCATCGGTCCATTGTCCAAGTCACGGAACCGTCTAACGTGTTAACGCGCTTTGCCTATCAGATTCACCTGACGCTTGAGCGGCGCTTCCCCGAGCAGCGCCTGTTCTTGAAGTCTGATACAGAAACCCGCTTCATCCGTCTGCGTCCCGCCACGCAGGCCATTGCCGTCGTGGTTGGTGGAATTGCCCTCGCATGGACCATTTTGGCCACCGCAATCTTGTTGTTCGACTCGATTTCAGCCGGGTCTTCGCGCGAACAGGTCGTGCGCCAGCAAGCCCTGTACGAAGAACGGATGAACACCCTTTCGATGGACCGTGATCTGCGCGCCGAAGAAGCAGCCTCGGCTCAAGCACGCTTTAACCTCGCGCTGGAACAGGTCGCGACGATGCAGTCGCGGCTTTTGGCCTCTGAAGACCGCCGTCGTGAATTGGAAACCGGCATCGACGTGATCCAGAACACGCTGCGCCGCACCATTTTGGAACGTGACGAGGCCCGCGCCGAGTTGAGCCGCGCGTCTTTGACCGAAAACCCGGATGGGGCCACCACCGAGGCGGGCCGCGCCCAAGATACCGAAGACACGTTGGAGTTCTTGGCGAGTAGTTTGGACGGCACCGCACGTGAACGGGACCGAATTCAAGGAATGGCCGACAAGGCCACCGAACAGATCGCTCAGATCGCAGACGAGAAACGCCAGATCGAACTGCGTAACGAGGCCATTTTCACCCGGCTTGAAGAGGCGCTGACCGTCTCGGTTGAGCCGTTGGAGAAGATGTTCAACGCCGCAGGCATGGACCCAGACGATCTGTTGGAGGCCGTACGCACAGGTTATGACGGCCAAGGCGGACCGTTGGCGCCGCTGTCCTTGTCGACCAAAGGCGTTCCCTCCATTGAGGAAACCCGCGCCAATGCCATTCTCGCGGGGCTTGATCGGATGAACCTTTATCGCCTTGCCGCGTTCAAGGCGCCCTTCGACAATCCTGTCAAAGGCGCCTACCGCTTCACCTCTGGCTTTGGCGCGCGCCAAGACCCGAAGGGCTGGGGAACCCGGATGCACGCGGGCACCGATTTTGCCGCGTCCTATGGCACGCCGATCCATGTCACCGCTGACGGCGTCGTCACTTTTGTCGGTTGGTCCTCGGGCTATGGCCGACTTATCAAGGTTCAGCACGCCTTTGGCATCGAAACCCGCTATGCCCATTTGGCGCAAATGCGGGTCTCGGTCGGACAAAAAGTGTCGCGCGGCGAGCGGATCGGTGATATGGGCAACTCAGGCCGATCCACCGGCACACACCTTCACTACGAGGTCAGGATTGGTGGCAATGCCGTCAACCCAATGACGTTCATAAAGGCAGCGACCCATGTTTTCTAAAAGCCGCATCAACGAACCTGGCCCGGCAAAAGCGGGCGATTCTGACAAGACCAAAGCCCCGGAGGCCGCTGTGACCAAACCCTCGATGGATTTCACCCCGACGGCGCCTAAAGGCAAGGTTGCGGCCTCTATCCTGTCGTCTGATTTGACTGTGGTGGGCAATCTGCGCACCACCGGTGACATTCAAGTCGAAGGCACCGTCGAAGGCGATATCCGCGCCCATCTGCTGACCGTTGGCGAAACCGCCACCATCCGCGGCGAGATCGTTGCCGATGATATCGTGGTCAATGGCCGCGTTATTGGCCGGGTGCGTGGGCTTAAGGTCCGCCTCACCTCGACCGCCAAGGTCGAAGGCGACATCATTCACAAGACCATCGCCATAGAATCGGGTGCGCATTTCGAAGGCTCGGTTCAGCGTCAGGATGACCCCTTGGCCACTGGCCGCGCGCCGATCCCGCAGGCGCGATTGGCTGCCCCGGCAACGCCCGAGGCGCAGGACGACATCTCGGGCTGATCTTCCCGGCCTTGAGAATTGCCAAAGGGCACCCGGCCATGCCGCGATGCCCTTTTCACTGCTTTTCGCCGTAAGTCCCAATCTGCGCAGTGGGCTCAGTGCTCCCATGCAATCGATCGGCGGTAAAGATGCCATGTCGCGTGGCCAAAGATTGGCAACACCACGAACAAACCCAAGAACCCCGGCAGCATCGCCAGCAACAGACATGCGCCGATCAGCCCTCCCCATGCCAGCATCACCAATGGGCTCTGTGTGACCACGCCCAGGGATGTAAGCATGGCTGTGACGAAATCCACCTCGCGGTCCAACAGCATCGGCAGGCCGACCACCGTCAACGCAAAAAGCAATGTGGCAAAGATCGCCCCAACAATGGTGCCAACCGCCAGAATCGCCATGCCTTCTGTCGTGAAGAACATCTCAAGCGATGAGGTGATGTTGGTCAGTGTGGCCTTGCCCAGAAACAGCGCAAAAATCATGTGAGCCAGAAAGTTCCAAAACAGAAAGAACACGACGATGACCGCCGCCATCGACGGAATCTGGCGATCCTTCTGACGAAAGATCACGCCAAGCACCTGCCCCCAGATCAAGGGTTCGCCAGCCTCACGCCGCCGCGACACTTCATAAAGCCCACAGGCCACAAAGGGACCCAAGATCGGAAACCCTGCGCTGGCGGGAAGACTCCACCACAATTGTCCCTTGGCGGTCAGCGAAAACACGATCAGCCAACCGCCCAGCACATAGACCCCCGCAAAAAACATCCCAAACAGCGGTGCAGCGCGAAAGTCGCGCCATGCTGCCAAAAGCGCGTCAGCCAAATCGACCATTTCGACATGCAGGATCTCGGGCTTGTCGGCAGCAGGAACCATGGGAGTCTCCCTTTTCGGCAAACTCTATGCCCTGCAAGGCCATGGTCCAAAGATGTATCTCTGGCAAAGGATTGATAGGGTAATGCGGGGTCGCAGAGTGTCGCCTCAACGCGCGCAAAGACTAGGTCACAAACTCAGTCTTCCGAGTTGGCCTCGGCCCGGCCCATACCCGCCACACCAAGCGCCAGCGTGGCCGCCATGAACTTGTCGAGATCACCGTCCAGCACACCGCCCGTGTCACTGGTTTCAACCCCTGTCCGCAGGTCTTTGACCATCTGATAGGGCTGCAAAACATAGGACCGGATCTGGTTGCCCCAGCCCGCATCGCCCTTGTTCTCATGGGCCTCATTGATGGCTGCGTTACGCTTGTCCAACTCCAACTGGTAAAGCCGCGACTTCAGCGCCTGCATCGCGATGTCTCGGTTCTGGTGCTGCGACTTTAGAGACGAGGTGACCACGATATTGGTCGGAAAGTGGGTAATCCGCACCGCCGAGTCGGTTTTGTTCACGTGCTGTCCGCCCGCGCCAGACGACCGATAAGTGTCGATGCGAATGTCTTTGTCGTGAATCTCGATCTCGATGTTGTCATCCACCACCGGATAAACCCAGACCGAAGAGAACGAGGTATGACGCCGCGCCGCTGAATCGAAGGGCGAAATCCGCACCAAACGATGGACACCCGATTCCGACTTCAGCCAACCATAGGCATTCTTGCCGGAAATCTTATAGCTGACCGACCGGATCCCCGCCTCTTCGCCCGCCGTTTCCGACTGCATTTCAACAGTATAGCCCTTTTTCTCGGCCCAACGCACATACATCCGCGCCAAAATGGACGCCCAGTCGCAGCTTTCGGTGCCGCCCGCACCCGCGTTGATTTCAAGATAGGTGTCGTTGCCGTCGGCCTCGCCGTCCAACAGCGCCTCAAGCTCGCGCTGCGCTGCATCGGCCACCAGCGCCTTAAGCGCCGCTTCCGCCTCGGTCACCACCTCGGCGTCACCCTCGGCCTCGCCCAGTTCGATCAACTCGACATTGTCACGCAAGCCGCCGTCGATCAGCTTATAGGCCGCAATGGCGTCCATCAGCCCCTGACGCTCTTTCATCAGCTTTTGCGCCTTAGCCGGGTCGTTCCACAGATTGGGATCTTCGATCAGCGCGTCGAATTCTTCCAACCGGTGCGGCGCGGTTTCCCAGTCAAGACGCTGCGCCAAAAGCTTCAGCGACTTCTCGATCTGATCGATATGGTTCTGGGTCTCGGCGCGCATCGTGTCATCCTTGATCTTCGCGCCGCGTGATAGCCTGTGGCGCAAGGCGGGGCAAGCGGCACGCCTGCCCGCTTTGGCCGCTAGTAAAGCCCGCCTGAGCTGAGCGTGCCGAAATTGGCCTTCTTCGGAACCGACTTTTGCTGCCCGTCCGAGGTGGTGACCGTGTCCACAAGATCGGCCTCCGTCTCACCCGCCGCGAACAAGGGCAGATCCGACCCCATCGCAAAGCCACCATCCACAAGGGCATCAAGCCCGAACAGCACCTCTTCGCCCTCGCGGAAGTATTCCGAAATCACATTATCTCCGGTGGCATCCGCAGGCAGTTTTGCCCCGGTGAACCTGTCGATCTTCTGGAAATAGCCGCCCGGCGGTACGGCAAACTCGGTGCCGCCATAGGTGGCGACTGCCTCTTTCATGAACTCTTGAAAGATCGGCACGCAGAGTGTGCCGCCAAAAGCTCCTTCGCCCAAAGACCGAGGCTGGTCAAAGCCCATATAGCAGCCCGCCACAACCTCAGAGCTATAGCCAATGAACCAGACATCCTTGGCATCATTGGTGGTGCCGGTCTTGCCTGCCACCGGGACCGGCAACCGCACCCGCGAACCCGAGCCCCGGATTACCACGCCCTCCATCATCGAGGTCAGCTGATAGGCAGTGATGGCATCCATCACACGTTCGCGGTCAGACTTGATGGTGACACCCTGCCCTTTTGGCAGGTTCGGGAGGGCGCAATCGACGCATTGGCGCTGATCATGGCGATAGATTGTCTTGCCAAAGCGGTCTTGCACCCGGTCGACCAGGGTCGGCTCCACCCGCTCGCCACCGTTGGCGAACATGGCATAGGCCGCCACCATCTTGAACAGGGTGGATTCCTGCGCCCCCAGCGCATTGGCCAGAAATGGATTCATGCTGGTATAAACACCGAATTTCTCGGCATAGCTCGCCACCAGATCCATGCCGATTTCTTGCCCAATGCGAATGGTCATCAGGTTTCGGCTTTGCTCAATTCCGGTTCGCAACGGCGTGGGGCCGTAAAACTTGTTTGACGCATTCTTCGGCGTCCAAAGCCCTTCGGGCGTTTCAATTTCAATCGGCGCATCCACCACGATGGTCGCAGGTGTAAAGCCCGAATCCAAGGCCGCGGCATAGACGAACGGCTTGAAGCTAGACCCCGGCTGTCGTGTCGCTTGCGTGGCGCGATTGAAGACCGAGGCCTGATAGCTGAACCCCCCCTGCATGGCGATCACGCGGCCGGTTTCCACGTCCATCGCCATAAGGCCGCCCTGCACCTCGGGCACCTGCCGCAAGGACCAGTGCTGAAAGCTGCCATCCTCGTCGCTGGTAATGGCACGCACCATCACCACATCGCCAACCAAGACCAAATCACCCGGAACCTTGGCCTTTTTTGACAACGACCCATCGGTCAAAAGCTTGCGCGCCCAGGTCACATCCTCGGCCGGGATGATCGGCTCCTGCCCCCCAAGATCGCCTTCCATGCCAAAGCGGGCGGTATTTTCGCCCAATTCCAGAATCACCGCCGCCTGCCAGCCTTCGACATCACGCGGCAGTTCCGCCACTTCGGCCAAAGCCGCGCGCCAATCGGCTTCCACGGCAAGCTTATCAACCGCAATGGTCTTGCCCGTGCCGCGCCAGATACCCTGACCGCGATCATACTTCTCCAACCCACGCCGCAAGGCCCGGGCGGCAACCGCCTGCAATTCTGGCTCCACCGTGGCGCGGATCGACAGACCGCCGCCAAAGAACTCTTCCTCACCGAAGGTGCCCGACAACTGACGCCGAATTTCATCGGTGAAATAACTGCGCGGCGGCAGAGCCTCGCGGAAGGCGGCGTAGTCGCCGTTCTGCACAGACTTTAGCGGCTGCTCCCGCTCGCTCAGATAGGCAGCCTCGGTCATATAGCCGTTTTGCCACATCTCGCGCAGCACATAATTGCGCCGCTCCAACAGACGGTCCTTGCCGCGTACCGGATGAAACTCACCCGGCGCTTTTGGCAAAGCGGCCAGCATCGCAGCCTCATGCGGTGCAAGCGCGGTCAGCGGCTTGTTGAAATAGGTCTGCGCGGCGGCGGCCACGCCATAGCTGTTCTGGCCTAGGAAGATCTCGTTCAGATAGAGCTCAAGGATCTTGTCCTTCGACAGCGTCTCTTCCAACCGTGTGGCCAGAATGATCTCTTTGATCTTGCGCTCCACACTGCGCGAGCCATCCAGCAGAAAGTTCTTCATCACCTGCTGGGTAATGGTCGAGGCCCCACGCAGGTTTGCGCCCCGGCTGACCACTGCATCGCGAAAGGCCGACATCATGCCGGTCACGTCATACCCCTTGTGGGTGTAGAAATGCTTGTCTTCGGCCGAAACGAAAGCCTGTTTCACCAGATCGGGAATATCCTCGGATGGCACGAACAACCGCCGCTCTTGGGCGAATTCGTCAATGATCCTGCCCTCTCCAGAATAGATCCGGCTGATGGTGGGCGGGGTATACTGGGCAAGGCTTTCGTGGCTGGGCAGGTCTGACGAGTAGATGTAGAAAATGCCACCAATCGACAGGGCCCCAAACAGAAGCCCCATGGTCACCATCGTAAAGATGGCTCCAAAGAATGAGCCGATGAACCTGATCACGCCGGCAATCCTCACCGTAACGACATACGTCAATTTTGCTCTCTATAGGCGGGCCACAACCAAAGGTCAAAACACGATCCGGGCCTTGGGCCCCTCATCCGCGCTCAGTCGCCGACAGCAGGCAAGCGACG
>JBILYK010000015.1:0-51116 GCA_044377735.1 Paracoccaceae bacterium | reverse complement strand
ACGCGATACGCTTTAGGGAGGATCTGGCCGGATGCAGGCCCAGAGGCTGAAGCGATAGCGCCTGCCAAGCCCACCTGTGTCGTCCGGGTTTTTCCCGGCTTCGAACCTTGGGGGCAAGACCGGCCAGACCCACCGGCCCTGTCGTGCCAGTCTCAATCGGCCGTCAACGTGTCGGACATGGGTTGCCTATCAGCCGCAGGCTGTGGGCATGGTTGCCTTTGGCCCAGCGGCTGCGCTATCCCAAAGCCAGCCCGGAAAAAGGACAGACCATGACCAACCCTCCGCCCGTTGACCCCGCCGCCCTGACGGCAGACCTGATCCGCTGTGCCTCGGTCACCCCGGTTGAGGGCGGCGCACTGGTGCTCTTGCAAGACCTTCTGGAAGGCGCAGGCTTTGCCTGCACACGGGTGGACCGGGGCGGCATCGCCAATCTTTACGCCCGTTGGGGGGCCAAGGGGGCCAACAAAAGCTTTGGCTTCAATGGCCACACCGATGTGGTGCCGGTCGGCGATCTCGCCGCCTGGACCCACGATCCCTTTGGCGCCGACGTGGTCGACGGCTGGATGTATGGGCGCGGCGCCACCGACATGAAATCCGGTGTCGCCGCCTTCGCCGCCGCCGCCATTGATTTCGTGCGCCAAACCCCACCCGATGGCGCGGTGATCCTGACCATCACCGGCGACGAGGAAGACGTGGCCACCGATGGCACCGTGGCGCTTCTCGACTGGATGGCGACCCAGGGCGAGCGGATGACGCATTGCCTTGTGGGCGAGCCCACCTGCCCCAATGAGATGGGCGAGATGATGAAGATCGGCCGACGCGGGTCGATGACCTCTTGGTTCACCGCCCAAGGCGTGCAAGGCCATTCGGCCTACCCACACCGCGCCAAGAACCCGATGTCGGCGCTGGTCACCCTTCTCGCCCGGCTGGAAGCGCAACCGCTGGATCAAGGCACCGCCCATTTCGACCCCTCGACCCTGGCGATCACCACCATAGACTGCGGCAATCCGGCCAATAACGTCATCCCGGCCAAGGGCACGGCCACGGTCAATATCCGCTTCAACGACCTGCACACGGGGGCCAGCCTGTCAGACTGGCTGCACAACCATGCGGCGGCTGTGCAGGCCGAAACCGGGGTAGAGATCACGGCCCGCATCTCGATTTCCGGCGAAAGCTTCCTCACCCCGCCGGGGGCATTCTCGGCGCTGGTCGCAAGCGCGGTGCAGGCTGAAACCGGCCGCCTGCCCGAACGCTCCACCTCCGGCGGCACCTCGGACGCCCGCTTTGTCAAAGACCACTGCCCGGTGGTGGAATTCGGGCTGGTGGGCCGCACCATGCATCAGGTCGACGAACGCGTCGAAGTGGCGCAGATCCATCAGCTGAAGGCGATCTACAGTCGCATCCTGAAAGACTATTTCGCATGACGCTGATCACCGAGACCCGCGACATCGCCGCCTGCCGGGCGCTGCGCCGCACCGTGTTCATCGAGGAACAGGGCGTCAGCGAGGCCGATGAGGTGGACGACAAGGACGACGAGGCGATCCACCTTCTGGCCACTCAAAACGGCAAACCCGTCGGCTCCGCCCGGCTTCTGGTCATGGGCGACATCGGCAAGATCGGCCGCGTCTGCGTCTTGGCCGAGGCGCGCGGCACCGGGCTTGGCGCACAACTGATGCAAGCGGCGGTCGCGCGGTTTCGATCCGTTCCGGGCGTGACCAAGGTCAAACTCGGCGCGCAGACCCATGCCTTGGGCTTTTACGAACGCCTTGGCTTCACCGCGATAGGTGGCGAATTCGACGACGCCGGCATCCCCCACCGCGAAATGGTGCTCAAACTCTAACCCTGTGCGGCTGATTTCATCTTGGCCCCAAATACTCCCGCCGGAGGCTCCTGTGGCCAGCCGCGGATGCCTCCGGCGGGAGTATTTTCGCCAAGATGAAAGGGCGGGCGGTGGTCTTGGGTGCCATGGCGTGCTAGGCAAAGGCCATGAACCCCATTCCGACCAAAGATCAGATCCGTCAATGGATCGCCGAAAACCCCGCCCTTAGCGCCAAGCGCGACATTGCCAAGGCCTTTGGCATCAAAGGCGATGCCAAGATCGACCTCAAGCGCATCTTGCGCGAGATGGAGGATGAGGGTGGCTTGGAGAAAAAGGCGCGCCGATTCCAGGAACCGGGGGTCTTGCCGCCCGTCGCCGTGTTGCAGATTCTGGCGCCCGACGCGGCGGGGGATTTGTTTGCGGTGCCGTTGGAAGACGGCGTTGACAGCAGCCAGCGGGTGTTGATCGTCACTCAAAAGGGCGATCCGGCCTTGGGCGCGGGGGATCGGATCTTGGGCCGTCTGACCCCGGTGGCGGGTGAGGGGCACGCCTATGAGGGGCGGTTGATCCGGCGGCTGGGGTCGAACCCGCTCAAGGTCTTGGGCATTTACCGTGACAGCCATGAAGGTGGGCGAATTGTGCCCATCGACAAGGGCCAGGACAAGGAATGGCGCGTCGCCCGCGATGCGTCCAACGGCGCGCGTGATGGCGAATTGGTCGAGGGTGAAGCCGTTGGCAACCACCGCATGGGCCTGCCGCAGGCGCGCATCGTGGCACGGCTCGGCGATCCCTCTGGCGCCCGCGCGGTCAGCCTGATCGCCATTCACCAGCACGGCATCCCCGACCAATTCCCCGATGCCGTGATTGCCGAGGCCGACAAGGCCGCCCCCGTTGGCCTTCAGGGGCGCGAGGATCTGCGTGATCTGCCCTTGGTCACCATTGACCCCATCGACGCGCGCGACCGCGATGATGCGGTCTATGCCATGGCCGATGACCAACCCGGCAATCCGGGCGGCCATATCATCTGGGTCGCCATTGCCGATGTCGCCCATTATGTCACCCCCGGCAGCGCACTTGATCGTGAGGCACGGCGGCGCGGCAATTCCACCTATTTCCCCGACCGCGTGGTGCCGATGTTGCCCGATATCCTGTCGGGCGATCTGTGTTCCTTGCACGAACATGTCGACCGCGCCTGTCTGGCCGTTCGGATGCGGATTGATGCCCATGGCAACAAGCTGTCGCACCGCTATGTGCGCGGCTTGATGCGCTCACAGGCGTCTTTGCATTATGCCCAAGTGCAGGCCGCCATCGACGGCCAGCCTGATGACAAGGCCGCGCCCCTGCTCGATCCGGTCCTGCGCCCGCTCTATGCCGCCTATGAGGCGCTGAAACTGGCCCGCACGGCCCGCCAGCCCCTTGACCTTGACCTGCCCGAGCGCAAGATCGTGCTGGATGATGCCGGCAAGGTCACCTCGGTGTCATTCTATGAACGCTTTGACGCGCATAAGCTGATCGAAGAGATGATGATCCTCGCCAATGTCGCCGCCGCCGAGGAATTGGTGCGGCTGAAGCAGCCCCTTTTGTTCCGCGTGCACGAGGAACCCTCGCTGCAAAAGCTTGAGGCGCTGCGCGAGGTGGCCGAGGCTTCGGGCCTTGTGCTGGCCAAGGGGCAGGTGTTGAAAACTTCGCATCTCAACCGCCTGCTCAGCCAGGCGCAGGGCACCGAGTTTGACGAGCTGATCAACCTGACCACGCTGCGATCCATGACGCAGGCCTATTACAATGCGGAAAACTTTGGCCATTTCGGGCTGGCCTTGCGGAACTATGCGCATTTTACCAGCCCCATCCGGCGCTACTCCGATCTGATCGTGCACCGCGCGCTGATTGCAGGCCACGGCTGGGGCAAGGACGGGCTGTCGGCGTGGGACGTTGAGAACCTTGACGACACCGCCAAGCTGATTTCCGACTCTGAACGGCGCAGCATGGCCGCCGAACGCGACACGACCGACCGTTATCTCGCGGCCTTCTTGGCCGACCGGGTGGGCAGCACCTTTGCGGGCCGGATTTCCGGCGTGCAGCGCTTTGGCCTTTTCGTGCGGCTGCAGGAAACGGGGGCCGATGGTCTGATCCCGATCCGCGCCGTGGGGCGTGAGTTCTTCCATTATGACGAGGCGACCCAAAGCCTGACAGGTGCCGATACCGGGCTGACCATCGGCATCGGGCAGCGCGTGGTCGTGAAGCTGGCCGAGGCGGTGCCGGTGACGGGGGGGCTGGTCTTGGAGCTGGTCGAGATCGAAGGATCGGCGATTGCCACCGGGGGCCGGGGCCGCAAAGATGGGCGCTATCAGCCGCGCAAACCGGGGGCCGCCAATGCCAAGGCCGCCAAGCTCGCCCGCAAGATTGTGCGCAAACGGCGGGGCTAGGGATGGGCGACCTGCGGGCAGTCTTTGCGAAGAATGCCCGTCAGGGCTTGATGAGCATGGCCGCCGCACTGGCGCTGGCCACCCCAGCCCTTGCCGGGCCGCAAGACACCGAAGCCGCCATGACTGAAACCATCGGGGAGGCGATGTTGACCGAAGGAACCGGCACGCAAGAGGGGCTGACCCAGTGGCTTTCCACCTTCAGGGACCGCGCCTTGGCAGCGGGCATCTCGTCCGCCACGCTTGATGCGCTGACGGGCGCGGAATACCTGCCCAAGGTCGTGCGCAATGACCGCCACCAGAACGAGTTCACCAAGACCATCTGGGACTATCTTGACACCGCCGTGTCGCAAGACCGCATCAGTCATGGGCTTAAGGCACTGAAATCCCATGGCGAAACGCTGGCCCGGATCGAGGCCACCTATGGCGTTGATGCCGAAGTCGTCGCGGCAATCTGGGGGCTGGAAAGCGCCTATGGCGCGGTGCGCGGGGACATTCCCACGCTGCACGCTTTGGCGACGCTCGCCTATGACGGGCGGCGCGGCGCGTTTTTCGAAGCCGAGCTGATTGCCGCCCTGAAGATCCTGCAACTGGGCGATGCCAGTGCCGCCACCCTGCGCGGCTCTTGGGCCGGGGCGATGGGGCATACCCAGTTCATGCCCTCGTCCTGGCATGCCTTTGCGGTGGATTTCACCGCCGATGGCAAGCGCGACATCTGGGGCGATGATCCCACCGATGCGCTGGCCTCGACCGCAGCCTATCTGGCGGGCAAAGGTTGGATCAAAGGCGCACCTTGGGGGGCAGAGATCACCCTGCCGCCGGGGTTCAGCTATGACCTGACGACCGAGCGGGTGAAAAAACCCGTCGCCGACTGGCAGGCGATGGGGGTTCGGCTGGCCGACGGCACCGATCTGCCAAACCATGGCCCGGCCTCGGTGCTTTTGCCGGGCGGCCACCGGGGTGCGGCCTTTTTGATCTTTCAGAACTTCCACGTGATTGAGACCTACAACACCGCCGATGCCTATGTGATCGCCGTGGGCCATCTGGCCGACCGCTTGCGCGGAGCGGGCCCGATCCTCGCACCTTGGCCACGCGACGAACGCGCGCTGTCGTTTGATGAACGCATCACCTTGCAGAAACGCCTGACCGAGTCGGGGTTCGATACCGGCGGCATCGACGCCAAGATGGGCCCCAAAACCGTGGCCGCCATCAAGGCGTTTCAAAAATCGCAAGGCATGGTGCCGGACGGATTTCCAAGCCTCTCGGTCTTGCAGACCCTTCAGTAACGAATCGGTAAAGCGGCAGGGTTCTGATCAAAGTCCCTATGCGGGCGGTATCGATGTGGCTAAGCTGAGCTTCAGAAGTGGACTGCAGCCCAAACATGTTTCATTCAGTCAGCGGAGAGCCAGATGAGAACTTTTGTCAAAACGCTGTGTGTCAGCGCGCTATTGATGACCGGCGCGGCCTTTGCGGCCGGTACCGCCGCGACCGATCCTGATGTGATTGCCCGGAAGGACCTGATGAAAACCATCGGCGGGGCAGCCAAAACCTTGGGCGGCATGGCCTCGGGCGAGGTGGCGCATGATGCCGCCGCTGCTGACGCGGCCAAGCAAGCGATGATCGCGGCCGCCGCCGAGATTGAGGCAAAGTTCACCAACAACGCGGCCGACCCGGCCTCCGAGGCCAAGCCCGAGGTTTGGACCAACTGGAATGATTTCTTGGCCAAGGGCAAGGCGCTGGGCGATGCAGCAGCCGCCATTGATGTGGCCAGCGCCGACAGCATTGGTGCAGGCATGGGTGCCATTGGCGGCACCTGCAAGGCCTGCCACAGCGACTATCGCGTTAAGAAATAAGCTGCAGGTTAGCCAGGCCCCTTGGACTCAGGGCCCCTCGGACCTTGTGTCCTGGGGGGCCTTTTGTTTGGCCAAATGGGCCATGTCCCGCGAAAGTCAGCCGCAGTAGATGCGGAAGACTTGGCCGGCTTCGTCGATTTCGATATTCAGCCGCATCGGGTTGTAATCCTTCGTCACCGCCATACCGGGCTGGATGATCCGCACCGGCACCCCGAATTTCATGGTCTGCAGCACAGTTTCAGGCTGTCCACGCAGAAACTGCAAATCCGGCGCGCCGCAACTGTCCTGGGGCGGTATGGGTGGCGCAAGGACGCCGGGATCGGGTGGGCTTTCGACCTCGACGCAGGCGGCAAGGCCAAAGGGGATAAGCAGGGCAAAGGGACGCATGACACTCTCCTGAACAGATGCGACCAAGCGGTCAGCCACAGATCAGCCGCAGGATGCGACCGGTCACATCAACCTCGGCATTCAGCCGGGTGGGGACGATCTCATTTGTAATCTCCTGCCCCGGCCAAAGCACGCGCAACGGCCCCATCAGGCGGAAATCAGCCAGCCGCTCCATCGGCTGGCCACGCAGCTCGGACAGGGCAAAAAGGCCGCAACTGTCGGGCAAATCCGGCAACATCTCGTCCACCGGACCCAGCATCGGGCCAGCCCGCAGGCACCCGGCAACCAGCCCCGCCATCAGCCCCAGCACAAGCACGCGGGTCAGCGACCCAAGGCGTGCTTTGGCACAATGGTTGGAAAACACGGCCGAAAACCGGGAAAAAGGCTCTGTCAAATGTCGTTTCCTGAATTGCAATTCCAGACGTTCTGGCACAACCTGCGACCCTTGATAAGGGGAGGAATTTCGAAATGCGCACCCGTGCCGCCGTTGCCGTTGCCGCTGGCAAACCGCTGGAAATCATGGAGGTAAACCTTGATGACCCGAAAGAGGGCGAGGTTCTGATCGAGATCAAGGCCACCGGCATTTGCCACACCGACGAATTCACCCTGTCAGGCGCCGACCCCGAAGGGATTTTCCCCTCGATCCTTGGCCATGAAGGCGCAGGCGTGGTGGTGAAATGCGGCCCCGGCGTGAAATCCTTGAAGCCGGGCGATCACGTGATCCCGCTTTACACCCCCGAATGCCGCGAATGCCCCTCGTGCCTGTCGCGCAAAACGAACCTTTGCACCGCCATTCGCGCCACCCAAGGCCAAGGGTTGATGCCCGATGGCACCACGCGGTTTTCCATGCTGGATGGCACGCCGATCTATCATTACATGGGCTGCTCCACCTTCGCCCAGCACACCGTGATGCCGGAAATCGCGCTGGCCAAGGTGCGCGATGACGCGCCTTTCGACAAAATCTGCTACATCGGCTGCGGCGTGACCACCGGCATCGGCGCGGTTTTGAACACCGCGCAGGTGGAACAGGACGCAACGGCGGTGGTCTTTGGTCTGGGCGGCATTGGTCTGAACGTCATTCAGGGCCTGAAAATGGCTGGCGCGCGGATGATCATCGGCGTTGACCTGAACGACGACAAAGAGGCCTGGGGCCGCCGCTTTGGCATGACCCATTTCATCAACCCCAAGAAACTGGCCGAAGGTCAGTCGATGGTGCAAACCATCGTCGATCTGACCAAGACGCCCTTCGACAAGATCGGCGGGGCGGATTACTCGTTCGACTGCACCGGCAACGTCAAAGTGATGCGCGACGCGCTGGAATGCACCCATCGCGGCTGGGGTCAGTCGATCATCATCGGCGTGGCCCCTGCGGGCGCGGTGATTGAAACCCGGCCCTTCCAACTGGTCACGGGCCGCATCTGGAAAGGCACCGCCTTTGGTGGCGCGCGCGGACGCACCGATGTGCCGAAGATTGTGGATTGGTACATGGACGGCAAGATCGAGATTGATCCGATGATCACCCACATCCTGCCCTTGGAAAAGATCAATGAGGCCTTCGATCTGATGCACAAAGGCGAATCGATCCGCTCGGTCGTGGTCTACTAAGTGGCCCGCGATGGCGCCAAGCTGCTGGCGGTTCTGATCGACGCCGACAACGTGCTCTCGCGGCACGCCGAGGCGATCTTGAAAGAGGTGGGCCGCATCGGCGAACCCGCCCTGCGGCGGGTTTACGGCGATTGGTCCAGTTCGCAACTTGCGGGCTGGAAATCGGCGGCGCGCGATCTGGGGCTGGTAATGCACCAGCAATCAGCCAACACCAAAGGCAAGAACGCCAGCGACATCGGCCTTGTGATCGATGCGATGGACATCCTGCACCAAGGCAAGTTCGACGGCTTTGTTCTGGTCAGTTCCGACAGCGATTTCACCCGTCTGGCCAGCCGCATCCGCGAAGAGGGACTTGAGGTGATCGGCATCGGTGAATCCAAAACCCCCGAAAGCCTGCGCAAGGTCTGCAACCGCTTTATCCTGATCGAGAACATCGTCACCGAGGCCGAGGCCGAAACCGGCGAGGCCATGGTGGTGGCACCGGTCAGCGTCGCGGCCAAGGCCGAAGGCGCGCCCCCCACCCCACCCGCCAAACGCCCGATGATCGAGTCGATTCCCCTGATCGCCAAGGCGATGAAAAGCATCGACCCGGATGCCGAGTGGTATCATCTGGGCCAGATCGGCCAATACATGGTCCGTGCCGATCCGGATTTCGATTCGCGCACCTATGGGGCGGCCAAGCTGTCAGACCTGATCAAAGGCCTGCCCAAACGGTTCGAAGTGCGCAAAGACGCCAACGCTTGGCTGGTGCGCGACATTGCGTGACCTTTTCGCGCCCGGCCATAGCCCATCTGCCGCATGGGACTTGCCACACCCCCCGCAGCCGTGGCCAACTGCTCCGGTCGAAACGGCCCAGCCCGACAGGGCGGCCGGTGTTGTGTGGGGTAACGCCTTGGATGCGGGCGATGATCTGGCGGAGTTTGCCATCGATTTTCTGGTGTCCGGTCGCGGCAGCGCACGGGCCCTGACGCGAGAGCTGGCGACCCGCTGGCCTGAGCACCCCGCCTTGGAATATGTGCTGGTGCTGTCCTTGGCGGCCAACGGCATCGAAAGCACGCTGACCGGGGCCGAGGCGGACCGGATGGCACGCGAAACCTGGCAGACAGCGGCCCTCTTGGGTGTTGATCTTTACGACGCGCAGGCGCTGGGCCTTCCTCACCGCAGCGGTGCCGACCTGTTGCGCTATTGGCAGGCGCATGACGGGTTTTTCCTGAACGGCTGATCTTGCCCCCCCTGCCCCATGGGGCCAGACTGGCCAGGCAGCGAACTGGGGCAGCAAACTGGGGCAGCAAACTGGCGCAGCAAACAGGGGCAGCAAACTGGGGTAGCAGATGAACGGCGCGGAATCCTTGGTCAAAACCCTCCTCGCCTCGGGGGTCGAGGTGTGCTTCGCCAACCCCGGCACCTCCGAGATGCATTTCGTCGCCGCCTTGGACGATCATCCGCAGATGCGCTGCATCCTGTGCCTCTTCGAAGGCGGCACCTCCGGCGCGGCAGATGGGTATTTCCGCATGTCGCGCAAGGTGGCCGCGACGCTTCTGCATCTGGCCCCCGGCTTCGGCAATGCCTTTGCCAACCTGCACAACGCCCGCAAGGCCCAGTCAGGCGTGGTGAATGTCATGGGCGAACACGCCACCTATCACCTGCGCCATGAAAGCCCGCTCAAGGGCGACACCACCGGAATTTCGCAAGCCATTTCGCACTGGACACGCACCAGCGCCGATGCGGCCCAAGTCGCCACCGATGGCGCAGCGGCGGTGCAAGCCGCGCGCAGCCTGAACGGCCAGATCGCCACCCTGATCCTGCCCGCCAACACCGCATGGGAGGCAGGCGCAGCGCCCGTCACAGCCGCCCCACCGCCCTCGCTCCGGCTTCCCCCGGCGGCCACAATCACCGCCGCCGTCACCGCCCTGCGCCAGCCCGGTGCGGCGCTCATGGTGGACGGTCCCGCCCTTTACGACGATGCCTCCGCCCAGCTTGCCACCCGCATCGCGGCAGCCACCGGCGCGCGGCTGATGGCCCCCTTTTTCGCCGCCCGCGCCCGGCGCGGCGCAGGCGCGCTGCCTATGGCCCGGCTCGCCTATGAGGTGGATCTCAACATCGCGATACTGGCCGATGTCAAAACCCTTGTCCTCTGCGGTGCCCAGCGCCCCACCGCCTTTTTCGCCTATCCCGGCAAGCCCAGCCTGCCCGAAGCACCCGGAACGGCGGTGCTGGAGCTGGCCGATCTCACCATGGACATTCCCGCCACACTGGCTGCCATGGCCGATGCCATCGGCCCCCTTCCCGATCTTGCCCCCGATGCACGCCAACCCCTGTCCTTGCCCGCCCTGCCCTCCGGCGCGCTGACGCTGGACAAGGTCGGTGCCACCATCGCGCATCTGATGCCCGAAGATGCCATCGTGGTGAATGAGGCCATCACCTCCGGCGCGCCCGTCGCCGGGCCGCTGGCATCTGCGCGCGGGCATGACTGGCTGGTCACCATGGGCGGGGCGATTGGCGCGGGCCTGCCCACCGCCGTGGGCGCGGCGGTGGCCTGCCCCAAGCGGAAGGTGCTCTGCCTCTCCGGCGACGGCTCGGCCATGTACACGCTGCAATCCTTGTGGACAATTGCGCGCGAAAACCTTGATATCTGCACCGTCATCTTCGCCAACGACACCTACCGCATCCTGCATGGCGAGTTGGTGAACGTCGGGGCCACCCCCGGCCGCAACGTGGCGCGGATGTTTGATATGGTGGATCCAACGCTCGATTGGGTCGCCTTGGCGCAAGGCCATGGCGTGCAGGCCGTGCGGGTCGAAACCGCGGATGCTTTCAACAGCGCCTTTGCCGAGGCTATGGAAGCCAAAGGCCCCCGCCTCATCGTGGTGCCGTGCTAAAGCGTATTGCCTTTGATCGGGTTCAGCCGATCAAAGGCGATACGCAACAGTCCCAACGGCTTGCCCGTCTTGGATTGCATTCAATCTGAACCAGATTGAATGCAGTACGCTAAAGCTGGCCCTCGGCGATCATTCCCACCAGCCTTGGGCCATCAAAGCCTCCAGCCCCGGCAGCACGACCTGCGCGCGCAGCTCCGCCTCGGCAGCCTCAAAGCCGCCCGCGTCCACCGTCCCGGTCGTCACCCCCACCGCGAAAGCCCCGGCCTTGCGCGCCATGGCAATCTCCAGCTTGGGGTCATCACCGATCACCACCATGTTCTGCGCAGGGATCCCCAGCATAGCCGAGATATCCTCGATCCCAATGGTTTCGGGCTTGCCAAACACCTTGGCCTTGACCCCCGTGGCATTGTGCAACGCCGCCGCCACCGCCCCCGAAATCCCCAAAAGCCGCCCCTTGGCCCCGGCAAAATGCGGCGCGATGGATGTGGCATACAAAGGCTTGCCCGCCCACAACAGCTGGGCCGCTTCCTCCAGATCGGCCGCGCCGAAATCCTTGGTCCAGCCCAGCATCACGCCGTCCACCTCGCCGCCCTCACCGGCCAGCGCCACCTCAATCCCCACATCGCGCAAGGGAACCCGCGTGCCGTCGGCGGCAATCACCATCAGCCGCTTGACACCCATCCGCGCCAACTGCCGCGCGGCCACCGTGGCAGGCGTCAGGATATGCCCCGGCTCCAACACCAACCCGGCATTGGCCAGCAGGGGATAGTAATGCGCAGGCGGAAAGAAGGTGCCGTTCGTATAGGCCACCACAGGCAAGCCCCGCGATTTCAGCGCCCCCAGCGCCGCCACAGCACCCGGCAGTGCGGCATAGGTGCCCGTGTCCTTGTCCAGCATGGCCAAGGTGCCATCAATGTCGAAGATCGCAGCGCGAATGGGGTGGGAATGCATCAACAGCCTCCGTTCAGGTCCAGCGAAAAGCCGGGCTTGGTGGTCTTTACACCCGTCAGCTTTGGCAGCCTTGTCAACTCACTCACCAAAGAGTTCAAGGCCCGCATCTGAGGGTTGTCATCGCGTGGCGCAGGTCCAGCGGCCTTCATCGCATCCACCCGAGGCGATGACTGGGGGGATCACCGGGGGCGAGCGCGGGGGCGATCGCGGGGGCTGCAACGCCTGCGGGCGGTGTGGGGGGCTGTGGTGGGATGCCTCCGGCGGGAGTATTTGGACCAAGATGAAAGGGCGGGGACAGCGGACCCTTGCACAATTCCAGATAGAGATCGGCAAAGTCCGACCCGCCGATCAGCTTTGGGATGTCCTCAATTGCCGCGCGCGTCTGCATGGCCGTCCGCCTGCGCGCAGGCGTTGCGGCTTTACCACGCATTTCTGCCCGAACTGCGGGTTGAACCTGCCGTGGAGCATCGGGTTGACCCCGGACCTGCGTGGGGCGGGTGTCTGGCCCCGTGTCGGGACGCATGCCAGACGCATGCCAGACGCAAACCAGACGCGCGCCAGACGGGTCTGGTTTGCGTCTGGTCGGGCAGACCCATGTGGCTTTCGGCCATCAGCACGCAGGCCATGGCATTGGTTTCCAACTGGGCCAGATCGGCATCTTGCATCCACCGCGCATGATCTGAGGCATCTGCAAAGCGGTGTATCATCGAGCTCAGCGACCAGAAAAACCGCATGGCCTGCCCGATGCACGCCAAGGCGCGGCTTGAATATGCGTCGATCCCGGTGGCGCGGTTGTGGCGGTAGAATTTGACAAGATATTCAAACAGGTAATGCACGTCCAGGGCGACAATATTCTGCCCCTTGGCTTTGGTGGGCGGCACGAAATGGGCGGCGTCACCGCACATAACCAGCCGACCCCAGCGCATCGGTTCAGTCATGAAGGATCGCAGGAGAGCGATGGACGTTTCGATCGATAGGCCAGTGAAAAGGCGCGCGACCACGTCTGTGGGCAAGCGCATTTTCAACTCGGTCCAGAAGGCCGCATCGCTCCAATCCTCGACTGTGTCAGTCAGCGGAACCTGGAAATAATGTTGAGAAAGCATGTGGTTGCACATGGGGGCAAGGGCAAATCCGCGGTCATGGGCGGCACAGATCAGCTCGGGCTCAACCGGCGGGGTGCGGAACAAAATCCCAAACCAGCCATAGGGATAGACCTTCTCAAACTCGGTCCGGACAGGGGCAGGCATCAAGGGGCAGCTGACGCCGTGAAAGCCGTCGTGGCCTGCGATGACATCATCCTCAAGCCGCTTTACAGCGCGCCTTTGTGGCAAGTGGCGCGTGCCTGTCGCCTGTATTTGATGAGTTGGCACGACTGCATGCCGCGCCGGGGCCCTTGCGCCGCCCATGGCTGCGGGCTGCGGCCGTGGCCTTGTGCTGTGCGGTGGCAAAGCGGGGCGGGCCAACACGCCCACGGGTATTGCCCGGCGATGCACGGATCGCACGATTTGAAATCTTGATCCGCACCCATCTGGCTGACGCGTGGCAGCTGTTGGACTATGCCAGCGCCCTGCGCATGCCCGAGCGGCACTTGCGCCGGTTGTGCTTTGCCGCGACCGGTGTCTTAGCCCATGGCTTTGTCGAAGCAACCCGGATGCGCGAGGCCCACAGGCTCTTGGCCTATACCCGCATCCAGGTGCAAGAAGTGGGCTTTGAAGTGGGAATTGACGACTTTGCCGTTTTCGCCTGCGCTTTCCGTCAGTTTCTGGGCATGTCAGCCACCGACTATCGCCGCAGGCTGGAGGGGGATGTCTGGGGCACCGCATTTCAACGATTGAGCGGATATCGGGGCCCTAATTCCCAACACGGCTGGCCTGAACGGCCACGCCGAACCAATCAGCGTCAGCACATTGCGCGAGGGGAGGAGCGAGCTTTCCGTGACATGGATGAGATCTCCAGGCTGAATCTGGAACTCTCCGACGCTGGTCAGATCAATGGTGAAGATGGTGCGCCCCTGGCGCGGGCCACTGCCATCAGCGCGCACCGCGCCACGGTCATAGGCGCGCAGGATCACAATGCCCTTGGCTTCGGCGCGGGTCTTGGCCAAGCCGCCAATGGGGGATGCAGCCGGGGCACATGCCGACGACCCGTTGTGGGAGCGTGGCAACACTCTCACACGGTGTTCAACGGATCGAACGGGATGAAGTGGTGAGCCGGACAGGATTCGAACCTGTGACCCGCTGATTAAAAGTCAGCTGCTCTACCAACTGAGCTACCGGCCCACAACAGGGCCGCTGATTAGGAGGATGCCGCGGTGGGGTCAAGGGCAAAATGCGCGAATGACTGGCGAAACCCTGACAGGGGGCGTATATGCGGGGCATGGACCAGATGCGCGACCCTTCCGGCCTTGGCTTCATGAAGATGCATGGGGCAGGCAATGATTTCGTGGTGATCGACTCACGCGGGCGCGCCGCCCCGGTGGTCACGCCTGCGCTGGCACGCGCACTGGGTGATCGCAACCGGGGCGTAGGCTTTGACCAGCTGGCCGAGATTCGCGATTCGGATCAGGCTGATTTCGGGTTGGATTTTTGGAACAATGACGGCAGCCGCGCCGGGGCTTGTGGCAATGCAACGCGCTGCGTGTCAGATTACATGATGCGGCAGTTTAGCAAGGATGCGGTTACCCTTGTGACGGCACGCGGCGGTTTGTCGGCGGTGCGGCTGGCGGATGGGCGGGTGTCGGTGAACATGGGCGCGCCGCAGCTCGATTGGCCGTCGGTGCCGTTGGCGCATCAGGTGGATCCGCTGCACCTGCCTTTGGCGGGCGATCCGGTGGCGGTGGGCATGGGCAATCCGCATTGCGTGCTGTTTGTACCGGATGCCGAGGCTGTGGATGTGGCGGCCCTTGGTCCAGGCTATGAGAATGACCCGCTTTATCCCCAGCGCACCAATGTCGAATTTGCCAGCCCGATCGGGCCGGATCATCTGCGCATGCGGGTTTGGGAGCGGGGGGCGGGCATCACGCTCGCTTGTGGGTCTGGGGCTTGTGCCACCGCCGTGGCGGCACATCTGCGGGGCTTGACCGGGCGGCGCGTGACGCTGGATCTGGACGGTGGCGTCCTAGAGATTGACTGGCGTGACGATGGGGTCTGGATGACCGGACCCGTCTCCCATGTTTTTGACGGCTGGCTTTCGGCCGCGTTTCTGGCCGCCCACCCATGAGCTTGCCAAACTTTCGCCCGCCGGTGTTTTCCACTCTTGGCTGTCGCCTGAACGCTTATGAAACCGAGGCGATGAAGGAGTTGGCCGAGGCGGCAGGGGTTGAGGGCGCCGTGGTGGTGAACACCTGCGCGGTCACCGCCGAGGCGGTGCGCAAGGCCAAGCAAGAGATCCGCCGCTTGGCGCGCGAAAACCCCGGTGCGCCGGTGATCGTGACGGGATGCGCGGCGCAGACCGAGCCCGAAACCTTTGCGGCCATGCCCGAAGTGACGAAGGTCATCGGCAATCATGAAAAGATGCAGGCCGAGACGTGGAGATCGCTCCGCCCTGCCGATTTCATCGGCGAGACCGAAAAGGTGCAGGTCAATGACATCATGGCCGTCAAGGAAACCGCAGGCCACCTGATTGACGGCTTTGGTCGCCACCGCGCCTATGTGCAGGTGCAAAACGGCTGCGATCACCGCTGCACCTTTTGCATCATCCCTTATGGGCGCGGCAATTCTCGGTCGGTTCCAGCGGGTGTTGTGGTGGAGCAGATCCAGCGCCTGGTGGACAAAGGGTTTCTTGAGGTGGTGCTGACCGGGGTTGATTTGACCTCATGGGGCGCTGACCTGCCCGGTGGGCCGCGTTTGGGCGATCTGGTGATGCGTATCCTGCGGCTGGTGCCTGACCTTGTGCGACTGCGCATCAGCAGTATTGACTCGATTGAGGCGGATGAAAACCTGATGCTGGCGATTGCCACCGAACCACGCCTGATGCCACACCTGCATCTGTCGTTGCAGGCGGGCGATGATCTGATCTTAAAGCGCATGAAGCGGCGGCATCTGCGGGACGACGCCATCCGCTTTTGCGAAGAGGCCCGCCGCCTGCGCCCTGAAATCACCTTTGGCGCAGATATCATTGCGGGCTTTCCGACCGAAACCGAAGAGATGTTCGAAAACTCGGTAAAACTGGTGACCGACTGCGATCTGACCTTTCTGCATGTCTTTCCCTTTTCGGCGCGCAAAGGCACTCCTGCGGCACGGATGCCGAAGGTTCCGGGCGATCACATCAAGGCACGCGCCGCTCGGTTGCGTGCGGCGGGCGATGCCGCGCTGGGACGTCATCTGGCGGCGCAGGTCGGCCAGACCCACCGCATCCTGACGGAATCACCCCGCCTTGGCCGGACCGAACAGTTCACCGAGGTCACTTTCGCGGCCGACCAACCCGAGGGCGCGATTGTCACGGCCCGGATCAGTGGGGCATCGCGGGACAAGCTCTTGGCCGGGTAAGCCTCCAGCGGGGGTATTTTTGCCAAGATGAAAGGTCTTGCGCCTTTTGAAATACTCCGCCGGGGTGAATGGCCGCAGGCCAGAGGGGGGTGCGCAGCCCCCCTTTCGCCGCAGGTGCAAGGCGTGTCCTTGCCAAGAAGATGCCCGCAGCGTTGCAATTCACCCCCCCTGCGGCTATCTGAGGGCCTGAAATGACCGCAGGGCACAGGCGATGAACTGGATTTCGAACTACGTCCGACCGAAGATCAATTCGCTGTTCTCACGCCGCGAGGTGCCCGAGAACCTGTGGACCAAATGCACGGAATGCGGAACCATGCTGTTTCACCGTGAATTGGCGGGGAATCTGAATGTTTGCACCTCGTGCGATCATCATATGGCGATCACCCCGCGGGACCGGTTCACCAGCCTGTTTGATGGCGGCATTTTCACCGAAGTGAAGGTGCCAGAGCCCCCCGCTGACCCGTTGCACTTTCGCGATCAGAAGAAATACCCCGACCGTCTGAAGGCCGCGCAAAAGGCCAGTGGCGAGCGCGAGGCGATGCTGGTGGCCGAGGGCGAAATGGGCCGCACCCCGATTGTGGCCGCGGCGCAGGACTTTAGTTTCATGGCTGGGTCCATGGGGCTTTATGTCGGCAATGCCATTCTGGCTGGGGCCGAGCGGGCGGTGAAGTTGAAGCGGCCCTTCGTGCTGTTTTCCGCCGCAGGCGGGGCGCGGATGCAGGAGGGGATCCTGTCCCTGATGCAGATGCCGCGCACCACAGTGGCCGTGCAGATGCTGAAAGAGGCGGGGCTGCCTTATATCGTGGTCTTGACCCATCCGACCACCGGCGGGGTCACGGCCAGCTATGCCATGCTGGGTGATGTGCAGATTGCCGAACCTAACGCGCTGATCGGCTTTGCTGGCGCGCGGGTGATTGAGCAGACGATCCGCGAAAAGCTACCCGAGGGTTTCCAGCGGGCAGAGTATCTATTGGATCATGGCATGCTGGACCGTGTAACCCATCGCAAAGCGATGCGGGAGGAGTTGATCACGGTTCTGAGGATGTTGATGGGCCTGTCTCCAGCCATCAAGGGCGATCTGCCGCCTCCGGGGGATCTGGCCATGGCGGCTGACGCAAAGTGAGCGGCGCAATGAACGGCTCGGATTTGATCCTTGAGCGGATGATGACGTTACACCCCAAGGTCATCGACTTGACGATGGACCGTGTGCATCGGCTTTTGGCGGTGCTGGGCAACCCCGAGCGGCACCTGCCTCCGGTGATCCACATCGCTGGGACCAATGGCAAGGGCAGCACCCAGGCGATGATCCGCGCCGGGCTTGAGGCGGGGGGCGCGCGCGTGCATGCCTATACCTCGCCGCATCTGGCGCGGTTTCATGAGCGGATCCGGCTGGCGGGGGAGTTGATTTCTGAACCCGCGCTCACCGCGCTTTTGGATGAGTGTGTGGCGGCCAATGGCCCCGATGAAATCACGTTTTTCGAGATCACCACCTGCGCGGCCTTCTTGGCGTTTTCGCGCACGCCTGCGGATTTCACGCTTTTAGAAGTGGGTCTTGGCGGGCGGCTGGATGCCACCAATGTGGTGGACCACCCCAAGCTGACCATCATTACCCCGGTGTCTTTGGACCATCAGCAATACCTGGGCGAAACGCTGCCCGAGATTGCCGGTGAAAAAGCAGGGATCATCAAGCGCGGGGTGCCGGTGATTGTCGGCCCGCAAGATGAGGCAGGGCTTACGGTGATTGAGGCACGGGCCGCGCGAGCGGGCGCTCCGGTCCTGGCCTTTGGCCAGCATTGGCATGTCGCCGAAGAGGGCGGGCGGTTGGTGTTTCAGGACGAGAATGGCCTTCTCGACCTGCCATTGCCCAACCTTCCCGGCCCCTTCCAGGTGCAAAACGCCGGGGCGGCGATTGCTGCCCTGCGCGCCTTGGGTTGCGATGAGGCGGCGTGTGAGGCGGCGGTCACGCGCGCCTATTGGCCTGCCCGCATGCAGCGGCTGCGCCAAGGGCCGCTGGTCGACAGCGCGCCGAAGGTTGAGTTGTGGCTCGACGGCGGGCATAACCCGGCGGGTGGCGAGGCGGTGGCGGCCACGCTGGCGCGGATGCCAAAGCGCGAGACGCATTTGATTTGCGGCATGCTGAACACCAAGGATGTGGCGGGCTACATGCGCCCCTTGGCGGGCCATGCCACTCGGCTGCATGCGGTGTCGATCCCAGGCGAGAAGAACACGCTTCCTGCCGAGGTCACCGCCGAGGCGGCGGATAAAGCGGGGATTGACGCCACGACAGCGCCTTCGGTGGCCGAGGCACTGGCCGGGATTGTGGCGACATCGCCCGAGGCGCGGGTGCTGATTTGCGGCTCGCTCTATCTCGCGGGGAGCATTCTGCGCGAAAATGGCTGAGGACGGCGCTAGCGCGATTTGCGCCGTTCAAACTGCCCCAGCCGGATTTGGCGTAGCGCTTCGATCAAAAGCGCGGTCAGAAGGCCAAAGTTGAGAAATCCGTTGGCCGCCGTCACGCCTGCAAGGATCCGCCACTCTTGCGGCAACAAAACATCGCCAAAGCCCAGGGTCGTAAAGCAGACCAACGAGAAATACACCGATTGCTCAAGCGTGCTGAAGGCACCGATCCACAGGTAGGCAAAGGCCCAAAGCCAAACACCGGCAGTGATCACCCCCAGAACCCACAGCGAGACGCCTGCGATCATCAGTACCAGCTTTGGCCGGTGCGGTTCGCGCAGCATCCATGGGTGCGTGCGCTGAAAGGCCACCTCCAAAAGCATCGCCGCCACCGACGCAATCAGGATATTGGCAAGCAAAAGCCCTGTTCCAACGGTGATTTGCACCAACATGCCCGACCCCTTCTGGACTTGGGGGGCTGAACCCCCTATTTCGGGGCGATCATGGCCAAGATGTCCGATCCGAACAACAAGCTGATTGCCGAAAACCGCCGCGCGCGGTTCGATTACCATATCGAATCCGACCTGGAGGCTGGGATCATGCTTCTGGGGTCCGAGGTCAAGAGTCTGCGGCAAGGTGGATCGAACATCGCCGACAGCTATGCCAGCATTGAGAACGGTGGGTTGTGGCTGATCAACAGTTATATCGCACCCTATCTGCAGGCCAAAACCTGGGGCCACGAGGAGCGCCGTCACCGCAAGCTCTTGGTCAACCGAAAAGAACTCTCGCGGCTGTGGAACGCGGTGGGCCGCGAGGGCATGACGCTGGTGCCGTTGAAGTGGTACTTCAACGAGCGTGGCATGGTGAAAGTCAAGCTGGGCATCGCCAAGGGCAAGAAGGTGGCCGACAAGCGTGAGACATCGGCCAAGCGCGACTGGGACCGCCAGAAGGCGCGGCTCTTGAAGCAGGGCAACCGCGGCGACTGACGGGGGTCGCGCCGCGCTGGCCAGCCAATGCGGCCAATGAAATCGCACAATTGCACGCCAAGGGCGGGGTTCTGGCCGCGCGACACTTGCGGGAAAGGCCTTGTCAGGTTAGGTCCGAAACATCCCTGACAGGAGACGCCGATGACCCTCACCGACGATCCCAAGACGCTGGTCTCTACCGCATGGCTGGCGGCGCACCGCTCTGATCCCGATCTGCGGGTGATCGATGCCAGTTGGTATCTGCCCGACATGGGCCGCGATGCGAAAGCCGAATACAAGGCCGCCCATATTCCCGGCGCGCGGTTCTTCGACATTGACGAGATCACCGACAGCCGGTCGAACCTGCCGCATATGGCCCCCCCACCCGAGAAATTCGTCAGCCGAATGCGCGCGATGGGCATTGGCGATGGGCATCAGGTGGTCGTCTACGATGGCGCTGGTTTGTTTTCGGCAGCGCGGGTCTGGTGGACATTCCGGCTGATGGGCAAGACGGACGTGGCCGTTCTGGACGGCGGTTTTCCCAAATGGCAGGTCGAGGGCCGCGAGGTGGAAGACATGCTGCCCGTACTGCGCGATCGCCACATCACCGTCAGCCGCCAGCATGGGCTGGTCAAGGATGTGACACAAGTGGCCCATGCCGCCAAGCTGGGTGAGGCCGAGATCATCGATGCCCGCAGCGCGCCGCGCTTTCGCGGCGAGGCGCCCGAACCCCGGCCCGGCTTGCGCTCGGGCCATATTCCCGGGTCAAAGAATGTGCCCTATGCCAGCCTCTTGAACCCCGATGGCACCATGAAAGCGGTGGCCGATCTGCGCGTCGTGTTCGAAGCGGCGGGGGTGAACCTGTCAAAACCCGCCATCAGCACCTGTGGGTCCGGTGTCACGGCGGCGGTCTTGTCCTTGGCGCTGGAACGGATGGGCCACAAGAACCACGCGCTTTATGACGGCTCATGGGCTGAATGGGGCATGTACGAAGATCTGGCCGTCGAGAAGGGCTGAAGAATGCTGGAAACCCTGAACCCGCAGCCGCAAGACAAGATCTTGCAGCTGATCGCGATGTATCGTGATGATCCGCGCGCAGACAAAATCGACCTTGGCGTTGGTGTTTACAAGGATGCCACCGGGCTGACGCCGGTGATGCGTGCCGTGAAGGCGGCTGAGAAAAAGCTGTGGGAGGTAGAGACCACCAAGACCTATACCGGTCTAGCGGGCGAGCCTGCTTTTAACGCGGCCATGGTGCAGATGATCCTTGGTGCGGGCTTTGCCGACCGCGCCGCAAGTGTGGCGACACCGGGCGGCACCGGGGCCATTCGTCAGGCTTTGGAGTTGATCCGCATGTCGGCACCGGGGGCGACGGTCTGGCTGTCGAACCCCACCTGGCCGAACCATCCGTCGATCATCAAATACCTTGGCATGCCGATGGCCGAATATCGCTATTTTGACGCAGCGACACGCGGCGTTGATTTCGCCGGGCTGATCGAGGATCTGGGCCGGGTAAAGTCGGGCGATGCGGTGCTTTTGCATGGCTGCTGCCACAACCCGACCGGAGCCAATCTGACGATGGACCAATGGGCCGAGGTGGTGGCGCTGTTGAAGGCGCGCGGGGCGGTGCCCTTTGTGGATCTGGCCTATCAGGGCTTTGGTGACGGGCTGGAAGAGGATGCGGTGGCCACCCGGCTGGTGGCGCAGTCGTTCCCAGAGGTACTGATTGCTGCGTCTTGTTCAAAGAACTTTGGCATCTACCGTGAGCGGACGGGTGTGCTGATTGCCTTGACCAGCCCCGACCGCAAGGCCGTGGTGCAGGGCAATCTCGCGTTTCTGAACCGGCAGAACTACAGCTTCCCACCCGATCACGGCGCGCGGCTGGTGACGATGATCCTGGAAGATGACACCATGCGCGCCGACTGGAAGGCCGAGCTGGAAGAGGTGCGGCTGAACATGCTGTCCTTGCGTCAGGCGCTCGCCGATGCGCTGCGCCGGGCGACCAATTCTGATCGCTTTGACTTTGTCGCCAGCCATCGTGGCATGTTCAGCCGTCTGGGTCTGACCGAGGCGCAGGTGAATGTGCTACGCGAGACGCATGGCATTTACATGGTCGGCGACAGCCGCATCAACATTGCCGGTTTGAATAAGCGCACGGTGCCGATCCTTGCTGCGGCGATTGCCAGCGTGATCTAAGATGATCGCCGTCGTCCTGTCCTTGGCGGCGGCGATTGCCTTTTCGCTGTCTGCGATGATGATTGCCGGGCTTCAGGGCCGGGTTGGTCCGTTCCAACTGGGCCGCTGGCAAATGGGGCTGGCCTTTTTGATGACAGCGGCCGCTTCGGTTGTGCTGGGCGGTTGGCGCGGGGTGACGGGCGACCAGTTTTGGCTCTTGGCGGCGTCGTCCGCCTCGGGGATCATGCTGGCATCGACCACTTATTTCGCGGCCATCCATGCCGTCGGTCCGCGCATCACGGCGGTGCTCTTTTCATTGGCCGCACCTTTTGGCTTGATCCTTGGCTATTTCTTTTTGGGCGAGGTGGTGAACGGGCTGCAAGGGGCGGGTATTGCGCTGATCCTTGGGGGCATTGTCATGGCGGTGATGATGGCCGATCCCGGCGACCGCCCGACGCGGCCTTTGTGGCAAGGCGTGGTTTTGGGGGTTATCACCAGCCTTGGGCAGGCCGGTGGCAGCCTGCTGGCACGGCCCGCGATGGCCGAGGGGGTAGAGCCCTTTACCGCCATGGCAATCCGGTCAGGTCTGGGCTTTGGGTTTTATGTCGCCCTGATGGTGCTGCCCTTCGCGCGCGCAGCGCACTTGCCCGATCTGAAAGGCCTGCGCACGATTGGGGGATCGGCCTTTCTGGGCATCTTTCTGGGGATGAGCCTGATGATGGCGGCCTTGGCGGTGGGCAATGTGGGGATTGTGGCCACGCTGACCTCAACCACACCGGTTCTGATCCTGCCGCTGATCTGGATAACCACCGGCAAGGCCCCCGCCCTGCCGGGGTGGATCGGCGCGGCGCTGGCGGTTCTGGGAACCGGGCTTATCAGTCTGGGGACATGAAAAAGGCCCGCCGAGACGGGCCTTTCCCTTGGCTCAGAGGCGATCTTAGCCGTGATAGGCCTGTTCGCCGTGCGCGGTCAGGTCAAGGCCCTGACGTTCGGTGTCACTGTCCACCCGCAGGCCGATGGTCATGTCGATGGCCTTGAACAGGACATAAGACACCACACCTGACCAGACGATGGTGATGACGACACCTTCGATCTGGATCCAAAGCTGCGCCATCATGGCATAGTCGTCGCCCTTGACCCCGCCAAAGGCCGCTGCCGAGAACACGCCAGTCAGAACCGCGCCGATGATGCCGCCAACGCCGTGGATGCCAAAGACATCAAGGCTGTCGTCGTACTTCATCTTGTTCTTCACCACGGTGACGAAGAAGTAGCAGCCCGCCGCCGCAATCACGCCCAGCGCAATCGCGCCCATCGGACCCACCGTGCCGCAGGCCGGAGTAATCGCCACCAGACCAGACACCATGCCCGAAGCCGCACCCAGCATCGAGGCTTTGCCGCGCTGCAGACCTTCCAGCGCCGACCATGCCAGCGTAGCCGCAGCGGTGGCGACGAAGGTGTTGATCATAGCCAGCGTCGCGCCGCCGTTTGCCTCAAGGTTCGAACCGACGTTGAAGCCAAACCAGCCGACCCACAGCATGGATGCCCCGATCATGGTCATCACCATGGAATGCGGCGCCATGTTTTCCTTGCCATAGCCGATGCGCTTGCCGATCACGATGCAACCGACCAAGGCCGCGATACCAGCGTTGATGTGCACCACCGTGCCGCCTGCAAAGTCGATGGCACCCTTGGCGAAGAGATAGCCATTGGCATCCCAGACCATGTGGGCAATCGGGAAATACGAGAAAGTGCCCCACAGGACCGAGAACACCAGAACCGCCTTGAACTTTACCCGCTCGGCAAAGGCGCCGATGATGAGGGCGGGGGTGATGGCGGCAAAGGTCATCTGGAAGGCGATGAACAGGTATTCCGGGATAACAATGCCCGGGGTGAAGGTGGGAGCCATGCTGTCAACTGTCACGCCCGACAGGAACAGTTTTGCCGTGCCGCCCCACCAAGGGCTGGTCGAGCCACCAAACGAGAAGGAATAGCCGTAGACCACATAGACGATCATCATCACACAGGCGATGACGGTGGTCTGCATCAGGATCGACAGCATGTTTTTCGACCGAACCAACCCGCCGTAGAACAGCGCAAGGCCCGGCAGCGTCATGAACAGCACAAGGACGGTCGAAACCATCATCCAGCTGACATCACCCTTGTCCATGATCGGCGTCGCCGCTTCGGCCACGGATTCAACCGCCTCGGTGGTGGCTTCCTGTGCCAAGGCGGGCAAGGCCGCGAGCAGGGACGCCGTGGAAAGCATCAGTTTTTTCATCTCGGTTCCCCCTTAAAGCGCGTCATCGTCGGCTTCACCCGTGCGCACGCGCAGGGCTTTGGCCACGTCGAGGACGAAGATCTTGCCGTCGCCGATTTTTCCGGTCCGGGCGGTTTTGGTGATGGCGTCCACCACAGTTTCGGCCATGCTGTCCGAGACCACGATTTCAAGCCGCATCTTCGGGACGAAGTTCACGGCATATTCAGCACCACGGTAAATCTCGGTATGGCCAGACTGCGTGCCAAACCCTTTGATTTCGGTCACCATCATGCCCCGAACGCCGATCGCGGTCAGCGCTTCGCGCACCTCGTCGAGCTTGTAAGGCTTGATGGCGGCAATGATCATCTTCATGTCGCACCCCTTTTCAAATACTTGCTTCCCCAGTCCCCGGCCCCGGGAGAGGCCGCATGAGCCGATGAGGCGGCCTTCGCAGGTGCAGCACAAGTTTGCGGTGGGCGCGAGCGGGCGCGATGTCAGGAATACCGGATGCCTGCCGCATAAATTTGCGCCATTGCCTCATTTTTGGGCGAATCCGATAGGCGAATCATTGCCCACTGCCCTTCGCAAAGCGCGCAGAAGCCGTTATGGTGGCAGGTAACAAAATCAAGAACACCGGAATGGGCAGGCATGGCGGGAACGGGCAAAGGGCAGCGGCCCTTGGTGGCAGACAGGCGCTTTGGCGCGCCCACACCCACGCGCCGCGCGGCCAGCACGCCACCGCCGAAACCCCCGCGCAAACCGCGCCGCACTGCAGCGTCACGGCGCAAGGGCGGGCTGATCTCTCGGTTTTTCGGGTTTCTGTGGCGGCTGTTCTTCGGGATTGTCTGGCGGGTTACCGTTGTGGCTGCGCTGATCTTCGCCGGAATCGTTTACTATTTCTATGCCCAGCTCCCCCCGGTGACCGATCTTCTGGATGGCCGGGCGCGCGGGTCGGTCACGCTTTTGGACCGCAATGACCGCGTGTTTGCGTGGCGGGGCGAGACGTTTGGCGGGCAGATCACCTCGGACAATGTCTCGCCGCATCTGCTGAATGCGGTGGTGGCGACCGAGGATAAGCGGTTTTACCTGCATTTCGGGGTGTCCCCGCGCGGCATTGCCAGCGCCATCCGCATCAACCTCTCGGAGGGGCGCGGGCCTTTGTCCGGCAACGGCGGATCGACCATCACCCAGCAAGTGGCCAAGCTTTTGTGCCTTGGCGTGCCCTATGACCAAAAGCAATGGGCCTCGGAAGCGGAGTATGAGGAAGATTGCCGGTCGGGCGGGGTCTACCGCAAGCTGAAAGAGCTTCCCTATGCGGTGGCGATGGAGGTGAAATATTCCAAGGCCGATGTTCTGACGATCTATTTCAACCGCGCCTATCTGGGCGCCGGGGCCCGGGGCTTTGAGGCCGCGGCGCAGCGCTATTTCGGGATCTCGGCCAATCAGGTGAACCCAGCACAAGCAGCGATGCTGGCGGGGCTTTTGAAAGCCCCCTCGCGCTTTGCGCCCACCAACAACCTGCAACGCGCGCAGGATCGGGCCAATCTGATTGTTGGACTGATGGAAGAGCAGGGCTATCTGACCAAGGCCGAGGCCGACGAGGCCCGCGCCAACCCCGCGCAATTGTCTTCGGCGGCACAGGCCAAATCGGGTGGGTACTTTGCCGATTGGGTGATGGAAACCGCGCCGTCGTTTCTGACCACCGAAACGATGGAAGATGTGGTGATCCGCACGACGCTGGACACCGATATGCAAAAGCGCGCCGAGGAAGGTTTAGCGTGGGTTTTTGACAACAAGGTCAAGGAAGGCTCAAAGGCGCAGGCGGCAATTGTCGTGATGAGCGCCGACGGCGCGGTGCGCGCCATGGTCGGCGGCCGCCAGATTGAGGCGGCGGGCAGTTTCAACCGCGCAACGCAGGCGCTGCGGCAGACCGGATCGTCGTTCAAGCCCTTTGTCTATGCCGCCGCGATGGATCAGGGCTGGAGCCCGATGGATTTCGTCGAGGATACGCCCCTGACGATCAACATTCCCGGTTCTGGCCCGTGGACGCCGAAAAACTATGACGAAGAATTCAAGGGGCTGGTGACGCTGTCGCAAGCTTTGGCGGAAAGCCGCAACATCCCCGCTGTGCGGGTGTCCGAGGCGGTTGGGCGCGAGAATGTCCGTCAGATCGCCGCCGATTTCGGGATTGAAAGCGATCTGGCTGCCGGGCCGGCACTGGCGCTTGGGGCCAGTGAATCTACCCTGATCGAGATGACGGGGGCCTATGCGGGGATTTTGAATGGCGGCTCGTCCGTGGCCCCCTTTGGCATTCGTATCTTGGAAGTACCGGGCAATGAAGAGCTGAACATGTTCACCGAAACCGGGATCGGAGAGCGGGTGATCACCGAGGAAGCGGCGCAGCTTTTGGTCTATATGATGGCGCAGGTCGTCAATGACGGCACCGGCACGCGAGCGCGGCTGGACGGGCGGCCCGCGGCGGGCAAGACCGGCACCACCTCGGCGGGGCGCGATGCGTGGTTCGTGGGCTTTACCGCCGATTACGTTGCAGGGGTCTGGATGGGCTATGACGACAACACGCCTTTGGAAGGGGTGACCGGGGGCGGGTTGCCCGCGGAAATCTGGCGAGAGGTGATGATGCGCGTGCATGATCGGCTGCCCGTGCAGGAATTGCCGATGATCGTGCCAAGCCCGCGCGCGCGCCCAGACGAAGCGCCGGGATTGAGTGTATTCCAGAACCCCGGCCTTGGCACCGGGGGCCAACAGCAAGACCCGGTCGGGAACCTGCTGCGCAACCTTTTGGGCGAGACGCGTTAACCTTCGGCGCCGCGAATTCTGGCGAGTTGCACAGCAAGGATTCCCGCTGCCGCAATCGCCACCCCGATCATGTCCAGCCCAGTGATGGATTCCCCCAGTACAACCGCCGCGATCGCGACCCCGAAAAACGGGTTCAGAAAGTGGAAGGCTGAGGATTTGACTGCGCCGATGCGGCCGATCAGGTAAAACCAGATCAAAGTGGCGGCAAGGCCGGGCACCAGGATCTGATAGGCGAATGCAAAGGCCAGTCGCAAGGTCGGGGTGAAGGCCAAGGGTTCGATCAGCAGGGCAACGACGGCCAGCGCGGCAGACCCCACAAGCATCTGCAAGCCCACCACCATAAGAAGGTTGCCCCCCGCGCTGGCTCCGCGCACCGAGAGCGTGGCCACCGCGAGCGCGGTTGCGCCAATCACGCACAAGCCTACCGACATCAGATCAGCCCCGCCGTGCAATCGGCTGCCCATGATCAGGGCCACGCCGGCAAATCCGGCGGCCAATCCAACGATCCCAAGCGGGGCAACGCGTTCGCCGCGAAACGCCCAACCCAGGCCGGCGACGATGAGCGGCATGGACGAGGCTATGATCGACGCAAGCGAGGCCTCGATCTTTTGCATGGCGACGAAGAACAGCCCTAGATATAGCGCATTCTGGCACAAGCCAAAGACCACCACCGCGCGAGTTTGCGCCACCGGCAAGCGCCAAGACTGGCCAAGGATATGCGCGACCCCCACCGCCAGCACACCCGATATCGCAAAGCGCAGCGCCAGCGACCACAGGGGCGGGGCGTCCATCAAGATCACCCGTGCCGAGGCAAAGGCCGAGGACCACATGACCGCAAAGGCAAGGCCCAGCACTATGGCTTTGACGTCCATCATCCCTCCAGCGAAAAGGGCCGCCCAGCGGGCGACCCTTTTCGATTCATACGCAGTGCTGCCCGAAATCAGGCGTTGACGCTGTCCTTGAGTGCCTTCGCGATCGAGAACTTGACCTGCTTGTCGGCGGGCTTTTTGACCATCTCATTGGTGGCGGGGTTGCGAACCATACGCTCGCCGCGCTCACGGCAGACGACTTTGCCAAGGCCGGGCAAAGTCACTGCGCCACCGGCGGCAACCTCTTTGGAGACAACTTCGGCAAGAGCATCCAGCGCGGCGTTGGCAGTTTTCTTGTCAGAGCCCATGGCTTCGGCAAGGGCCGCGACGAGCTGAGTTTTGGTCATCGGTTTGGTCATCTGTCATTTCCTTGTTTTTACAGGGCCCGGAGGGCGACGCAAATCCTACCTTACGGCGATGGCATGACTTCCCATGTTTCAAAGTGGAAATGCAAGGTGTTTTTCCTTGTTTTCTGCAGGAAATGCCATTTCAGACGGCCTTAAAGGAAGGCTGTTTCCTCAAAACTGCGCAGCTTTCTGCTATGTATGCGGGCGAGTGGCATTTCGCGCAACCGCTCCATCGCGCGGATGCCAATTTGCAGGTGGCGGGCGACTTGGGTCTTGTAGAAGTCACTGGCCATGCCGGGCAGTTTCAACTCGCCATGCAGGGGCTTGTCGCTGACACACAGAAGCGTGCCATAGGGCACACGGAACCGAAACCCATTGGCGGCGATGGTGGCGCTTTCCATATCCAGCGCGATGGCGCGGCTTTGGCTTAGACGCCGCACCGGGCCAGATTGATCTCGCAGTTCCCAGTTGCGGTTGTCGATGGTGGCGACGGTGCCGGTGCGCATGATGCGCTTGAGCTCATAACCTTTCAGCTGCGTCACCTCGGCCACCGCCTCTTCCAGCGCGATCTGGATTTCGGCCAAGGCCGGAATAGGAACCCAAACCGGAAGATCATCGTCCAGAACATGGTCTTCGCGCAGATAGGCATGGGCAAGGCAGAAATCGCCCATACGCTGGCTGTTGCGCAGCCCCGCACAGTGCCCCACCATCAGCCACGCATGCGGGCGCAGAACCGCGATATGGTCGGTCGCGGTTTTCGCGTTCGACGGGCCGACACCGATGTTGACCAGCGTAATCCCCTGACCATCGGCCCGCTTGAGGTGATAGGTGGGCATCTGGGGCATTTTTGTGGGCTGAATGATCAGCCCATCAGGCACCGTGATTTCCTGATTTCCAGTCGCAACAAAGCCGGTGTAGCCCAGCGATTTGTCGGCCAAGGCGGCGCGGGCATAGGCGTCGAACTCATCAACGTAGAACTGATAGTTGGTGAAGAGCACATGGTTTTGGAAATGCGCTGCATCGGTTGCGGTGTAATGCGCCAGACGGGCCAGCGAGTAATCGACCCGCTGCGCGGTGAAGGGGGCAAGCGGCATGGACCCGTCGTCGTTCACCGTACGGGTGCCGTTGACGATGTCATCGTTCGTTGTCGAAAGATCGGGCACATCGAAAACATCGCGCAAAGAAAACTCCAGCACGCCTTCATGCGGGACCGAAACTGATGGGTTTCCAGCCACCGCGAAATGCACCGGAATCGGGGTTTGCGACGGGCCGATCTGGACGGTTACCGCGTGGTTTTCCATCAAAAGCGCGATCTGCTGGATCAGATAGGCGCGGAAAAGGTCGGGCCGGGTGATGGTGGTGGAATAAGTGCCGGGGCCAGACACATGGCCAAAGGACAGGCGGCTGTCCACTTCGGCATGGCTGGTTACGGTCAGGCGGATCTCGGGATAAAAGGCGCGGATGCGGTGGGCGGGCTTGGACCCGGTCACTGACTGAGTGAAATGTTGGGCCAAAAAGGCGGTCGCTTGTTCATAAAGCCACTCAAGTCGGGCTACCGCATCGGCGGCATCGTCAAAGGCTTGTGGTTCGGGGTGGTCCGGGGTCAGGACCGGTGCGGGATCATCTTGCATGAATACATCTTCCGTTTGATCGCGCATCTAAACCGGAAGGCGAGGGGGGCTGCAAGTGACGACTTTATGACGTCAGGTCGCGCGGAACAGCACCACTTGCGCCCGGTCGGTGGCGTGATCGGGGTCAATGGCGGCGGCGGCGGCGCCGTAGATCTGCACCTCGATCAGTTGCAGGGCGGTGATCAGGCCGGCGGATTGCAGGGCGGCCACGGCCCGGTCAAAGCCCTGCGCGGTCCAGACCCGCAGATTGACCGACAGGGCAAACTGCGCGCCGGGCAGGGCAAGGGCAATAAGATGCACAAAAGCCTCGGGGCCGACATGGCCTGCGGTGAAGGTGCCGGAACTGACGATGCCGCCATATTTGCGCGGCAGGGCGATGGGCTGGGTGATGTCGGCCTGCATCAGGGTGCGGTAAATGCCCTTGTCCGCCGCCCGGCCCAGCATCTCGGCCGAAAAATCCACCGCATCGATTGGCCCCGATTGCCCCATCTCGCGCAAGCGCTCGGCCAAAAGGCCGGTGCCTGCGCCCACGTCCAACGCCGGGCTTCCCCCGCCCGCCGAGCGAAAGGCTGCGGCCACATGGGCGGGCAGAAGATAGTCCATCCCATTAGCAAAGCCGCTGTCATAGCTGTCGGCCCAAGCCCGGTAATGGGCAAGGCAGGCTTCGGGACTGTTCAGCGTCAGCGCGCCGGAAAGGTCTGGATCGGTCATGCACGGATGCTGGACGATTGGCGGTCGCAGATCAAGCCTTGCCGCCACCCCGCGCTGTCGCAATAGTGCGCGCATGAACACGCTTCTTTCCCTTGGCCATGGCTACTCTGCCAGCGCGCTTGCGGCGCGGCTGATCCCTTTGGGCTGGACCGTGATCGGCACCTGCCGCGATCCGGCGCGCGCCGACGCGTTGCGTGCGACGGGGGTGGAGCCCTTGCTTTGGCCCGCCGATCTGGCCCCAGCGCTTTCCCGCGCGACGCATATCCTTGCCTCGGCCGCACCCGATGCGGGCGGGGATCCGTTCTTGCAGATGGCTAGGGAGGCGCTGCGCGCCGCCCATCCCGCATGGGTGGGGTATCTGTCGACCACCGCGGTTTACGGCGACCATCAGGGCGGCTGGGTGGATGAAACCACCCCAGTTGCCCCCGGTTCAGCCCGGGCGCATCAGCGCGTGCTGGCCGAACGCCAGTGGCTGGATACTGGCCTGCCTGTCCACATCTTCCGCCTTGCGGGCATCTATGGCCCAGGTCGCGGCCCCTTTGAAAAGGTGCGTGACGGCAGCGCGCGGCTGATCATCAAGCCCGGTCAGGTGTTTTCGCGGATTCACGTCGCCGATATTGTCGAGACTCTCATGGCCTCAATCGCCCGGCCAAACCCCGGCGCGATCTACAACGTCTGCGACAATGACCCCGCCCCGCCTGAGGATGTTCTGTCTTATGCCGCGCATTTGCTAGGCCTGCCCGAACCGCCCGCAGTCCCATATGAGCAGGCCGAGTTGACACCGATGGCCCGCAGTTTCTATGCCGAGTCAAAGCGGGTGCGCAATGACCGCATCAAGACCGAATTGGGGGTAGCGCTGAACTACGCCGACTATCGCGCAGGACTGGCAGGATTACTTGCCGCGCCCTAGTTACTCGCAACTTCCTGCCCCCACCCAAGACCCGATTGCCAAGGACCTGACCCGATGACCCAAGACATCCTCGCCGAAGTGCTGTTGCCGACGCAGGAACTGCGAAACGATTTGCCATTCTACACCAAGACCCTTGGCATGCGGCTGGAGAACATCTTTCCCGCTGACAACCCTTCGGTGGCCACGCTGTCGGGTCATGGGCTGCGGGTGCGGATCGACCGGGACGCGCAGGTCTCGCCGGGGCGCTTGCGGATCCTGACCGATGATCCAGCGAGTTTTGCGGGCGGGCAGACCCATCTGACCGCGCCGAATGGCACCGAGATCGAGGTGGTGCCGCTGACCCCGCGCCTGACGCAGCCCGAAACCCTGCACGAATACGGAGTGCGGCGGCTGAAGGACAGCGCCCCTTGGGTAATTGGCCGGGCGGGGATGCATTACCGCGATCTGATCCCCAGCCGTTTGGGCGGGTCAATCATCGCCAGCCATATCCGGATTCCAGACGGTGGGCCGGTTCCAGACATGGTGCATTACCACACCGTCGGGTTCCAGTTGATCTATTGTTACAAGGGCTGGGTCGATGTCCTGTATGAAGATCAGGGCAATGAAATGATGCGGCTTTCGGCGGGCGATTGCGTGATCCAGCCCCCCGAAATTCGCCACCGGGTCTGCCATGCGTCCCCAAATATCGAGGTGATCGAAATCGGTGTTCCGGCCGAGCATATCACCACGATTGACCACCACATGACCCTGCCCAACGGCCAAGGCGACCCCGCGCGCGAATGGCAGGGGCAGCGCTTTGTCCACCATGTGAAGGACCACGCAACGTGGCAGCCGTTCCGGATTCCGGGCTTTATCGCCCGCGATACTGGGATTGCGGCGGGCACCAAAGGGGTGGCGAATATTCAGGTGGCGAAGTTTGACGGCGGCACACCGCCCGCCACAATGCATGACACCGACATCCATTTCACTTTTGTGCTGGAGGGCACGATGACCTTGCGCGCAAAGGGTCAGCCCGACAAGGACCTGTCGCCAGGCGATGCATTTGTGATCCCGCCGGGCATGGCGGCGCAATATGCCGATTGCTCGGCCAATCTGGAGCTGTTGGAGGCCACCTTGCCCGCCGGGTTCACCACCACGGTGACCACGCTTTAACGCCGCGTCAGGATCAGGACACCGCAGCCGACAATCATGGCCGAGCCGATAAGCGTGGCGAGATCGGGGCGTTCCCCGAAAACCACCACGCCCACGAGCAAAGCAAACAAAAGCCGGGTGTAACGGAACGGGGTGACGGCCGAGACCTCGCCCGTGCGCATGGCGCGGGTCAGATAGCTGTAGCCAAGGATGCCAAAGGTGGCCGCGCCCAGCGCCTTGGCCAGCGGCAGCGCATCGGGCAGGACCGGGCCACCTTGCACGCTAAGGATGATAAGGCCTGCGAGGCCCAGCACCGCAAACCCGGCGACGCCGAGTTGGGCGTTTGACAGCGTAGGTGGGGCTGCGCGGGTGGCCAGATCGCGCCCGGCAAAACCCAATAGGCCGATGACCGCCAAAATGGCCATGGCATCAAAGCCTTCAAGCCCCGGGCGCAGGATCACCAGAACCCCGGCAAAGCCGAGGGCGGTGAGCGCCCAGCGCCAAAGCCCGACGCGTTCGCCAAAGATCAGCGCGGCCCCTGCCACCACGACCAAGGGGGTGGCCTGCAAAATGGCCGAGGCCACCGAAAGCGGGGTCAGCGCGATGGCCAGCGAATAGAAAAGCCGCCCCACCATCTCGAAGCTTGAGCGCACCAACATGGTACGCGAGCGCAAGGCGGCAGGAAAAGCGGGTTCTCCCACGCGGCGGGATTGCAGGGCAAACCAAAGAACCCCCAGCGCGCCCATCAGCGCCAAGACTTGCCCCAAAGGCATCGCCTTGGCGGCGGATTTGATGAACATGTCCTCAACGGCGAAACCCGCCATTGCAAGGACCATGAACAGGCTGCCGCGTTGATTGGCGGTCATGACACCTCCTCGTCGTCTTCGACGCGCGTCGTGTGACACCCGAAGAGCGCCGGAACGGCGACGATGAGGACCAAAGCTGTAAGGATCAGATCAGGCCCGCGTGTTGCATGGCGGCTTTGATGCGGGCCCTAGTGCCATCGGTCAGCGTGACCAAGGGCAGGCGCACGTCTTCGCTGCATTTGCCCAGCAGCGACAGACCATATTTCGCGCCTGCCAGACCCGGCTCGATGAAAATCGCCTCGTGCAGGGGGAAAAGCCGGTCTTGGTAGGACAGCGCCTTTTTGTAGTCGCCTGCCAGCGTGGCCGCCTGAAACTCGGCGCAAAGACGCGGCGCGACGTTGGCGGTGACCGAGATACAGCCGACGCCACCATGAGCGTTGAAGGCCAGCGCGGTTTCATCATTGCCCGAAAGCTGGATGAACCCCTCGCCACAGGATGCGCGTTGCTGCGAGACGCGGTCGATCTTGCCGGTGGCATCCTTGACCCCAATGATCCGGGGCAGTTTGGCAAGCGTGCCCATGGTGTCGGGCATCATGTCGACGACTGAGCGGCCCGGGATGTTGTAGATCACGATCGGCAGATTGCAGCAGTCATGCAGCGCCGTGTAATGCGCGATCATCCCGGCTTGGGTCGGCTTGTTGTAATAGGGCGTCACGACAAGGGCGGCATCGGCCCCCACCTTCTCGGCAAAGCGCATCAGCGAGATGCCTTCAACCGTATTGTTGGACCCCGCGCCCGCGATGACCGGGACGCGGCCACGGGCGGTTTTCACCACCACTTCGATGACGGTCTGGTGCTCTTCATGGGACAGCGTCGGGCTTTCGCCGGTGGTGCCGACGGGCACAAGGCCGGTGGAGCCTTCGGCGATCTGCCATTCGACAAGGTGTTTGAGCGTATCAAGATCCAGCTCGCCGTTTTTGAACGGCGTCACCAGGGCTGGAATGGACCCTTTGATCATGACACGTCTCCTATTTGGGGTGGGCAAAAAGGCCCGGTTGCAAACGCGCCTTGCATAGCGGTCCAGCGGGCAATTGCCAAGCATCGCTGATAAAGCAAAGTTCATCGCGCCCCGGGTTGTGACCGGGCGGTGCCTCTGGCAGGTTGGGGACATGAAACTTGCCCTGATCCTTCCGCTTTTGTTTGCCCTTGCCCTGCCTGCGCAGGCGAATCCTGCCGAGGACGCGCTGCGCGAGGGGTTACGTCTGTCACGCGAGGAAGATTGGGCGGGCGCGCAGGCGGCAGTGGCGGGTGTGGGCGGCGTTGCGGCCGATCTGGTGGAATGGAGCCGCTTGCGCGCAGGCGATGAAGGCGCACGGTTGGGCGATTACGAGGCGTTTTTGGCCAAGCGGCCGGATTGGCCGGGCTTGGGGCTTTTGCGCCAAAAGGGCGAGGTCGCGGTGGCGCGGTCCAGCAACCCTGCGCGGGTGATCGCCTATTTCGGGGCAGCCAAGCCACAGACCGGGCAGGGCGCCGTGGCTTTGGTGCAGGCGCTGATGGCCGCCGGGCGGCCGGGCGAGGCGGAGGCCGAGGCGCATCGCGCTTGGGCGGTATTGAAATTCTCGCAAGAGGAGGAGGCCGCGCTGTTATCCCTGCAGGGCGTGGCGATGGATGTGGCGCATGAGGTGCGGCTGGACAATCTCTTGTGGGACGGCAAGCGCACGCCTGAGGTCTTGCGCATGCTGCCGCGTGTGTCGTCGGGTTGGCAGGCGCTGGCCAAGGCGCGGATGGGGCTGCATGCCGACAAGGCGGGGGCCAGCGGGTTGATCGATGCCGTGCCACAAGCTTTGCGCGACGATCCGGGGCTGGCCTATGAACGCTTTACCTGGCGAATGCGGCGCGAGAGTTATCCCGATGCGGCAGCGTTTTTGGTTGAACGCTCGACCAGCCCTGCCGCTTTAGGGCGGCCCGAGGCATGGGCCGACCGCCGCGCACTGGTGGCGCGTTGGTTGATGCGTAACGGGCAGGAAAGCCTGGCTTATCGCGCAGCCGCCTCGCATCACCTGACCGAGGGCAGCGATTTTGTCGATCTGGAGTTTCTGGCGGGGTTCATTGCCCTGCGACGACTGAATGATGCCGATACCGCCTTGCAGCATTTCACGCGTTTGAAAGCGGCGGCTCGGACCCCGATCAGCCTGTCGCGGGCTGATTATTGGATGGGCCGCGCACTAGAGGCCAAGGGCGATGCTGCGGGTGCCAAGGCCGCCTATCAGGCAGCAGCACGGCATCAGACCGCCTATTATGGACAGTTGGCAGCAGAAAAGCTGGGGATGGCGCTAGATCCGGCACTGGTGAACGTTGGCGAACCAGAGCGTGGCTATAAGGCTGCGCCCTTCGCGCAATCATCACTCCTAGAGGCCGGGCGGCTGTTGCAGGCCATTGGTGAGCGGGGGCAGGCCAAGCGGTTCTTCCTGCATTTGGCCGAGGGGCAGGACCGCGTGGGGCTGGAGGCGCTGTCAGATCTGGCGCTTTTGCTTGATGAGCCGCATCTCGCCTTGGTGGTGGCCAAGCAGGCGGCCGAACAGGGCTGGATCCTGCCGCGCGCTTATTACCCGGTGCCCGACATGGTGCCGCAAGAATTGGCGGTCAGCCGGGCCTTGGCCTTGGCGATCAGCCGCCGCGAAAGCGAGTTCGAGCCGACGGCGCGCAGCAGCGCCAATGCACTGGGGCTGATGCAGTTGTTGCCGGAAACCGCAGGGCGGATGGCCAAGCAATTAGGCATGGCGCATGAAACCCGCCAGTTGACCGCCGATCCGGCGCACAATGCTGTTCTGGGCGCGGCCTATCTGGCGCAGATGATCGAGGAGTTTGGCCCCACCGTTGCCATGGTGGCCGCGGGCTACAACGCCGGCCCCGGCCGCCCGCGCCGCTGGGTCAGCGAGTTTGGCGATCCGCGCACCGGTGATCCGGTAGATTGGGTAGAGACAATCCCCTTCGCCGAGACCCGCACTTATGTGATGCGGGTGACCGAAAGCCTGGTGATATATCGCCAGCGCCTGAAGGGCGAGGCGGGGCCCGTGCGGGTTACGTCTGAGCTGAGCGGCGGCTAGCCGCCTCGGCCTGCGCCCGCACGCGCTGCCGCCATAGGGTGAACAGGCCTGCCGCGACAACGATGGTCGCCCCGGCCACCACATTCAGGCGCAGCACCTCGCCGAAAATGGTGATGCCGAAGATCGAGATGAACACCAGCTGTAGATAGACAAAGGGCTGCACGGCGCTGGCTTCGGCCACCTCATAGCTGCAGATCAACAGCCAATGACCAAGGATGCCTGAACAACACAAGAGAGCCATCCAAGCCGAATCTGTCGGGGTCATCGGCGTCCAAAACCACAGGCCAAGCGGGGTGAGAACAATGGCACCCACAAGGCCCATCCAGAAAAAGCTGACCGCACTGGTGTGGGTGCGCCCGACATAGCGGGTCAAAAGTGCATAAAGCGCATAGATGAAGGCGCCGAGCAGCGGCACTAACGCCCAGATTGAGAATACACTGCCACCCGGATCTAGCACGATCAGCACACCGATGCAGCCCACGCCAATCGCCGCCCAACGCCGCCAGCCGACTTTTTCGCCAAGGATTGGCCCTGAGAGCGCGGCCACGATCAGCGGTGAGATAACAAAGACCGCGTGTGTCTCGATCAGGCCCAACATGACGAAAGACACCTGCATGACGCAGATTTCGGCTGCAAGGATCAACCCCCGGACAACCTGCCACTTTTTGTTTGGCGATGCCCAAGCCAGAGAAAGCCCGCCGAGGCTGCGGCGGACCAGAAAATAGCCAAAGATCAGAAACACCCAATAGCGCAGCATGACGATGGAAAAGGTGTTGTAATGGCTGCCAAGATGGCGGCTGACGCCGTCTTGCAAGGCAAAGACCAGGACCGCCGCGATCATCATCAGCGTGCCAAGGCGGTTGTTCTGTTCAGCCATCGCGAGGTTTTCTTTCCGAGATCAGCGCGTAGACCCCCGCCGCTATCACCAGCGCGACCCCCAGCACAACCACCACCGACAGGCTTTCGCCAAAGACAAAGATGCCGATCAGTGTGATGAAGACGAATTGCATATAGGCAAAGGGCTGCACGGCGCTGGCCTCGGCCAGTTCATAGGTTTTCAGCAAAAGCCAGTTCGACAGCACCGACACAGCGGCATAAGCGAGCATCCATGGCCAGTCATGCGCCGCCACCTCTTGCCATTTGGGCACGCCGATAAAGGTCATCACCACCGCGCCAATCACGGCGGGCCAGAAGAAAGAGGGAAAGTTTGGCTCGGATCGGGCGGTCAGGCGGGTCAGGACCGAGTAAAGCGCGAAGAAGAAAGCTGAGACGAGGGGCAGCACGGCGGCCCAACTGAACACGCCCGTCCCAGGGCGCAGGATGACCAGCACGCCCAGCATGCCGATAAGAAGCGCGATCAAGCGCGGCGGGTTCAGCTTTTCGCCCAAGAGCGGGCCAGAGAGCGCGACCACCATCAGGGGGCAAAAGGCAAAGATGGCATGCGTCTCGATCAGGCCGATGATGGTATAGGCCCAGATCATGATGGCGATCTCGATCACCAAAAGCAGCGCACGCAGCACATGGACGGGCAGGCGGGTAGAGCGGATGGCGGCGCGGAAACCTTCGGGGCGGCGGGCGGCAAGGATCATGACGTAAACGGCAAAGACCCAGTAGCGGAAGGCCACGACCATGGGGGTGTTGTAGGTTTCCGCCAGATAGCGCGATAGCCCGTCCTGCACCGAAAACGACATCATGGCGGCGATCATCAGCCCGATGCCAAGGTGCGTTGGCTTCATGCCAAGACCCCTACTGTCATGTGCCGCTTGCGGCCATGGCCGGGGCGGCGATCAACCGCAAAGCCCGCATCGGCCAGCGCGCGGCGGACGTGACCTGCGGCGGTATAGGTCGCGAATGTGCCGCCGGGCGCGGTCTGGCGGGCAACCTCGGCCATCAGATCGGGCGACCACAGTTCGGGGTTCTTGGCAGGCGAAAAGCCGTCGAGAAACCACGCATCCGCGCGGCCCTGCCATCGGGACAAGGTTTCGCGGGCGTCACCGATGATGACTTCTACCGTGATCTGACCGATTTCAAAGCGCCGTTCACCCTTGGCCCATGCGGTTAAGAAAGGATCAGCCACGGCGCGGGCCAGTGGGAAATGGTCCAGCGCGCGGGCGATGTCGGCGCTGTTCAGCGGGAAGGCTTCAAAGCTGGTAAAGCGGATAGGATGGCCGGGGTTGCACAGATGCAGGGCCAAAAGGTTCAGCCCGGTGCCAAAGCCAAGTTCTGCCACCTGAAAGCCGGCGGGGCGCAGCCGCGCGGGCAGGTCATTTCCGGTCAGAAAGACATGGCCCGTCTCGGCAAGCCCGTCGTTTAGCGAGAAGTACGGATCGTCAAAATAGCGCGACACCGGGATAACGCCATCGCGCCAGTCTAGCCCGCCCAGATCATGGCCTTGCCCCTGTTCGCCGCCCGTCATCTGCCGTATCTCCGCAATGGGCGGACCATGGGGAAGGCGGGCCGGAATGGCAAGTGTCGATCTGACAGTGCGGGGCGGGGGTGCCTTTGGCCTGTGCATCGCGTGGGAGGCGGCACGGCGCGGGGCGCGTGTGCGGCTGATCGAGACCGTGCAGATCGGGGCGGGATCGTCGGGCGGGATTGTGGGGGCGTTGTCGCCCCACGTGCCGGAAAACTGGAACCCGAAGAAGGCGTTTCAACTGGAAAGCCTCTTGATGGCCGAGGCGTTCTGGGACGAGGTCACTGCGGCCTCGGGCCTGCCCACCGGCTATGGCCGGGTCGGGCGGGTGCAGCCCTTGGCCGATATGGCGGCGGTTGCGCTTGCCCGGACGCGGGGCGAGACGGCGCGGGCGCTGTGGCAGGGCCGGGCTGAGTGGCGGGTGATTCCAACAAAGGGCGGGCTTTGGGAGCCGGCAAGCCCCTCGGGCTGGGTGGTACAAGATACGCTGTCGGCGCGGTTGCATCCGCGCATGGCTTCGGCAGCGCTGGTGGCAGCCATTCGCGCCAAGGGCGGTGAGGTGGTGCTGGGTGACTGCGCGCATGAGGGCCCAGTGATCTGGGCCACGGGGGTGCAGGGGTTGCGCGACTTGACGGCTGATCTTGGGCGCCCGGTGGGCGATGGGGTGAAGGGGCAGGCGATTAGCTTGCAGTTCGATGCCCGCGCCGCGCCGCAGCTATATGCAGACAGTCTGCACATCATTCCCCATGCTGACGGCACCGTTGCAATTGGCTCCACCAGCGAGACGGTTTGGGAGACTGAGTCAGGCACGGATGGCCAGTTAGAGACGATTCATGCCCGCGCGATTGCCGCGCTTCCGGTGTTGGCGGATGCGCCGGTGGTGGAGCGTTGGGCGGGGATTCGGCCCCGCGCCAAAACGCGCGCGCCCCTCTTGGGCGCCTGGCCGGGACGGCCGGGTGAGTTTGTCGCAAACGGTGGTTTCAAGATTGGATTTGGCATGGCACCCAAGGTGGCGACCACCATGGTTGATCTGGTTCTAGAGGGTCGCGATACGATCCCCGATGGGTTTCGGCTCTAGCCGCTTGCCGAACGGACGCGGCTGCCCCATCCTAGCGCTATGCGCCGATTTTTGTCCCCCAATGTTCTTGCCGCCCTATGGCGCTTTTACCGGCGCACGGAACAGGCTGAGCTGGACCTGATTGCCGCAGGGGTAGCGTTCTATGGTTTTCTGGCGATCTTTCCCGCCGCCGCTGCGGTGATTGCCATTTGGGGCTTTGTGTCAGACCCAGATGTGATCCGGCAAGAGATGAACCTCTTGCGCCCCGTGCTGCCACCGGATGTCCTCACGCTGATGGCCGATCAGGTGGAGGGGCTGATGTCGGTCAACTCCTCAAATCTTGGGCTGACGACGGTGCTGTCGACGGTGTTTGCGCTTTGGTCAGCGCGGGCGGGGATGGCGGCACTGATCCGGGGGTTGAATGCCATTCACCAGCGCCCAAACCGGTCGGGGCATTGGCACCAGTTGCGGGCGGTGTCGCTGACGTTTGTCCTGTTGGGGCTGGTTCTGGCAGCGCTGGTGCTGGCGGTGATCGTACCGCTGGTCATGGGGTTTTTGCCCTTGGGCAGCTATGGGCTGGGCGCGTTGCAGGGGGTGAACATGCTCTTGGGGCTGGGGCTGGGCGTTTTGGCGATGGCTTTGGCCTATCGGCTGGGACCAAACCATGGCACGCACCCACCGCCCCTGTTGTCATGGGGGCTATTGGTGGCGGTGGTGCTGTGGGTTCTGGCGACGCGGGGGTTCATGCTGTATCTTGAGAATTTCCCAAGCTACAACCGTATTTACGGGTCTATCGGGGCTGTCGCCGCGCTGATGATGTGGCTTTACGTTTCTGCCTACGCGGTGCTGTTGGGGGCGGCGGTGGATGCCGAGCGGCGGCGCGCCAAGCGTCAGTAATCCTTTTCCAAAAATACCCCAACGCCGGTATTTCCACCAGACCCGGTGCTGCCGCGCAGGGTGATGCTATCGGTCAGATCAAAGTTCAGGTCGATCTGGGATTTGCCGTCTTGGTCAACCGTCACTTCGGAATACAGGTTCTGGCCGAGATACTTGCCCACTGTCAGTTCGGCTGCCCCTTCGGCCGAGGTTTTCACATCCAGATTGTCGAGCCCAAAGCCCTGTCTGAGCCGCGACACCACGCCTTCGCCGCCGCGCCCGGCCAAGGTTGCGACCGCATTGGCAAGTTGCAGGGCCTGGAGGGCCGAGAGGTTCTGGAGCCCCTGCCCGAAGAGGAGCAACGCCAAAACTTCTTCCTCGGGAAGTTCGGGAAATGAGGTGAAGCTGACCTTGGGATCATCAGCGCGGCCCTCGATCATGACATTCGCCGTAATGTCCTGACTTTCGGTACTGGCCAGCACCCGAAGGAAGGGAACCAGATCGCCCTCAAGCTGCAAAAGCGCCTCGTCAAGGGCAAAGCGCTTGCCCAAAATGTCGAGCCGCCCCCGGATCAGGTTAAAGGCCCCAGAAGGCTGTGGGTTGGCAAGGCTGCCCACAAGCCGGACCTCGCCGCCAAGTTCGGCGTCAAGCCCCCTGCCCCGAATGAAGAGCTGGTTCGGCGCTGCGATGGTCAGATCCAGCGCCAGATCACCGCTGCCACGGCGCCCGGTGGTGGCGCTGTCCAAAAGTCCGGCACGCGCACGGGTGGCGCGCACATCGGATGGTTCGTGAATATGGCGCAGGTCTGGCAAGCCCGCCGCACCGCCAAATCCGGTGGAGGGCACGCGCAGTTCGGTCTTGATCAGGTTGATCCGGCCCGAAAGCAGCGGCTGGCCTGCAAGTGGCCCGCTGAGTTTTAGCCCACCTTGAACTTGGGTCTCGTAAAGGTCGGGATCGCGCAGGGTAATGCCGTCAAGCGCGATACCAAGGGCCGATGGATAGGGTGCTGCAAGGCCGATGCTGCCTGCAACGGCAAGCTGGCCTGCGGTGGTAAGCGGCAGGGTGGCGGTCACCTTGGCTTGGCCCCCTGCCAAATCGGCACGGGCGGACATGCCAGTGATGCCAAAGGCCAGCGACGGGTCTGAAAGCCGAGCGTTCGACAAGGTGACCTGACCCGCAAGGGATGAGATCGCCAAAGGCCCCTTCAGACGCAGATCAAAGCCCAGATCGCCCGACAGCGCGCGCGGCGTGATGAAAGCATTGGCAAGTGCGGCCTGCGCGCGGCCGGTGATTGCCAGATCGCCCTGCCCGGCGATGATGCGGCCCTTGATGCTGGCATCAATCCCGCCCGGGCCTTGGCCGGTGACATTGACCACCGCCCCTTCAGCGTCATTGACCACCGAGCCTGCCAGCGAAAGCGCGCCCGGGAATTCGGGGATCAGAAGGCCAAGGTTGCGCAGTTGGGCCTTGATATCCAACACCTGACGGGCACCGTCTGCCTGACCGGTAACATTGGCGGTCAATTCAGGATTGGCAAGGCTAGCACTGTTGATACGCAGTTGACCGTCTTGCAGGTTCAGATCGGCGGCAAGGCTGCTTTGCCCGGCCAAAAGCCGATCCAGTTCGGCATTGCCAAGCTGCAGACGCTCGCCCGTCGCAGTGGCGGTGATATGGGCGCTTTCCAAGGGGCCGGTCAGCCGGGCCTTGGCCTGTGCTGAGCCGCCAAGGCCGTCCCCAAGAACCGCAAGATCATTTAACACAAGCGTTGCGGTCAGGTCGCTGGCAGCACTTGACAGGGTGCCGTCAAGACTGCCCAAGAGGCCGTTGCCCGTGAGGGTGCCCTTTGACATCCGCGTGCCGGTCTGGTTGCGCTGGATTTGCGCGGCAAATTGGGTTGGTCCGCGCAACAGCCCGTCAAGCAGTGGCTGGCCAGTGACCAGATCTTGTCCGTCAAGCTGAAGCGACAGGTCGAAAGCACGTGAAAGCGGGTCTATACGGCCCGAAACGCTGGCTTTGGTCGCCCCTTGCAGGGGCCGGCGGGCCAATGCATCAAAGCGGGAGAGATCAGGAAGGCTGGCGGTCATGTGCCCCGTGATGGGCAGGCCATCGGCAAGGCTGCCGATCCGCGCGTCGGTGATACGGGCGGTATAGTCTTGCCCGAATAGGGTCAGCGTTGGGATCGACAGGCCCGGGGTATCGGTGGCGTAATTCACCACCGCATCACCCGACACGACCGAGCCCAGCGCGCGGGCAAGGGCGGCATCGGTGGGCTGCAAACCTTCGGCGTCAAAGCGGAAGGTCACGCCAAATTGGCCCGGCGTGATGCGCCCTGCACCTGATAGGACCAGCGACGACAGGCGCAGATCCTCCCGATCAAGGCTGGTAAGGCTGGCGCGGGTGGTCCAGCCGTCACCGTCTTCGCGGTCATAGCCAAGTGCGATGTCGGCCGATTGAATGCGAACCGGTAGATCGGAGGTCAGCGGCAAAAGAACCGGGGTGCCGTCGGGTTGGGCGATGCGGCCTTGCAAGTCGAAGCTGCGCGGGCTGCCATCGGCGTCGAGCGACAGAGCGCCCGTAATGTCCAACGCCCGAGCCGTCAGATGCGCGCGACTGAGGTCAAGGCGTCCGTCACCATGCGCGGTGCCTTGGGCGACAAGGCTGACGCTGGGGCCGAAGAACTCGGCATAGTCGGGCAGGAAGAGAGGCGCGAGATCACCCGCGAGGTTGGCGGCAAAACCGGTTTGCCCTGCGGCCGATTGGGTCACTACCCGCCCGGCCAGACGCGCCGCGCCGTTGGTGGACAGGGCTAGATCAGCGACAAAGGCACTAAACGGCCCTTTGCCTTTGACGGTCAGCTCTGCCTTAGGCCGACCCGGAATGCCAAGGGCATTGACCACCAGCCCATTGGCCCCTTCGGCCGCGCTAAGGTCGATCGCAAGGGTCTGGCTGGCGTTGGAGTAGCTGACAGTCAAGGCAATGCGGCCTGACGGGCCAGAATCTTGCCGTTCCAACCTCAGATTGGCAGTGCCTTCGCCCCCCGAAAGGGTCAAGTCGGCTTCAAACTGACCTTCAACAGGCTGGCCAAAAACCTCGGGGGCCAGCGAAATGCGGTCTGCGGCAATGCGGCCAATGTCGATGGACACCGGCAGATCGGGCAGGGAAAACACGCCCGCCTCGGTGAGGGGCGTGGTCTGAGCCATGGGCAGGCGGTTCAGGATAATCTCGGCGGCGTAAAGCTCGTTAACCGAAACATTGCCGGTCAAGAGCGCGGCGCGGTTCCAGTCCAGCACCACATCGCGCAGGGTAAGCCAGACGCCTTGATCGTCGGCGATGGTCAGCTCGGCCAAGCTGGCCTGCGACGAAAGCGCGCCCTGAAAGCCGGTGATGACCACCTGCCGACCGGCACCAGACAGGTTGTCCTCAAGAAGGGCGGTCAGATAATCACGGTCGCTTTGCTGGGAGAGGGCCGGCAGCGGGGCAAGGCAGAGGGCAAGGCAAAGGGCGAGGGAGGTGCGACGCAGCATCAGAACGCCTGTCCCAGTCCGAGGTAGAATTGCACCCCATTTCCAGTGTCACCACTCACAGGCGCGGCAACATCCAGCCGCAGGGGACCAACCCCGGTGGCATAGCGAATGCCAAGCCCAGCCCCGGCGTGCCAATCGCCGATGTCCGTGAAAAACCCGTCCACATCGATGCGGCCGACGTCGATGAAGCCCACAGCGCCGATGGTTTCGCTGGCCTTTACCCGCGCTTCAAGCGAGCCGCCAAGGAAGTGATTGGCGCCGATGGTTGTATTGTCTGCGGCTATACGTGTTCGTGGGACGCCCAGCGATTGATAGGGCTGACCGCGCACGGTGCCTGCGCCACCCGAATAGAACAGATCGTCGCGCGGGGTGCCCAAAAGCGAGGCGCCATAGATGGCGCCAGCTTGCAGACGAGCCGCCAGAACCAGTCTCTGTTCGGCCCCCAAGGCCCGATAGCCGCGCAGGTCCAGCTTGGCGCGCAGCCCGTTGTCAGTGATGCCAAAGCCGACAAAGGGTTTCACCTCGGCATCGATCAGAAACCCACGTTTGGCGTCAGTTTTGCTGTTGCGGCGGTCCCATGTCAGGCCCAAGGGCAAGGCAAGGTCGCGGTAGATGGCATCGCCCACCTCATCGGTAATGGCGGCATAGCTGTAGGACAGGCCCGCCCGACCGGTGAGGCTGTCGGAGAACACATGGCTGAGTGTGACCGAGGCCGAGGCGATGTCGGCGAAGAAATCAGCTTCATCAAGATGGCCGAATTCGATGGCAAGACCGAGGGTGGTGTCGGCGGTAAAGGTGGCGGGGCGGTCAAGTTTGGCACCAAGGGTGTAATCCACCCCGCTTGTGCCCGATCCGATATTGGCAACCTCGGCCCCCAGCTCCAGCCGCTCGGCCCCGCCCATCAGGTTGCGGTGCAGCCATGTGCCCGAAAGCTTGAGCCCGTCAAGGCTGCCCAGCTCGGCCCCCAAGCTGTAGCGGCGCGGTTTTTGTTCCACCACGGTGGCCGTGATGCCCAGATAATCTGGCGGGGTAATCGCCTCATCTTCGGCAAGACTGACGGATTTGAACACACCCGTTCGGCGCAGGCGCGCGACGGCGCGGTCAAGCTCGGCCGGGTCAAACTGCTTTCCCTCGGTCAGGCCCGCGATCTTCAGGATCCGGCCTTCGCGCATCCGGTCCCGCCCGGTGACGGTCAGTTTTCCAAAGCGCAAGACTGGGCCGGGGGAGATTTCAATATCGGCGGCAAGCGTGGCGCTTGCATGGTCGGCCACTATGTTCTTGGCCGTGACCTTGGCCTTGGCGTTGCCTTGGGTGCGCCAACCGTCCACTGCCGCATCTGCGGCCGCGATGATGATACCGCTTTCCGCCGTTGCGCCGATGCGAAAACCTTCGGGCAAGTTTGGTCGGCTTGGCAAAGGGTGCAGCGTCGCGCGCGACAGGGCAAATCGCGGGCCAGGGTCAACCGTGATCTTGATCTGGTCGATGCGCGCAGGAGCATCAAGCGGAGGAATATCTGCCACCTCGCGACCATCGGCAAAGACATGGATCACCGCCGAATAATGACCACGGGCATACAGGGCGTTGAGAAGGGCACCGTATTCGGCGCGGCCATCCGAAAGAATGTCTTGCGCCTCGGTTTGACCATCGCGTTCGGCCGCAAGGATCACTGAGACCGACTGCAGCGCACGGATCAGCGTGGCGTCCTGAGTGATGACTTGGAAATCAACCGTTTCAAGCGCCTGCGCGCCGGATGCCGCAACGGCCAGCCCAAGAAAACATATCCGACCCATGGAGCGGATCGTTGCGGCAGCCATCATTTACCCCCGGAACCAGATGGAACAGTATCGCAAGGCTTGGGGGGATGCGCAATGTGACCTGCGGGGATTTACCTGCAACGGCGGCAAACTGCCGCCCTGAGCGCGGCCGATGCGTGGCGCCCTTGGCCACCTTGTGCTTGCCCGGTGCAGGGCGCTAGGTTTGTCCCCTGAACTTACGCGCAAGGTGCCCCATGACCTATCACGCCGACCCCAGCCGTTATGACCGCATGAGCTATAACCGCTGCGGCCGTTCTGGGCTGAAACTTCCCGCCATCAGCCTTGGGCTATGGCACAATTTCGGCCAAGACACGCCGCATGACACCAAGCGGGCGATCTGCAGGACGGCCTTTGATCATGGCATCACGCATTTCGATCTGGCCAACAATTACGGCCCGCCCCCCGGCAGTGCCGAAGAGGCGCTTGGTGATCTGCTGAAAAGTGATTTTCGGCCTTACAGAGACGAAATGATCATCTCGTCGAAAGCTGGCTATGACATGTGGGCCGGGCCTTATGGCGAATGGGGCAGCCGGAAATATGTGATTGCCTCGTGCGACCAGTCGCTGAAGCGGATGGGGCTGGACTATGTGGACATCTTTTACTCGCACCGCTTTGACCCCGAGACGCCTCTGGAAGAAACCATGATGGCGCTCGATCACATCGTGCGGTCGGGTCGGGCGCTCTATGTGGGGATTTCCAGCTATAACAGCCAGCGCACGCGTGAGGCGGTGGCGATCTTGCGCGACCTTGGCACGCCGATGCTGATCCATCAGCCCAGTTATTCCATCCTGAACCGCTGGCTGGAACGTGACGGGCTGAAAGACACGCTGGATGATTTGGGCGTGGGGTCCATCGCCTTTGTGCCTTTGGCCCAAGGGATTTTGACCAAGAAATACCTGAACGGCATTCCTGAGGGCAGCCGTGCAGCGCAGGGCAAATCGCTCGACCCAGCCACGATCACCCCGCGCGCGATTGAGTCGGTGCGGGCACTGAACTCGATTGCCGAGGCGCGTGGCCAGACGCTGGCGCAGATGGCGCTGGCCTGGGTCTTGCGAGATGGGCGGATCACCAGTGCGCTGATCGGGGCGTCAAAGCCCGAGCAGGTGGTGGATTGCGTCGGTGCGGTGGCCAATACCAGCTTTACTGCCGATGAATTGGCGCGGATTGACGCAATTGCCGAGGAGCCGGACCTGAACCTTTGGGCGCGGTCGAGCAAAGGGGTTTGATCGCCTGATACAGTCTCTAACCGGCGGGTTAGAGACTGTTTACCGCTTGATGCTGGCGGTCACATAGTTGACCGAAAGATCCCGATCCGACACCGCCCAGCGCCATGAGACGGGGTTAAACACCATCCCCTTCTTGTCCACCGGATCAAGGCCGGCTTGGCGGATCAGGCCATAAAGTTCATCAGGAGTGATGAACTTGGCCCAGTCATGGGTGCCTTTGGGCAGCCAGCGCATCACCCATTCCGCTCCGATGATCGCCATCAGAAAGGATTTCGGATTGCGGTTCAGGGTCGAGCAGATCATCAGCCCACCGGGCTTTAAAAGCTGCTGGCAGGCGGTCATGTAAGCCAAGGGATCGGCGACATGTTCGACAACCTCCATGTTCAACACGACATCAAACTGCTCGCCCGCCGCCGCCAGATCCTCGGCCGTGGTGTGGCGATAGTCGATTGTCAGGTCGGACTGTTCGGCATGCACCTGCGCCACGGGAATGTTGCGCGGTGCGGCGTCGGCGCCCACCACCGTGGCCCCAAGCCGAGCCATGGGTTCGGACAAGAGGCCCCCGCCACAGCCGATGTCGAGAATCCGCAGGCCAGCAAAGGGCGCAGGCTCCGCAAGATTGCGGTCAAACTCAGCCGCGATCTGGCTGGTGATGTAATCCAGACGGCAGGGGTTCATCAGATGCAGCGGTTTGAACTTGCCGTTGGGGTCCCACCACTCGGCGGCCATGGCTTCGAATTTGGCCACTTCGGCGGGATCGATGGTGGTGGTCATGCAGAACTCCTTGCACACAGCCGCGATGCGGCGCAGTCTTTGGGCACTATATAGGACGATGATGGACCAGAGATCAGGCCAAAAGCGCGCAGTCGATTACCTTTATCCGAGTCTGGACCCCTTTGACCAAAGGGTGATCGACGTGGGTGATGGGCATCGGGTGTTTGTCGAGCAATGCGGCAATCCGGCGGGGGTGCCGGTTTTGGTGTTGCACGGCGGGCCGGGGGGTGGATGCAGCCCGGCGATGCGGCGTTATTTTGACCCGGCACATTATCGGGTGGTGCTGTTTGATCAGCGCGGCTGTGGGCGTTCGCGCCCCCATGCCAGCGTGGACGACAACACCACATGGCATCTGGTCCGTGATATCGAATTGATCCGGGAGACGCTGGGGATTGACCGGTTCATCCTGTTCGGAGGCTCATGGGGCGCAACACTGGCCCTGATCTATGCGATCACCCATCCCGAGCGGGTGGCCGCGATGGTGCTGCGCGGCGTGTTCTTGATGACCCGGGCCGAGTTGGACTGGTTTTATGGCGGCGGTGCGGGGGCGTTTTATCCCGAGCTGTGGCAACGGTTTCTGGCCCCCATTCCTGAAGACGAGCGGTTCGACCTTTTGGCCGCTTATCATCGGCGGCTGTTTTCGGGGCATTTGGGCGAAGAGACCCGCGTGGCACGGACTTGGACGGCGTGGGAAAACGCCTTGGCCTCGGTGCATGGCGACGGCACAACAGGCGATGGACCAGCGGAATATGCTCGCGCCTTTGCCCGGCTGGAGAACCACTATTTCGTCAATGGCGGCTTTCTGGACGGCGACGCGTGGATCCTGCGCAATCTGGACCGGATCGCGCAGATCCCAACCACCATCGTTCAAGGCCGGTTTGACATGATCTGCCCGCCCACCTCGGCCTGGGCCTTGGCGCAGGGCCTGCCAAAGGCGCGCCTGCATATGATTCCGCTTGCGGGACATGCACTGTCTGAGCCGGGGATATCCGACGCGCTGGTGCGCGCGATGAACCAGTTGTGCGAATAAACCCCGTCGCCGGGTATTGGATTACATCAATGTTACCCCTGCGCAGGTGGCTGGCCTTGCCTTGAGCAAGCAATGAGCCGCACGGAATTTCTCACGTTTCTTTGGCTCGGCCAGCCTGTCTGGGTGTGAATTGTCCCCATCTCAATCGTTCTGATGCTTTTGGGTCAAGCGGCGCAGGAACCGTCGCATAACCCCTTCCCCCGCAGGCCCGTTCGGCCTATGCGGGGGAAAAGCGCGGAGGCAGGGATGAGCTTCAACACCTATGGTCACATGTTCCGGGTCACCACCTGGGGCGAAAGCCACGGTCCGGCGATCGGCTGCACCGTGGACGGCTGTCCTCCGGGGATTGCGCTCATCGAGGCTGATCTGCAGCCTTGGTTGGACCGGCGCAAACCCGGAACGTCGAAATTCACCACCCAGCGGAAAGAGCCGGACGAGGTGCGTATCCTTTCGGGGGTGTTTGAAGGTGTGACGACCGGCACCTCGATTTCGCTGATGATCGAGAATACCGACCAGCGGTCCAAGGATTACGGCGACATCGCGCAGGCGTTCCGGCCGGGACATGCTGACATCACCTATCACCAGAAATACGGGGTGCGGGATTATCGTGGCGGGGGTCGGTCCTCGGCGCGGGAAACTGCCTGCCGTGTGGCGGCGGGGGGTGTCGCGCGCAAGGTGCTGGAGGCGCTGATGCCCAGCCTGACCATTCGCGGCTATATGGTGCAGATGGGTCCGCGAGGCATTGACCGGGCGCGGTTTGACGATGCGGTGATCGACACCAACCCGTTTTGGTGCCCCGATCCGGTGGCGGCAGGGGATTGGGCGGTCTATCTGGATGAGTTGCGCCTGTCGCACAATTCCGTGGGCGCAGTGATTGAGGTCGTGGCCAGTGGCGTGCCTGCGGGTCTTGGCGCCCCGCTTTATGCCAAGCTCGACAGCGATCTGGCCTCGGCGATGATGTCGATCAACGCGGTCAAGGCGGTGGAGATTGGCGATGGTATGGCGGCGGCCAGCCTGACGGGGGTCGCGAACGCCGATGAAATCCGCATGGGGCCAAACGGGCCAGAGTTTCAGTCGAACCACGCGGGCGGGATCTTGGGCGGCATTTCCTCGGGTCAGCCGGTGGTCGTGCGCTTTGCGATCAAGCCGACCTCGTCGATTCTGACGCCGCGCCAGACGATAAATGTGAAGGGTGAGGAGATCGACCTGATCACCAAGGGTCGTCATGACCCCTGTGTCGGCATCCGCGCAGTGCCAGTGGGTGAGGCGATGATGGCCTGCGTCTTGTTGGACCATCTCTTGCTGGACCGTGGCCAGACCGGCGGCGTGCGGGGGCGGATCGGCGGGGTTTGATGCGTCAATTGGGTCTATATTTGGCCTAGCTTGGCCCAGTGATGATGATCAGATCGTCCTCGATGCCCGCCGCCAGCGTGTCACAACCTGCGTCGCCAAGCAGCACGTCACCGCTTGCGCCGCCGTAAAGCCAGTCATTGCCATCTGTGCCGAACAACTGATCCGCCCCGGCCCCGCCAAACAGGGTGTACGTGCCCGCGCGGCCAGACAGGATATTGGCAGAGGCGTTGCCGACAATCTTGTTGTTCAAGTCATTGCCGGTGCCATTGTTGGCTTGGGAACCGGCGATCCGCACCAATTCTTCAATCCCGAAACGCAGCGTATGCGACAGGGTAGAGCGCGCCTTGTCATACCCATTACCGCTGGTTTCACAAATCAGATCGCCCCCGTTGTTGATGTAGGCTCTGGACTTCGGTAACGGGGTCGTCCCAGTCAAGCGGTTTTGCACATGCGACTTGCACCGCCGAGCCGCGGTCTTGTTCTTTGAGCGATTGATCTGCTTCCGTGTTCGGCAGCCTTCGCTTG